>JAKSQV010000004.1 GCA_024403935.1 Ruminococcus sp. | reverse complement strand
AAATATTGTTAATTACATCATTATTATATGATCTGTCGAGAGAAATACCATTTTTCAGATTGTATGTTACATTATTGACCCATCTTGCATCCCACGTTGAACCTGTATCCCAGAATGCAGAGTAAAGTCCCGATTCAATTTTCTGTGCAGGGAAATTCATAAAATATGAACCGATCGGCATTCTCCGGTTTGCATCAAGAGGTTTATTATAGACAATATTCTCGTAAGCCCAGTTACGGGTACATTCAGATTCATTGAACAGGAAATATGCCGTATTATGCGCCACATTTCTTACTGCAGTAAAATCTCTTACACTGATGTCAAGCCATATCGTGCCGCCGTTAACAGAGCCGCCCGAATAGTTGAATGCAAATGCGTTGTTTCTGTTTCCGTCTGCTCTGCCGCCTAATGTAGAGGATTCTGCACCGCCTGCACCTGCATTCTTTCCGATCGCACCAATAAATGTGTTCTCAGATATGATACAGTTCTGTGAGTGGTTGTCGTAACAAAGTGTTTCACCATATACGCTCTCAAAATAGTTGTTGCGGATAACGTTGTCCTTTCCTGCAACGGGAACAGTTACATCAGGACGATAAACGCCCACATTCGTCCATGACCACGGTGCATTGTATACACAGCCGAGATTCTTGAACTGATTGTTCAGCACCACGTTTCCATTACCCATAATGTCAATTGTGCTGCGGGCATACTTATAGTCCTCAAATACAAAGCCTTCAATCTTGATATAATCACGTCCGACAAGATTGAAAACGTCGGTAAGTTCATTTTTTCTTGCTGCAATGGAATATTCAATACCTGCATTATCGTAGTGCTGAACTTCTGCCTCTTTCCATCCGGTATCGGCAAGCCACTGCGCCTTGACCTGCGGAGTAATTGTTGAACCGTTAAAAACATCCTTATGTTTGATTATTACCTTACCCATATCAGATGTGTTTTCAGGTCTGAACACGATCATGGCATTTGCTTTTCCTGATTCCTTCGGCGTGATATTCTCCTCTATATATGTACCCGGACGAATCAGCACGGTTGTTCCTGCCGTTGCTTCATCAGCAGCTTTTTTTATGGAGCGGTACGGACTGCCTGAAGAACCGTTTCCGCTGAAATCATTACCGTCTTCGGAAACGTAGATGATTTTTCCGCTGATATCGGCTGCTTCAGTATGGAACAAATACGGAGCATTCAAACTCCGGCACATAAAAACCGCAGAACTGATGCCAATAAACAGCTTTCTGAATTTTGTCTTGTTATTCATTATGTCACTTATCCTTTCTAAAAAAATCCATAAATATCAGGCAGCATCATTTGAATAATGTATACTGTGACATAGCGAGCATACTAAGGTATTGCTCATGTGAGGCAAATATGTGATGTACAAAGCCTTTGAGTGTGCTTTGTGCGACATTACCTTTATTTGCAACAATTATTATACCATTATATCTATTCTGTGTCAACAATTTTTAGGTAAAAAGCCACAGCCTGCACGGATATCCGTTTCAGGTCAGTCGCAGCAAGCGTTGAAAAGCTTGCTGCGACTGACTCTATCAACGGCCAATAAACTCCTCAATTGATACAGGAGTGCCTGTACTTGTTGAAAGATAAGCATAATAACCGAGAACATAGGATGCATCGGATGCATCGATCTTTCCGTCTGTATTTACATCCGCCGCTTTCATCTGTGAGTCTGTTTCCTCAGTTGTTCCCACAGTTGAAAGCATAGCATATATCCTGAGTATCTGTGATGCATCGGACGCATCGATTTTTCCGTCTTCATTTACATCGCCAAGGGTATAATCGGCTTCATAATTTTCAAATGCCTCTTTTTCACTCTTTTCAAGCAGTTTCACTGATGCAGCTGACTTTACTCCCGAATAACTGAGTACATCTGCTGTCAGGTTCACATATAAGCCTTCAAGTGATGCTGCTCCATCGGCTGTAACAAGACAGATGATCGAACACTCGGTATCATTGCCATCTTCTTTTACAGGAGTAAGTCTGCATTCTGTTTTTTCTCCGTTTTTTCCTGTAAGGAATAGCGTTTCGGACGAAAGTGTGCTGTCCATAACATGCCTTGAAAAACGTATCTCAGCTTTGTTTCCTATGTATTCGGCACTTACGATCTCAGCCGGAAGCATACTCTTCATATTCAGATCTACGCCTGTCTGAACAGGAAGTACAGGCAGCCAGTCAGATTCAGCAGCCTCATACCCTTCCGCAGTAACTCTGACCTTCCACATTCCTTCGGGAACATCCCATGCAAACCGTCCTGCACCGTCTGTTATCTGCGGATTTATCTGGTCGTAGTCGGAAGCATTCCAGCTTATTTCATCACCGTCAGAATTCTTGTAGAAGATCTCTGCGGAAGCACCCTTTACCGGATTTGATGGAAGAAATTCGTATGCAATACCGCTCGGGTCGATAAGCATATTGAGCCTTGCATCATTGCCGACCTTGTTTTCGCCGATAATAATGCTTTTCAGCCAACTGCTCACACAATCTATACCCACTCCGACAGCGTACACTGCACCGACAACAGCAACTACCGAAAGAACGGCAGGCAGTACACTTACACCTGCAGCAATTGCTCCTGCTCCTGCAACAAATGATGTACCGATTATTTCTCCACCTACAACAGTCAGCGACGCCTTAGACATTGTAGTTGCAACAATAACACATTCAAGCTCTGTTTCATGTGCCTTAACTCTCGGATCATCAGAATTGACGACATCTCTCAGATCAGAAAGCATACCGCACGCATTGGTGAAATGTTCAACAGCGGTCAGACACTTGCCATATCCGTCAACAGACTTACTCAATGAATGTCCATTGAAGCTCTTCTTTGCTGCATACGTCAGCAAAGTCTGTTTTTCAGTCTCAGCGGTAACATTTATCACAAAATCCCTTGCTTGTCCTTTATTATCTGCGGAATCTGCGACACATTCAAATACGATCGTTCCGTTCAGGCATTTATTTGCGGTATCAGTTCCGCCTTTCAGATCGGCTAAGGTATTGAAAACGCGGTTTGCCAGAGAGTTAACTGCTGCCTTTTTCTGCTGAACAGGAGCGGGTGTCTGTTCTTTTCCCTCAGGAACTTCAATATTATTGAGTAGTTCTGTCGTTTCTTCGTCATCTGTAAGCATTTTCACATAGTATCTGTGAATTTTTCCGCTTTCATCCATATATGTCAGCGGAGATTCCGTAAATCCGAACTGCTCATAATTATCAGCTATTTCCTGCGGCGTAACACTATTTCCATCAAGAACAGCAGAACTCTGAATACCGAGATAGTTGATTATTCCGGAGGGCTTGCCGATAACGTCAGATGTATCATATACTGATATGATATTGTTATCATCACCTGATACTGTTGCTTTTGTATCTGCGATGAATTCATCTATCGCATCTCCGCTGTCTGTATCAGCATCACCGTTTTCCTCATCGAATGTTCTGCCGTTTATCATAACATTTCCGTCGGTATCGGACGAAAGCTGATATTTGTTTTCATTTCTGACTGCATTGATATTCAGGGTACCCGGTATAGTTGAATCGAAATACCCCTCCCCTTTCCATGTACCTGTCTCACTGTCAAATGTCAGGTCGATGGATGAAGTCTTTCCGTTAACGGTAGATGATACATATACTGCAAGGCAGTCGTTGTCAGATAACGTTACTTCAAAGCCGATCCGATTTGAAGGATTGTAGGCTATATATGGAACTGCTCCGTTTATAAATGCATCAGTAATATCAAGTGCGTAATCAGTATGGTAGTTATTGTGAGTAAGAACGGCTTTCTTGACTTCGATCACCTGCTCACGACACGGCATACTTATAACTTCGCTTTTCTTTTCGCCTGCTTCCGCATAGACATTTACTGCATCTCCTTCTTTTGCATCAAAAGACAGAGTTGTGCTGTATCTGCCTGTGTATATGCTCGGAGTTACTTCCGCCGCCACTTCATCATTTACATAAACCGTAACGTTTCCCGAACCATAATAGAATCCGTATACTGCCGCTGATGCTTTGCCGTTCTGTATTCCTGCATACGCAGGCACATTCAGCGAAACACCCGCAGCAGAACTCATGGAATTATTGACAGATACTGATTTAGTATATCTGCCTGATCCTCTGAAATCAGCACCAAATACCACATCAATATCAGTTACGGCATCATCCTGCGGTTCCGTGCTGAATCTCAATACACCTGTCTGATTGTCTTCCGTAAGCTCAAAAGTAACACTTTCCTGACTTTCCGACAGCTCATGCTGGCGCAGACCAACAGGAAGACTTCTTCCTGCAATGAGATTTGTTTTGTCAACAGATACTTCTATTCTTCCTCCGTGGAATCTTTCAATGAAGAGCGGATTTACCGCATAATACACGGTATAGTTTATGATACGTTTATCTCCGTCCATGACTTCGGAATAATTAACAAAAGTATTCTCAGGATCATAGATGCTGACACGTTCATCATTAAGTGAATAACATTTTTCAAAGGTCGCACTATGAAAATTATCCTCAGGCATTATCTCTCCTGATTCAAACGGCATATCCAGTGTACTTAGATTTATACATCCTCTGAAAGTCTTGTCTCCGAGATCCTTTACAGACGAAGGAATATGCACTGTTTCCAGTTCTTCTGCTCTCTCAAAGAGACAATCAGGTACTTTTACGATACCGTCAGCTATCCATGCTTCTGTCAATCCGCTGTAAGCAAATACTTCACTTCCGCACTTTGACAGTGTGGAAGGAATTGTCATTGTTCTGAGAGCTGAACACTTTTCAAAAGCATGGTAGTCTATCGATTCAATGCCTTCATGCAATGATACTGTATTCAGAAGCTTGTCGTTTGAAAAACATGACTCCCCAATTGTTTTCACAGACATTGGAATAGCTGCTTTTCTAAGCAAGGGACATTCACAAAATGCTTTTTCTCCTATGCTTTCCAGTCCGTCAGGCAGATTGATTCTTTCGAGTTTACTGCTGTTCTGGCATATTGAATCCGGAATTGACAGCATCCCTTCCGCAAATGTTAAGGATTCAAGTTCTGATGCTCTGAAAGTTCTGACGGCTTCGGTGATCTGCTTAGGAACTGTAAAGTCCTTTATTGATGTATTCTCCTCAAGCATGCCTGTTCCAAGTGAAGTAACCGTATCAGGGATATTTATTGCTGCAATATGTTCGGTTCCCATTAAGAGGTAATCAGGCACTTTCTTCATTCCGTCTTCTATATTAACGGTCTCGACAAACGATCCCCTGAACATTTCTTTCGCACTTGTTAATGCAGCAGGAACTGTGACTTCCTTCAGCTTTTCACAATCAGCGAATAATGAACCTTCACATTCGGCAAGTTTCTCAGGCAAACGTATCGAATCGAGAGATGTTCCCTGAAATGCACAATCCTCTATTTTTGTAACTCCGTCAGGAATATCAAGCGATTCAAGTGTACTGCAATACCTGAACGCATATGAGCCAATAGTCGTTACCGACTCCGGTATCACTACTTCCTCGACCATAGGTGCACTCCATGCCATATCATCAGGAACATACTCCATACCGTCTTCAAGAATGATCTTTTCTATATACGATCCCATAAGCGCACTAATATAGCCGTTTCCGAAATACAGATCGGCTGTCATTCCATTTTTTGGCAAATTCTTCGGGATAGTAAGTTCCTTCAGATTCTCACATCCGTCAAATATCTTCTTGTCAAGATGTTCGATACTGTCAGGAAGGTCGATCGATTTTATCCCTGATTTGCTGAAAGCCCCCCAACCTATTTTTTTTACGGAGTCAGGGATCTCAATTTTTTCGATACCGCTCAATCCTTCAAACGCATATTGTCCGATTTCCGTTACTTCTCTGCCATCAACGGTTTCAGGTACTGATAATGAATGAATACCTTCTGTGTCTCCGTTCCAGCCTGTGATCTTAACAAAATCATTTCCTATCTCATAAGCAAAACCATCTGCTGTTTCTCCTGTAACTGTATCAGCTTTGGCGATCAGTCCGACAGGATATGATGACATCGAACAGACTGCCATAAAAGCAGAAGCTGTCACAGCCGAAAATAACCGTTTAACCATAATAATACCTCCGTTATGAAATACAGGAACGCGCTGTATGTGCAGTTTGTACATATCAATTCATAAAGCGCAAAGTATTTTATCCTATTTTATATTATACCATTATTATTTCATTATGTCAACAATATTTGTGCGAAATGCATTCCGCTGCACAACTTCACTGATAATTGAATTTCAATAAAAAACTGCACGGGAATGACCCGTGCAGTCTGTGAAATGTTTTATTTTACATAGCCTGAAAGACCTGCAATGCTCTGTGACTTAACAGCATTTGCAATAAGTCCTGAAATCACCTTGGCTCCGCCCTCATTGAAATGAGTGAGGTCAGATGAGCCTGCAACAGCTCCTGCCATGTGATACGACTTTGCCTTGTCATATCCGACTGAATTGTAATGGTTGACCATTATGCCGTTAACGTCAACGAACGGAATATTATACTTCGCGGCAAGCTTCTTGCACGCATCAGTGTAGTTTGTATAGCTTGCGGTGAATTTTCCGTCTGAATACGACTTTGCACTCAGCGTACACGACATAAGTATCGGAGTCGCTCCCTTTGCCATTGTATCCTTGATGAATGATGTAAGATACCATTCGTAAGAGCCGCTCTGAGGATTGTCAACGTTTCCGCAGACAGGAGAATATCTGTCCTCCTTGGTGTAATCAGCGTCGTTGATTGCAAACTGGATCATTACGAAGTCGCCCTTCTTGAGATTCTCGGTGATAGAAGCAAATCTGCCCTCATCATAGAATTTCTTGGAGCTTCTTCCTGCGATGGCATTATTATAAACGGTAACGTCATCTGTAAAGTAATCAGACAGATAATAACCCCAGCCCTGTATCGGACCGCCGTTCTGGCTCTGCTTGCTTGCATTGTAATACATACATGTGGAATCACCTGCAAGGAAAAGTGAAGGCTTGCTTCCGTCAACAGTCTGCTGAGCAGCGTTGGGATCAAATGTCTCTGCAACGGGCTCGTCAGTAAACGTAAGCTCGATATAGTCGAAGTTCGGACCGCCGTCACTTACAGCAGACTCAAACTTGATGGTATTTGCTCCTGCCTTGAGAGGAAGCACCAGACCGATGCCCTTCCAGTCAGTCCATGAACCTGTGCCGGGAAATGACTGGAGCCAGTAGGTCTGCGTATTGCCGTTGACGAAAACGTTTGTCTTTCTGTCTGTATCTGTGCCGTTTGCATAGCGGATATATGTCATGTAATTGCCGTCAGTCTGCACATTGACATTCAGTGTCATGCTGCTTCCGACAACGTTGTTGAGGTTCACATAGCCGACGTTCTGGGAGCTTCCCATAGAAGCCTCAGTCTTGGTGAAGCCTCCGTTGCTGCTCTCAGCCCAGCCGTCATCCCATGTCTGATCAACTGCATAGTAAAGCTTCGGAAGGATCACTGTGGTCATTGTAGTAGTAGTGGTGGTAGTAGTAGTCGTTGAAGCGGTTGTATCGATCTGCTCAGGAGCATCCGGCAGTTCTTTTATACCTGCATCGACCTGCTGGAGGAACAGGGCATCTCTTGCGGTGATTCCCTCAACGCCGTCAACATCTCCATTTATCTTGCCCTGCGCTGAAAGCTCGTACTTGTCCTTATTTGCTATTGACTGGAGTATTGCGACCGCATCTGCAACGGAGAATTTTCCGTCACAGTTGGCATCACCCATTACTATTCTGCTGCCCGGTGTTGTTGTGTATGCCGGAGCTTCTGTTGTAGTTGTTGTAACAGGAGGCTCAGTCGTTGTAGTTGTTGTAACCTCGGGCTTTGCCTTGACGAATACGGAATAATTCATGCAGTTGTAATTTGTACCGTTTGAGCCGAGTACTATCTGCTCACCTGCTGCAAAGTCCTTTGCATAGATAAGGAACTGCTCATTGTTGCATGTGAAGGATTCGCCTGTATTGCTGTATGAGCTCATCCACGAGGGAACTGATACTCTGTTATCGAGAGCAACGTATACTGTTGAATCTTTCTTTACAGCAAACTTCGCCTCATCTCCTGTTGCATTCTTGGAATCGCAGGCTGTCACGATGTTCTCGGAATCGCTGAGAACGGACGGGAGCGAGCTTACGGTAAAATCTCTGTCTCCGAACAGTTTCATGCCTGAAGCGGAATTCTGAATGCTCCATGAACCAGCACGTTCGCTGTCGAGGACTATGAGGTCGGAGACTATATGTCCGTTTATAGGCATATTCACGACCTCGGCTACCCACTTCTGGCAGTCGTGACCGTTTACCTCCCACTGCTGTACATTCGCACCTGCGTCCTTGGAGGCGCTGCCTACCTCGACTGCAGCCTTGTCATCTGATACCTTCGTAAGTATCGTATACGAGCCGTCGGAGTTGCGCTTGAACTTGAAAAGCTGGCTGTCCTTATACGCGGGAAGCTGGTCAGTGACAGGTCCTTCGCCGTAGCCGCCGAGCTTGACATTCTGACCGTTCGAGCCGTTACCGCCGTCTACCTCAAGCAGATATTCGAGGTCCATAACGGGGATAGCCGAATTTATCGAATAGTAGCCGTCGCCTGCGGACCTCAGCGACCACGCCATTTCGCGCGCAGGGTCGGTCATTTTCTGCTGGTCAACGTCCATATTCGCTTCGTTGGCATTGAGGTAAAGTCCGCTGTTGACGTTCTTGAAAGCATAATAAACGCTCTCGTTCATTTCTGCGCCTGCTGAGCCGCTGAAATCGTACAGTGTGGACATGATCTCGGCAAGCTTCATCGCGCCCTTCTTGCTCTGGTGAAGATCATCGTTGGAGCCGTTTGCCTGTATCGCATAATACGAAGCCATTCCGTCATAACCAACGGACAATCCGAAATTCTGCCACGGAGTGAAAAGGTCGATGACCTGAACATCCTGCTGTGAGCCGACTGTATCGAGTTCACCGCCGTACCAGCGTCCTGAAAGGAGCGGACTGCGCTGAAGGTCGCCGCGGCGTCCCTGCTGCTTTACGAGCAGTACGGTCATGCCCTTAGCTTTCGCCTTCTGCACCATGGTCGTAACTGTCTGACGGTACTCGTCCTTATTGGAGTAATTGCTGTCATTGATACCGATAGCGATAATATATATATCACCGGGTTTTCCGTAGGTCTCTATCGGAGCAAACTGTCCGCCGTCGTAAAATCCCTTGGCATACTGACCGCTTGTCGCCTGATTGCGCACATCCCAGTAAGTGCTGTCAACATAATTGCCGAGGAACTGTCCCCAGCCGTGCTGTGAGGTATCAGCACAATTATAATAATTGGCAACGGTCGAGTCACCACATATCCAGATAGTAGGCTTCATCTCACAAGTGGTATTGATCTGTGTGACTTCAATAGCCGAGATCGACTGCTCACGTCCTGACATTCCCTCGATTGCCTGAACATTGAGCTGTCCGTCTGTAACAGGGATGCGTATGGTCTCAACGGCATTGTTGCCTGTGAGATTCATCATCTGCACCATACCCTCGATACGGATAGTAGTTCTCGGAGCATTACCCGTCATGACCTTGATCTCATACAGTCCCTTGGGCAGGTCTACGTTAAACGTATTGCCTGTACCGTAGTTGTTGAACTTGACAGCATCGCTGCCTGCACCGCTTCCTCCTGCACTGACGTTTGATACGTTGCCTGTCTGGGCAAATCCGTATCCGCGTGAGGAGTTGTAGCCGTCAGATGCGGAAACTCCCGTATAGCCGCCTGCTGCGCCGCTGCCTCCGAAATCAAACTTCCAGTTGGCAGAGGCTGCTCCGGCAGTCATTGCGGTATCAGCCAGACCTGTGCCGAATCCTGCAAATGTGGAAAGAGACACCACAGCAGATAACAGTGCACTTACCATTTTTTTATATTGCATATTTTTCCCTCCAAAGAAATAATATCCTCTTGGTTTAATATATCCATTTTATTATATCACTGCAAATTTACAAAGTCAACATAGAAAACGTGCAGAATATTATCATTTCTATGACTTTTTCTTTCGGTAAAAGCCACTTCTGCTGCAATAAAATACTATTGTACACAACCAGAGCACTATTCTGCACGCATTTGCATTTTCCGTCCGTCTATGCTAAAATATATATAATATGAAACAGGAGGTTAACAGCATGACATACAAGCTCCACACAGGACACCGTGAACGACTCAGGCAGCGGCTTCTAACTTACGGTGCCGATGCTCTCTGCGAGCACGAGCTCATGGAACTGCTGCTGTTCTACGCGCTTCCGAGAATTAACACGAATGAACTCGCCCATGACCTGATAAACAGATTCGGTACTCTCAACAACATACTCAACGCATCTGTCAGGGAGCTTACAGAAGTCAGGGGCATAGGCGTACCGACTGCCGAATTCATACGGCTCATTGCTGTGATGTGCAGCGAATACGAAACAAGTGTCCGCGAATATGACAGACTGCCCAACTCAGAAAGTATGTGCAGCTTCTTCCGCAGCTACTTCGGCGATGGCGCAGAAGGACTGTGCCTGATAGTCTGCCTGAACGCCGATCTCGGCATTACAGGCAAGGTAAGCTTCAACTCCCACTGTCTTAAGCAAGGCAGATCGGAACTGAGACGTATCGCCTCATTGCTGCTGAGATACGGCTGCACACGCATAGCACTCGGTATCTCCCATCCCGACCGTGAGCCTGTCCCTGACGACAAGGATTTCGCCCTGCTCCGCAGGCTCAGCGAAAAGCTCGGTGCAATAGAAGTGAACCTTGAAGACTGCATTATCTGCGGAAAGAATAATACCTTCTCCATGAAGCAAAGCGGTGCATTCTCATTCAGGACGGTGATGATATGAATGGTATGAAAAATGAGCTGTGTACACGCTGTCTGAACGACGGTCCCGACAGCCTTTCCGAATATGAAAAGCTTCTGCTGCTGATGAGCTTCTCTGAACGCGGAGAAGGTGCAGCCGCTGCAGCAGACAGGCTCAATGCCGAGTACGGAAGCTACCGCAGTGCTGCCGATTCTGATCCGGTCTTTCTTATGCAGGATTGCGGTATAAGTACAGCAGGAGCTGCCCTTCTCACGCTGTTCCCTCAGCTCAGCAGAAGATGTGCAGTCACGAGCTGCGGCAGTATCAAGCTCGATTCCGCTGATTCGGCAAAGCGTTTTTTCTCGGCTCAGCTTCGCTCGGCACGCAGGGAGACTCTGATTGCCGCCGCGACAGACAAACGCTTCCGCATAATATGTGTGGAGCGCATCAGCACAGGAAACGACAGTGCTGTTACCATCTCAAACCGCCGTATAGCTGACTTTGCACTCCGCTCCGATGCCGCCTTTGTATTCATTGCCCATAATCACGTCTCAGGCTCTTCTGCACCGTCCCAATATGACAAAAGTGCCACCCTGAAGCTCGGGACGGCACTCTGCTCTCTTGATATATTGCTTGCTGACCACATCATCACAGGCGCGGACGGCTCAGCAATTTCAATGCGTGAAAGTTCACGCGCGGAATATTTTCCATCGGTCAGCGAATACAAGTTCACAAGGCAACTTACCACGGATGGATAGTCACAGCCTGACTGCCCATTTCACGGTAACGTGCCTCGGATACATCACGCGGATACAGAGTATATGCCCCGTTCAGCGGATCGTGGAAGCAGTAGCTTTCCTCATTATATCCGACCAGCAGGAAGCAATGCTCATTTGATCTCCATTCCACTGTCTTGTCAGTTCCCTGTATCTCCCATGTATTTGCTTTATCCGTATAAAGCGGCTCCATGCCGACACTTGCCCAGATGATCACAGGCTCACCGAAGTCGATGTATTCCATGCACAGATCCTTCAGCGACAATCCGCTGATATCGACCGCATCGTACAATTCATGCTCAAGATACTTCCGCAGGCAGGAACGTATCGCACCGCTGAAACAGCCATAACCATATGAGGTGTGCGGATCACCGATAAAGGCTTGATCCGGGTCTCCGCTGAACATCACATTGCCGCGTTCGGGATCAGTGTATGTATCGACCGGCACCATATCAATGTAGCCCTCGCTGAGAAGCTCGTCCGACGAGATATTGAAGCCGTAATATGCAAGAAGCATTGATGTACATACAAGCTCGCATCCCGCAGGACTGCCGTTCTGAGAGATATACGGTGTCTCGATGCAATGTACTCCATCAGGTGGGAGCTCAGGATTCTGCGGTGTCGGCAATGCCGTGGAGACAGGCGGAGCTTCCGATGTCTGCTCCTCTTCTGCCGAAGCCGGCTCCGTTCCTGCAATATCGGTGACAGGCTCTGTTTCGGTGTCATAGCCCGGAGAGGGTATGTCCGGCAGACCGGTGAATATGTAGCTCTGTGTCTCAGTCGGCTCGTCTTCGGTAAACTCCGATGACATTGGCTGTTCATCAGCAAGGCTGCACGAACTGAGCAAAAAAGCGGCGAGCAATGCAGCAGCCGTTTTTTTCATATTCTACCTCTCCTCTCTGCGGAATGCAAAATTTTTGCAAAAAATACTGTTTTTCTTTGACATCTCAGTCCTCTGCTGTTACAATAATATCAGCAGTTACTGACTGTCTTTACTATTATTCACCATTTTTCAGGAATTGTCAAGCAATTTTCCGAAATTTCTGCTTTGTGAGGCTATATATGATAAATATACTCATTATCGAAGACGATGAAAACATCGCAAAAATGATCTGTGCAACGCTGAGCATGGTCGACTACAAGGGCACCTGCTGCTATGACGGACGTTCTGGTGCAGAGGAGGCTCTCAGCGGAGGATATGACCTCATCCTTCTTGATGTAATGCTCCCCGAAATGAACGGCTTTGAGGTCATGGAGAAAATAAAGGGATGCGGCATCCCCGTGATATTCCTGACCGCAATGCAGGAGGTCTCCGACAAGGTAAGAGGGCTGAGGCTCGGAGCTGAGGACTATATCGTCAAGCCCTTTGAGGCACTGGAGCTTCTTGCGCGTATAGATGTTGTACTGCGCCGCTCCAATAAAGTACAGGACACCATTGTATACGGAGACATTAACGTAAGTATAGATAAGCACGAGATCACTCTCAACGGCTGTCAGGTTCAGCTCACGCCAAAGGAGTTCGATGTCATCGTATACTTTCTTCAGCACCAGAATATCGCTGTCTCAAAGGAACAGCTCCTTTTAAGCGTGTGGGGCTTTGAGTTCGGCGGCGAAAGCAGAACAGTCGATATCCATGTCCAGCAGGTACGCCGCAAACTCGGGCTGAAAGATTCTCTAATCACAATACCGAAGCTCGGATACCGGCTCGAAAGCCGTGACAGCACATGAAGCTCTGGCAGAAGATATTTCTCAGCTCGCTTTTCCTTATCATCGCTGCGGTAAACATTATCTCGGTAACGATACTCAACAACAGCCACCGCCTGCTCCTTGAACGTGAGCAGACCCACGCAATTTCCGAGCATGAATACTTCGAGGCTTCGTTCTCGAATTCCGTTGTATACTCCAAGCTTGCCGACGAAAAGATAGCACTGACCTCTGGTGATATACGCCGCATAGCCTCGGAGGTAGTCGGGGGAAGCGGACGCACGCGTGATTCCGCAATATTTGACAGCTCAGGCACTGTAATCGCCGCTAACGGCATGGACGAACTCCTTGATAAGATAACGGAGAGCAGCTTTATAAGCAGCATTGACAGCTCGGGCAAAAAATACAGCGTATCCGTGTACGGAACTGACAGCGGACACAAAATGGCTGTCGGCTCGGTCATAACGACCGAGGGTATGAGTTACAGTATCGTTACTTCATCTGATATATCCGAAATATACATAATGAGGAACAAGCAGATAGACTTCGTGCGGAAAGTCAGTATCATCTCCGCAGGAGCGATCTCCCTCATACTGCTCATCACGGTGCTTCTCATGCTGAATCCGCTGAACAGGCTCAACGTCTACACGAAGGCGATCGCAGGCGGCAATTACCGCATCAGGATTCGCGAGCGCGGAAGTCAGGAGTTCCGTGAGCTTGCTCAGAACATGAATATTATGGCAGATTCGATACAGGTCAATGCTGCACGGCTTGAAAAAATTGCCGAGGATCGTCAGACATTCATTGCCAATCTCTCACATGAAATGAAAACTCCGCTGACCTCCATACTCGGATTTGCCGATATTCTGCGTATCAAGAAGCACGTTCCCGACAGTGAACGAACAGAATATGCAGGTGTTATCGTAGAAGAAACAAAAAGACTTCGCTCGCTCTCAGGAAAGCTCATGGGCATAGTCGCCATGAACGGAACAGAGATTCAAAAGCGTCCTGTCTGCCTGCAAAGCATGATAAACGAAACAAAAGCAGCACTTGTTCCTCTTATTGCCAAGAATGATGTCAGACTTGAATGTCTTTCACAGGATATTACAATAAATGCGGACGAGGAGCTTTTCAAGTCGCTGCTGTACAACATTATTGAAAATGCGGTGAAAGCTTCTCCCAAAAACGAAACGGTCGTACTGAATGCCGCAATGTATGAGGGGGATGCTGTCATAACGATCACCGACCACGGTATTGGTATGACTCCCGAGGTCGTAAAAAAAGCGTTTGAGCCGTTCTATATGGCGGACAAATCCCGCAGCAGAAAAGCAGGCGGTGCAGGTCTGGGACTCGCGCTCTGCCGCAGGATTGCTGAGCTCCACTCCGCAAAAATAGAGATCGCCAGCCGCCCGAATGAGGGCACGACCATTTTCATCACCATACCCGGGGAGGAATGCCTGTGAGATCAAATATTATCTTTGCTGTACTGACAGCACTCATCCTCGCTCTCGGATTCTACGGCGCGGACATCATCGGACACTTCATCCCTGCCGATACTGCCGAACAGACCGTTATCGACCGCGACAGCTCCAACACCAATGCAGTATACCTCAATGAGGACATAAAAAAATTCGATCCCATGTCACTGGTCTCCGAACCGCTTCAGCCCCAGGATACGGACCCGGAAAAGGAACTGCGTGAGGTGACTGCCGCAATGCTTACGGCAATGGCTCGTCAGAATGATAAAAGCTACATCTTTCGCCCTGCTGACACGAAGCTCAGTGATGCTCTCATGTTTGATGCCAACGGATATATCTATGCTGACAAATGGGAGTATATCAACTCGGCAAAAGAAACCCGCTTCCTTGACTGTATTGTCTGGAGCGACGATCTCAGCATCGCCTATATCCGATTCTACGGTGACGATACGCAGCAGCTCAGCAGCTCGGAAATGAACGAGGGACTTGACAGGCTCGAACAATACTCATCGGATTTCTACCCCTGTATTGCCGACATGAATACCTCACTTTTTGAAATAAGGGATGAAATGCAGAAGTTCAATGAACCGTCCGAATCCGAAGGCACTAACTTTGTCCACAGAAATGATGACCTAATCTGCACTATAAAAATATGTTCATCCTACGAAGAAGCCGACTTCTATATGCACGATGTTCTGGTACATACGGTTACAACAGACTATATCGACTCGGATATGCTGTATGATATTATCTCCAAATACAGAGCTTACCGCGAAGCCACAGATGAATTGTTCGCCGACAGCGACAATCCGCTGATAGACTTCTGGCTCCCTCAGCTCTGCTTCCGCGACATCATCACAAGCAGCAATGTCTGCGTTAACTGCGGCAACAAGGTCAACGACATCTTCAACGAGCAGTACGGCGTATGGGTAAAGCCTTCATACTCCGCAAAAGACGGCATAATCTTCCAGACTATCACCGCAGGCACTCATGAGGTCACAGTGATATATAACGTCCGTGATGATACTATCGAGGGCTTCTTCTTCCCTGACTGCTCAGATATAAGGTTATAGCTCCACATGAAAATTTGTGTCAAGCTCTTGCATTTCCCGAAGCATTGTGGTATACTATTTATGCAGATAGTCTGATACTATTTGCTGACAGTTCGTTTGCACCATCCTGTCACTAAACAAAACCAGGGCTTTCCATATCCGGTATGCGCGGTATTCCGCGCTTGTCACGATCATAGGATACGCCTGCACTTCCGTAGGCGTATTTTTTATTGGAGGATATATTATGTACAGGCTAAAAACATCAGCCGCTTTTGACAGCGCACATTTTCTTGCAGGCTACGTCGGAAAGTGTTCAAATATTCACGGCCACCGCTGGAAGCTTGAGGTCGAAGCAGAAAACTCCGAGCTCATTGCCGAGGGAGAAAAACGAGGTATGATAATCGACTTCGGTGACCTGAAAAAAGCAGTACGCAAGCTCGCTGACGAATTTGACCATGCGTTCATCTTTGAGGAGGGCTCACTCAGACAGGCAACAACCGACGCTCTGAATGATGAAGGCTTCCGTCTTATTTCAGTTCCGTTCCGCCCGACAGCAGAGAATTTTGCACGATTCTTCTGTGAAAGGCTTACGGCAGATGGACTGCCCGTAAGCTCCGTGACTGTGTACGAGACTCCCGAAAACTGTGCTGTGTATGAGGTAGAAAAATGATATTTCCTGTTGCTGAAAAATTCATCAGTATCAACGGCGAGAGCATACGTGCAGGCGAACCTGCCGTGTTCATACGCTTCCGCGGCTGTAATCTCAGGTGCGGCTACTGCGATACAAAATGGGCAAATTCACCCGATTGTCCTGCTGAAATGCTGAGCACCGAGGAGCTTTCCTCCTATGTCATCGGCACGGGCATCACTAATGTCACTCTTACCGGAGGTGAGCCGCTCCTTCAGGAAGGAATATATGAGCTGATAGAAAAGCTGATGAAAAACGGCTGCAATGTCGAGATCGAAACAAACGGAAGCATTTCCGCCGCCGAGCTTGATGCAATGCCATTCCGCCCTGCTTTCACTTTTGATTATAAGCTTCCTTCAAGCGGCATGGAGAGCGCGATGCTCACGGAAAATTACAAGTATCTGCGTGGATGTGACGCTGTAAAGTTTGTATCCGGCACAGAAGCCGACCTTGAAAAGGCTGCAGAAATAATCAGCAGATTTGCTCTGACTGAGAAGTGCAAAGTATACATCAGTCCCGTTTTCGGCGGTATCGAACCGAAACGGATAGTAGAGTTCATGCTGGACAGAAAGCTGAACGGTGTCAGATTGCAGCTCCAGTTCCACAAATACATCTGGGATCCCGAAAAGAGAGGCGTATGATATGGACAGAGAAAAGATAGAATACCACATCCGCGGACTGCTTGAAGCTGTCGGTGAAGATCCCGAACGCGAAGGGCTTATTGATACTCCGAAGCGTGTCGCGGGAATGCTCGAAGAAATGCTTGAGGGCATACAGTACAGCAATCACGAAATTTCAGAAATGTTCGGCAAGACTTTCTCCGCCGAGAACAGCGGAGCATCCGAAGCCGTTGTCATGAAGGACATAACCGTGTTCAGCTATTGCGAACACCACCTTGCACTCATGTACGATATGTATGTGAATGTGGCTTATATTCCGCATGGAAAGGTGCTCGGACTGAGCAAGATAGCACGCATCTGCGATATGGCGGCTAAGCGTCTCCAGCTTCAGGAGCGTCTCGGCAGGGACATCGCCGAAATAATCTCGGAAGCGGCAGGAACTCCCGACGTAGGCGTGAAAATAGTCGGCTCGCATAGCTGTATGACCGCACGCGGCATACGCAATCCCTCTGCACGCACCGAAACAAGAACGTACACAGGCGAGTTCAAGAATCGCCGTGATTTGCAGGAGCTGCTGGATTGACATATCGTGCGGAATGCCGATGACTACGCTCACTGCTGAGATAGATCATAATATACGGAGTTGATACATTATGATACCAGAATACAGACCGGCTGTTTTAGAAGGCACAGAGCTATTGATAAATATTTATAATGCTGCTTTTTATGACGATCATGTGCGATATGGTTCGTGTCCGGGATATGGAAAAACAAAAGAGGAGATATGATATGAAAGCTCTTGTTCTTTTCAGCGGAGGCGTGGACAGCTCCACCTGCCTCGGAATGGCTGTTGATAAATTCGGAGCTGAAAACGTACTTGCCCTGTCCATTTACTACGGACAGAAGCACAACAAGGAAATGCAGGCTGCAAAACGAACTGCCGACTTCTACGGTGTAGAGCTCCGCACTCTTGACCTCGCGCTCATCTTCGCTGATTCGGACTGCACACTGCTATCAGGAAACGGTGATATACCGCAGGAAAGCTACGCAGACCAGCTTGCCAAAACTGACGGCAAGCCCGTCTCGACCTATGTGCCGTTCAGAAACGGTCTGTTCCTCTCATCTGCGGCAAGCATCGCCCTCTCGAACGATTGCGGAGTGATATACTACGGTGCTCACAGCGATGATGCCGCAGGCAGCGCATATCCTGACTGCTCCGATGAGTTCAACGAGGCTATGAACAGGGCAATATTCCTCGGGAGCGGTGAACAGCTCCGCATAGAAGCTCCGTTTGTAAAGCTCACAAAAGCAGATGTTGTGAAAAAGGGACTTGAACTCAACGTACCTTATGAACTGACATGGAGCTGCTACGAGGGCGGCGAGAAGCCATGCGGCGTGTGCGGCACCTGCCGTGACAGAGCAGCCGCTTTCAGAGCTAACAATGTGACCGATCCGCTTTTGAAAGGAGAATAATATGACAGGCAGAAATGAAAACGAAAAAGGCAGCATAACACTTCTCGGCAATCAGAACACGAAATATTCACAGGACTACTCCCCAGAAGTGCTTGAGACATTCCCGAACAAGCACCCTGACAGAGACTACTTCGTAAAGTTCAACTGTCCTGAATTTACAAGTCTCTGCCCTATCACGGGACAGCCTGACTTCGCGTCAATATACATCTCATACGTTCCTGCCGAGCGCATGGTCGAAAGCAAGTCGCTCAAGCTGTATCTTTTCAGCTTCCGTAACCACGGCGACTTTCACGAGGATTGCGTCAACATCATCATGAACGATCTCATAAAGCTCATGGACCCGAAATATATTGAAGTATGGGGAAAATTCCTCCCGCGCGGAGGCATCTCGATCGACCCGTACTGCAACTACGGTCAGCCCGGCACAAAATGGGAAAATGTTGCATGGGAGCGTCTCTCCAAGCACGATATGTTCCCCGAGGAGATCAACAACCGCTGAAAGCACAAAAAGACCTGACTTCCGCTGAAGTCAGGTCTTTTTTATATGTTATCTTCTGAATCGTAAAGCAAAGATGATGCCTGCAAGCAGTACCATTGCAGATACACCAAGCAATACCGCTTCAAGCGTTCCGACTGCATTTCTGTCAGTTTTTTCAGGGTTCATTTCCGGGAAAGAGCCTTCAGGCCGTTCCATACGCAGATCTCCCTGTCTTACAGCAGTTGTGCTCTGCTCGTTATCCTGAGAGACAGATGTTGGTTCAGTTTGTTCAACATAAGTAGCCTCCTGCCCGAAACCGTCGGGAGCATCAGGTGGAGCAAATCCGTCGGGCATGTTGCTCGGATCGAAATCGTCAGGAGCATCGGGCGGAGCAAATCCGTCGGGCATGTTGCTCGGATCGAAATCGTCAGGAGCATCTGGCGGAGCAAATCCGTCGGGCATGTTGCTCGGATCGAAATCGTCAGGAGCATCGGGCGGAGCAAATCCATCAGGCATATTGCTCGGGTCAAAACCGTCAGGAGCATCGGGCGGAACAGAGCCGCCCTGCCGTCCTCCCCTGCCCTGCGGCATACCGCCGCGGTCGGTACTTTTATCAGTATCCGAAAGCATAAAGCTGCTTAGTTTCTTTACCGATTTTCCTGCCGTATCAAGCGTTATCTCATTGTCAGAGCTTTCTGAATCTCTGTCGGCATCATTTCTTCCGCCGAAGCCGCCGTGCCTGTCTCCGCCGCCCATTGAGCCCATTGCACTAAGATCAAGGTCTGAAACATCTACAAGTGAGGAGCTGTCCGCTTTCTGACCGTCCGAGGTCGAAGGTATATCACCGCTGAGCTGTCCGCGGATGCTCTCCTCACGAAGCCGACAGAATTCTCCGATTGCTTCAACGCCTTTTCTATATTCGTCATAGGTACAGAATTTTGTCGGATCCTTTTCAACGTATTCATCGATCAGAGCCGCAGCATCTCCGATGAGTTGTTCAAAATCAGCGTTATCGAGAAATTCGGCAAAAAGTTGATGATACTGTTCGGTATGCTTTTCATCAGAGAATATCCAAGCCACCATCGGGCGGTCGCTCATATCGCCCGAAACAGGCGAATCTATTGGAGAATTGACCGAAGATGAGGCATTACCGCCATGAAATGTTCCGAATGCGAGATTATAGTCCCATGGAATCATCGAAAGCTGTCCGTCCTTCTCATAAAGGTAGTAGTTGTGTATCATCTCGCCCGTATAGCTGTCGCCGTTGCACAGGAAATCATGCACAACGAAATAGCGTATGACCTCATCTGTATCGACCGTGTTTTCAAGCTCAGCCTGCTCGGACAGAGCTTTCAGCGAGCTTATCAGCCTTTTCTTATCAGCAGTATTTACAGGTGTTTTAGCGTTGCCGAAAATATTGGAATAGCTTTCCTCGTTGTCATCTGTGTACTTCAGCTTAACATCGTCGCTTCCTCTGCCGTTGCCGCCGCCAGGCATTCCGCCGCCGAAGTCAGGCATTTTGCCGCCGAAGTCAGGCATTTCGCCATTTCTGAAGTCAGGCATTTCGCCATTTCTGAAGTCAGGCATCTCGCCCCTTCCGAAGCCGCCTCTGTCCTGCGGACTTGAGTCGCTGCTTTCGGTCTGATCGTCAGAGCTGTCGGAGTCTTCATCCATGAAATCGCTCATGCTGAAATCCCTGCCGTTTCCTCTGCCGCCGCCGAAGCCCATACTGTCAGGCTTGTACAGGTCACCGCTGTCCGTACCGTAGTTTCTGCGAAGGAATGAATCCTCCACTGCCTCGACTGCAAGATAAAGCCCCCAGTCCTCACCGTTGACTGTGATGTAGGCATAGCTGCAAAGAGGTGCATCAGCATCAAAATCATTCATCAGCGTGTAGGCAAGATAATCCTTCATATAGGTATTATCCTGAATTATATTGTTCAAGCACAGCTTGTCAAGACCGTGGTAGCTTTTTGTGCTGTCATACTGGTCAAACTCGATCTTGAAGCTGTAACGGCTGCTGTTCATATCCCTGACTGAACTCAGCGAGGTGTTTCCCTTGCCGCGGATGCCGACATCGCGTACAGCCTCGCCGTCAATGATGACATTGCATCGGGAATACTCCTCGTTTTCACAGGTGTCGATAAAACCGTCCCAGTTGTCTATGACTATATCGACCGTATGGACGCGGGAGTGGTCAAAGAGCCTGTCCTCATATCCGATCGCGTGAGCTGTTGTCCCGAGACCGAACGCACTTCCGCTGCAGAATATCAATGCGATCACCAGTGTGAATGCAACGATCGCCACGCATATTCTGTCTATGCTTTTATGTGTTGACATCTTATCACCTTTATCCCATATATTCGCCGTTGTAGCTTACGAGGACTGCACTTCTCACACCTTCCATATCAGCAAGCGTATTGACGAAATCCGTATTGTCATCCTTGAGTCGTATCTCCATATTGAGCTCGACCTCGCCCTTTTGTGCGGATTTGCTCTTTACCACGCATCTCTCAGCCTTCTCACTGAGGAATGCCGCCGCCTTAGTCTCGGCTTCATGTCCGTCACAGCGGATAACGACGATGTACGGATTCCTGTGAGCCTTGCGGTTGACAAAGACAAGCAGTATCACGCCGATTATGACACTTCCTGTCACTGCAAGCGGTATCATTCCAGCTGCAAGCACGATGCCTACTGCTATCGACCAGAAAAGGAAAGCTATATCAAGCGGCTCCTTTATCGCGGTACGGAAACGAACTATCGACAGTGCTCCTACCATACCGAGAGAGAGAACGACATTGCTTGTGACCGCAAGGATAACGACAGTTGTTATCATTGTAAGGGCAATAAGTGTAGTGCCGAAGCTCGACGAATACATAACTCCCGAATATGTTTTCTTGTAGACGAGGAATATGAATACGCCGAGACCAAATGCGAGGATGAGAGCTATTGCCATATCAAGAAGGCTGACGCTTGTCACATTTGCTAAGAAATCCGATTTGAAAATATCCTTGAAATTCATTGAAAAATCTCCTTTTATCCATATATTCGGCAGGCGGCATATTTTGAATACGCTCCCTCACGCCTGTCAGTGAGGGAGACCGCATCCCTGATTATATCAGGCAGAAATGCATCCCACTTGACCTCAAGAATGATAGCATCTGATACAGGTACGGTCACGCAGTCCTGACGCAGGAAATCGGTGCATCTCATGCCGCTCCTGATATTGCTGTCAAGAGTCACACGAACATTTCCGGCAGGATATATAAACGGCTCGCGTGTATAATCAACTATCGTTTTGGGAACTAATCTCTGCGTTGTCATTTCCGTGTAAAGCTCTCTCAGGAGTGCGTGCTCCGAGCCGAGCATCCAGTCAATGCTGCCGTCAACTATACTCTGTGCCTGCTGCGGAGTGAGCGGTGCGCTCTGCTTGCTTCCGAGACTGCCGAACTTGCTTTTCTTTTCGAGATGTATCACCGACGTATCGCCGTTATAGTATCTGATACGATATTTCTCACGTCTGCTTATACCGTTTATCTTCTCCATGAGTACCTTGTCGGCAAGATTGTCAAAATACAGGCTGCGTATCATATATCTGCCGTTTACGGCATGAGGATCGGGATAAGCAACTGCTCTCAGTCTTTGCCTGATGATAAGAAGATCGGAATAGCATATCTCATGCTTTACTTCATGTCTGAGTTCCATTATTCTCCCTCCTTTCCCTGATATACTTGCTTCTGCTGTGCTTTAATCATATCATTTTCAGCTTAATGGAAGCTTAAAGCTATGTGTTGGCTGTGTAAAACACAATGACAGTTCTGTGAATATATGTGAAGAAACAGAAAAAAGCACCTCCTGAGAGCATTCCTTCAGCAGATCGGCAGATCATCGTACATTTGCCGTTGATTTACGGCAAGATAACCTGTTGTATCTTCTGAAGAAAAACTCTATGGGAAGTGCTTTCTGTAATGTTCCTTATATGCTTTCGCCCTCGGAATAGCCTAAATTCGGAGGTGTAGTGTCGGCAGCCTTGCTGAACTGTGTCTCGTAGAGCTGCGTATACACGCCGCCTGCTCCGACAAGCTCCTGATGCGTACCATGTTCAGCTATCTCGCCGTCCTTGATGACGAGTATCTCGTCAGCGTTAAGAATGGTAGACAGACGGTGAGCGATAAGGATACTTGAACGAGTGGCAATGAGCGGCTCTATCGCATCCTGTATCTTCTGCTCTGAAATGGAATCGAGAGCCGAAGTCGCTTCGTCGAATATCATCAGTGCGGGATCCTTAAGGAGTATACGCGCTATTGAGATACGCTGCTTTTCGCCTCCCGAGAGCTTCAGTCCGCGGTTGCCCACGACTGTATCAAGCCCTGTATCCTGATTCTCGATGAAGTCATAGATATTGGCACGTTTGCAGGCTTCGATAAGCTCCTCCTCGGTGGCGTCAGGCTTTGCATAGAGCAGATTGTCACGTATCGTACCGTTGAACAGGTAAGTCTCCTGACTTACTATTCCGATATTATCACGCAGGAAGCCGAGATCAAGGCTGCGGACATCCTTGCCGTCAAACAGTACGCTTCCGTCAATGACATCATACAGTCTCGGGATAAGATTGATAAGTGTGCTCTTTCCCGAGCCTGACGGTCCGACAATGGCAATACATTTGCCCTTTGTAAGAGTAAAGCTGACATCGTGAAGTATCTCACGGTCGGGCTCATAGTAGAAGCGGACATTGCGGAACTCTACCTCACCTACGGCAGAATCAGGACAGATCGCATTCTCTGCGTTCTCTATCTCGGGCTTCATGTCGTAGTAATCAAAAATACGAGTGAACATCGCCATCGAACGTATCCAGTCAACCTGTATGTTCAGAAGCTGATTGACAGGCATATACATCTTTCCGAGCAGCGCAACAAGAACGCTTATCTGTCCGACAGTGATCGTCTTGTCAAAGCGCATCATAATAATGCCTCCGACAAGGTATATCAGCATAGGTCCGATGTTTGTGAATGTGCCGAGAGCCATGCGGAACCATCTGCCCGCCATGCTCTCCTTGATATTCAGACCTATCATCTTTTTGTTTATGGATTTATAGTTGTCATACTCACGCTTCTCCATGCCGAACTGCTTGACAAGGAGCTGTCCGCTGACGGAAAGAGTCTCATTGAGTATGCCGTTTATCTCGTCGCTGCAAGCCTGTGAATCCTTTGTTATCGACCAGCGGCGTTTACCTGCGCTCCTCGTCGGGATAACGAACAGCGGCACAACTGCGATACCGACAAGTGCGAGCTTCCAGTTTTCACTGAACATCAGCACCAATGCTACTGTCAGCGTGACCGTATTTGAAATTATGCTCGTCAGCGTACTTGTGATTATCTGCTGAACGCCTGAAATATCACTTGTCATACGCGTTATGATGTCGCCCTGATTGTTCGATGTAAAGAAGCGCATTGACATCTTCTGCAGGTGGGAATACATCGAATTGCGCATATCAAATGTTATATGCTGAGCTATCCATGTATTCAGATAGCTTTCGAGGATACCGATAAGGTTCGCAAGCAGCGTGACTCCGAATGAAAGAACTATGTAGAATATCAGCGCCTTCATATTCTGAGCAATGAGTCCCTCATCAATTATCTTACCTGTCAGCACTGACGGCAGCAGCGTCAGCACAGATGAGCAGAGTATTGCTCCGAGCACAAACACAAGCTGAAGCTTGTACGGCTTCAGGTATGAAAAAATACGGCTGATAAGCTTTTTTGTAACCTTGGGTTTGTTCTGTTTTTCTTCGTCGGTCAGGTATCCCGGACCGAGTCTTCCTCCGGGTGGCATAGACATTCCTCCTCCGTTTACAATTCATTTACAATTATAGTTCATTGAGTACAGATTGTCAATTGCATCTGCTGAAATTATGAATAATTTGTAAAATCGCGACTGATTATGTTGACAAAAACCAGAACAATGCTATAATATAACATGGGGGGGGTATAAGGACATACAAACGTGCTGAGCTATCCCCTTATATTCCTTTATGAAAGGGTGATATTTATGAAAACTCATATACTGGTTCTCGGCTCATTTTCTGCCCTGCTGATGCTTTCAGTCTCGAACTGTATTTCTGCGGCGGACGATTCGGGAAATCCCCCATCGCAGTCAGATACAGTGTACGAATGGTATGACTCCTTCAAAAACAAAGGACAAAGCAATCAGGATGAGAGGACGATTTCCGTCCCCGAATTTCCCGATACAGTTTTTCTATGGAAGAATGACACGATATATGCCGTCAAAAACGGTGAAGAAAGCCCATTAGTGAGCGGAATGCCTATCTTCAGTGCATATTTTACCGACCTGAACGGTGACGGCTATCCGGAGCTTTGTGCTTCTGTGGCATTCGGCAGCGGTATCATAGATTCCCATATCTCTGTCTATGACATTCACAATCAGGCAGAGTATTATCTCTGGGACAGAATGGTCTACGATTACACCCTCGAAAAAGCAGACGGACAGCTTATCGTACACAAGCAGCCGTACTACATTCCTTACGGCGATTCTTATACAGGCGAGACAGGCAGGCTCGTGCTGGAGGACGGATGCCTGATATTCGACGACGGTAGCAGTCACGACGATAAGCCACTGCCACAGCACATCTCACTGGAGAACGGTGAAACATATCAGTGGTTCGGCAAAAATTCAGGTATCAAGGGTGAAGAAGTGCTTGTTATTGAGCAGTTCCCCGACTATCAGTTCGTTCACAGAGACAACATGGTGTTCTATGAAGAAAACCATAGAAAGTCAAGCATAACCTACGATATGTTCAACACTTTCTTCTGCGATATGAACGAAGACGGATACCCCGAGATATGTTCAACTGTCTGTAGGAATGGCTTTTTTGACATTCATATACTCGATTTGTACAATACAAAAGGATATTCCCTGTTTCATACTCAGGAAGAACCTTATTCATACGTTCTGTATGAAGACGGAGGCGAACTGCTCGCTTGCAGAACACACGATGTCAGCAATTGGAGTCCTGACTCCTTACACGGTGAGTATGGCAGGCTCGACCTGCGGGATAAGCTTGTTTTCCTTCCTGACAGCACGCTTCTTCCTCCGCACAGCGGCACTCCGTCAGTAACAGGTGATGTCAATAACGACGGAGCTTTCAGTATTGCAGATATAGTTCTTCTGCAGAAGTGGCTTTTAGGCTCACCGAATGTTGAGCTTCCGAACTGGAAGGCAGCCGATATGTGCGAAGACGGGATACTGAACGTGTTCGACCTGTGCATGATGAGGGCTGAGCTTAACAGAACCGCTCCGCCTGTCAAACATCAGATCACAACAGATGATATAATTGAGCTTTCCAGATCGGGTTACAGTCTGACTATGGCTGACTTTGCAGGATTTCAGGGAGAGGACATCGGCTCGGGACTGTACGTCATGGAATATGAGGTAAGCGGCGGTAAGTTCCGTTTGCTGGTCGGCAGCGGAAACTGCACTGACATTATCTATGCAAATCTTGAGGTCGTCAACGGCAGACAGATGACCGACATACGCGACGGAGATATTGAAGAATTCATTGTACGATTCTCCGAATAAAGCAACAAAAAGAGCGGCAATTCCGAATTTGCCGCTCTTTTCTTTTTCGTCTCATTTGAACAGACGTATCAGCTTCTGCCAAAAGGACAGCTTTTCCTTTTTTGGCTGCTCGGTCACCTTAACCGCAGGTTTAGTGATCGCATCGGTTTTTATTACGAACTGAACGCCCGAAACCGATTTGTTCTTCTCAGATACGAATGAAACGTCTGTGAGGTCACAGCCTTTTATCGTTTCAATAAGTGAATCTATCTCACCGTCTATCGTCTTGTCTATCCCGTCAGTCTTGCTGCGGAGCTCACCTGTACCGTCCGCAAGCTTCTTTGAGCCGTCGGACAGGTCTTCTGTTCCGTCATACAGATCAGACATACCGTTCGTGAGGTCAGCCGCTCCTGTCCTGAGCTCCCTGCTTCCTCCCGCAATGGCAGATGTACCGTCAGTGAGTGACTGATAACCTGATACTATCTTTGCCACGCCGTCAGTATACTGATGAATACCGCTGTCAAGCCCGCTGTACTGATTTGCAAGCTCTGTTATACCGTCCGAAAGAGATGACAGCTTCACAAGCATTCCCGAAAGCGTATTTACAAGTGTCTGCAAGCCGCTGTTGAAGCTCGAATAGCTCGTGTTAAGCCGGGAAAGACCGCCGCTGAGCTGCTTTGTGCCGTCGCTCAGACCCCCGAAATATGCTTTTGTTCCCGAGATCATGCCGCTGCTTCCTGTCAGAAGCTGAACGATATTCTTAGAGGAGTCGATCTGAGCCTGCATCTCCTGTTTTTCAGCAGAGCCATCGGGCAGAGAAGCCATCATTTCCGTCAGCTTTGCTATCTGCCCGTTCAGAGCCTGAACAGCGGTATCATTTCCGCTCTGAAGCGAAGCTATATCAAGCCCGCTGCCGAGCATTGTACTTTCAAATGCCGAATATGAAGCTGCCTGCTCCAGCTCGGAAGCACCGCTCTGAAGCTGAGCGAGCGCGTCCTGTATCTGTCCCGAAGCCTGAACAAGTTCCTTCAGGCTTTCCGTATCGGCTGAGACAGAATCGAGAGATGACTGTATCGTGTCAAGAGCTGCCTTTACCTGAGCAGAACCGCCGTTCAGGGTATTGTTCTGCGAATAGAGCGCATTCAGCCCCTCCTGCATTGTCCTGACACCGCTTTCAAGAGTTGAGATACCGCTGTCGAGGGTATCAGCACCGCTTGCAAGCTTCTTGGAGCCGTCCTTCAGTACAGCAGTACCGTCTTTGAGAGTACCCGTACCGTCAGACAGCGTTTTTGCTCCGTCATCAAGCTTGGCGATACCGTCGGTAAGCTGTGTTATTCTATCCGAAAACCGTGATGTATCGACAGTCATATTGAGATTGAGCCTTATTCCGTTAATTGACGTTCCCGGCATTTCAAAGTCCGTGACATAAGCGGTAATTGAAGTATCAATGCCCTTGCCCGGCAGTATGGTATAGGTGAGCTGCTTGTTCGAGCCGACATTTGCCACCGTAGCTTCGGGAGCACTGATATTGCTGCATATTTTCGTATCAAGCGTGAAATCAGCCTGTACAGCACATCCGTTATAGAAATCTGCCTTGTAAGCCTTGTTTTTGGCAACGCTGAACTTTATTTCAAGCCTGCCGCTTTTTCCGCCTATCTCCGAGGCGGACATTTCTTTTCCGTCAAGAAAATACCTGATTGAAATATCCCACGGTATCTCAGTATCCGTCAGCGTTCCCTGTACATACACCTTATCGGCTTTCGAGGTGAAGGAATAGCCGTCAGCAGATTCGGTGAGCACATCACGGGTGTTGAGTATCTTCAGGTCCTTGTATTTGCCGTAGTCTGTATGGCTTCCGCTTCCGAAAATATTCACGGCGTAGACATCCTTTACTTCTCCGGAAGCATCAGCCATGACATAGATGACTTCCTCCTTCGCATCGGAAGCTCCGGCGGAAAACGTCAGAGGCGCGCATGAGACCACAAGTACAGAAGCAAGAAAAGCAGCAGTAAAACGTGTATATCTTTTCATATTCATCTCTCCTTCAGAAAATCAGAATGTCTTGTTGTTCTGCCGATAAGTCCGTCAAAGAGGTAAAGCAGTCCGGGAAGAACAAACAGAACGATAATGAGCGAGCAGAGTGTTCCGCGTCCGATAAACAGACCAAGCTGGGCAAGCAGTCCGTGAGTTGAAATGTAACCCATAAGGAAGCCTACAACTATCATAACGCTGCTCGAAGCGATAAGCGATACGATGCATGAGGAAAGCATAAGACGTACGGTATCCTTTTTGTTGTGCTCCTTGCGCAGCTCAAGATAGCGGTCGGTGAACAGGATCGCATAGTCAACGGTTGCACCGAGCTGGATAGAGCTTACAATAAGGTATGAAATGTAGAAGATCGTTGTGTCCATAAAGTACGGGAATGACATATTCACCCAGATAGCCGTTTCAATGCTGAGAACAAGAATGATCGGCAGTGTAACGGATTTCATGGAGAGCAGAAGCACAAGGAAGACCGCTGCTATCGCTATGAGATTCACCTTCAGCATATCATCTGTAACGGTCTCCATAAGGTCGTATGTAGATACTCCCTGCCCTGCCAGATGATATTCTTCATAGTGGTCTGCGGCAATGCGGCGTATTTCTTCAATAAGTCTGAACGTCTCCTCGCTTTCATATTCGGTATCAAGATTCAGCACAAGACGCGAATAGTTTTCGGATACAAGCTTTGAAAGCGTTTCCTCATCGAGATACTGTTCGGGTATCTCAACTCCGACTGTATCAACGTATGAGAGAACGGAGGAGACCTGCGGAAGCTCCTGCAATTTGTCGGAAAGGGACTTCATCGTAACGTTGTCCCCCTTCGGCACCATGAGGACATAGGTATCACTTCTGCCGAATACCTCCTCAACAGCTTCGGTGTCCCTGCCGTATTCCGTACCCTTGCCGAAAATATGGGACGCACCGTAATAATAGCTGTTTGAATTTGAAGCAAGGTATGAAGGTATTATGAGTACCGCAAATACAACTGCAAGAGGAAGCATGATTTTTGTTACAAGCTTTGCAAAGCCGTTAAAACTCGGTACAAACGGTCTGTGAGCTGTTTTGTCCATCAGCTTGTAAGTCAGAAGTATTATATTCGGAAGAAGCACGAATACCGATATAAGACTTATCGCAATGCCCTTTGCAAGCACGAATCCCATATCCGGACCTATCCTGAACTTCATCAGGCACAGCGCAAGAAAGCCTATGACAGTTGTCAGGCCGCTTGAAAGGATAGAGGATGTTGACTTGCAAAGTGCTGTTATCATCGCTTCTCTTACATCACCCTTTTCCTTTCGGCAGGCTTCAAACCTGTGGATGAGAAAAACAGAATAGTCAAGCGAAACGGCTATCTGTAATGTCGGGGCAGCTGCATTCGATACGAATGATATGGTACCGAACATGATATTAGTGCCCATGTTGATTATTATCGCCGCGCCGAATCCGAGCAGGATGATGAAAGGTTCAGCCCATGAGCCTGTTGTCATGATAAGAATGAATATGACAAATATGACAGTACAAACTGCAATGACTGATACCTCAGAAACCGTATCTCTGGTCGCAGCAGCGGTGGAACCGGCAGTACCCGTTATAGCATTGTCATCCCCTATTATACTGCGTATCTCAGCCACGGCATCGGGTATCTTCTTCTCCTCTATTGTAACATTGAACAGAGCCGCACCGTCCTTGTAATAATCGCCGACAAGTGACTGGTCAAGCGTCTCGAGCGGCTGGAGAACATCGGCACTGTCGTCGAGCCACATAATGTCGGTTACGCCGTCAACAGCAGCAATTTTCTCCTTGTATTCAAGAGCCTGCGGAAGCGTCACATCCCTGACCATAACTCTTGCATTGGGTATACCGCCTGCGTATTCATTTTCCATAACGTCAATGGCGACAGTTGAAGGGCTGTCAGGCGGCAGATAATCCGTCAGGTCATAGTTTACACCCACAAAGCCGTACATTATACCGCAGACAATAGATACAAGAAGAAACAGCAGTACAACAAGCTTTGGACGTGCAGTTACAATTCTGAAAAATCTTTCCATATTTTCACCTCGAAGAAATATTAACATATACACCTGATATTTTCAACGGCTAAAAGCACATAACTGTGTGAAATTCGGACAAATGTGTGAAATTGATGGTCAAATGTCCGTATTTTGCCTTGAAAAACGCAGAAAAACAAGTTATAATAGATTTGGAGGTGCTCGCTATGAATTACACAGTAACAAGCAACAATACAAAAAAAACTCTTGCCCATGCGCTGAAAATGCTGCTTGAAAAAAAGCCGCTTTCAAAGATCACGGTAAGCGATATAATCAGGGAATGCGGACTCAACCGCAAAACCTTCTACTACCATTTTCAGGATATACACGATCTGCTGAAATGGATGCTGAATCAGGAAGCGATAGAGCGCGTCAAGAGCTTCACGGCTGCAATGAAATACGAGGAGGGAATGTATTTCCTGCTGAAATATATTGAGGAGAACAAGCACATACTCAACTGTGTATGTGACTCGCTCGGAAGCATAGAGATCAAGCGTGGTCTCTATCAGGATTTCGATTTCATCGCCGAACGAATGCTCTCAACTGTTGAACAGTCACGGGGAATACGGCTCATTCCCGAGTACAGGGACTTTCTGAAGTCATTCTTTATTGAAGCAATGTCAGGAAAGCTCCTTGATATCATTCAGAGCAAGGAGGAATGTGACCGTGATCAGATAATCGAGGACGTATTCTTTACGATAAGTATTTCTCTTGAGGGTATCGCCGACTCAGCTGTGTCCGCCGGGAAAGCCGAAAAAATCAACTATGATTTGTACGCACACAACCATCTCGCGAATAGCTGATGAACGCCACGTCCGGTTACGGCATTTCTTTAAAAAATATCATTTTTCCGCATATTCACTTATTACGTTTTTATTTCCGATGCATTTTTGTTGCTTTTAAATAAACACAAATTTCCAGAGGTCAGCTATGCTACTCAAAAGGTTTAAAATCTTTGGATATCATTGACTTTACGACCATTTTCATATATAATAACTTTTGGTCTTCAAGCTGTTGATAAGACGTGAATAACGATGTTCTTTTCATTGTATACAATGTTCGTGCAGCGTGTACGTACAAATTATAGAATGTTGTCTCATGTCTGTTGCTGATGACCGTTACAAAATAATGATATCATCATTTCACATACACATTTTGGGGTGATATGTGATGCCGGAGACCGTTTCTTGGAAGTCTCCGTGGTGGAAGGGGAAAATTAAAATGTCAGGAGAATGTAAGCTTTCATTTGAGCAGTACAACCCAAGTGAAGACAAGCAGAGCTGCGTTGTAAGGACAATGACGAAGCTTGTCGGCAGAGAGTACTCGACAGTCAAGCAGGAGCTGAAAGAGCTCGCTGAAAGATCGGACTATGAGACGTACAATGTCCAGAGCGTGTTTGAGGAATATATGTCACGCAACGGCATCTACAAGGAACGCGACTACAACGATAATACACAGCTCAGGGATCTCGATCTTCCCGTAGGTACATACTGTGTTTTCGTAACCAACAGGATCAGCTATTTTCATCTTGTTCCTGTCATTGACAATGTGATATATGACAGACGCAACGACAGCCTCGGTCTGTATGTTGTCGCAACCTACAAAAAAGCTGTGAATGTCGCTTCAGCATGACACCGAACGAGTTTCTTGAGATTCTTCACACAGCCGAACGGCTGAAGGACACTCTGCGGCACTGTACAACATCGTCAGGACGCATAGAAAGCGTTGCCGAGCATAGCTGGCGTATTTCGCTTATGGCGATGCTGCTGAAGAATGAGTTTCCCGATGCCGATATAAACAAGGTCACTGAAATGTGTCTGATACACGACCTCGGCGAATGCTTTACGGGAGACATTCCCACATTTGCAAAGACCGATTCAGACCGTGCGCACGAGGACACTCTCCTCGGCAAGTGGGTGGATTCGCTTCCACAGGAAGTGTCACGGCATTTCTCAGAGCTTTACGCCGAGATGAATGCTCAGAACACAAAGGAAGCACGTATATTCAAGGCTCTCGACAAGCTTGAGGCTCTGATACAGCACAATGAATCTCCGCTTGATACGTGGTCGGAAAATGAGCTTGAACTCAACAAGACCTACGCATTTGACACTGTTGCATTTTCAGATTGGCTGACTGATCTGAGAAAAGAGATACTCGCAGAAACCGTAAACAAACTTGAAAATGAATAGCACTCAAAAGTACCTGTATGGGTACTTTTTCATTTCATAGAACTGTAAAAAGCTAAGTTACAAGATACAGAGAATTTTTAGAAAGATTCACTGTTTTTACACTATATCATGCGTTTGGTTAAAAATAAATCAGAATACATTTTATCCACCATTTTTGCAAATCTTGGGTTGCGGAGTATACAAAATAGATATATAATTTAATATGAGGTATTGCGGGACAATAATAGGCTTTATTTTTCCCGCAAAATCAAAAACAAAAAGGAGTTGATTCATTATGAAGCTGAAAAGAACCATTTCAGCCGCACTTTCTGCGGTCATGTTCGTTTCGTCCTCAATCGTTGCTGCTCCTGTTTTCGCGGCAGAGCCCGGCGAAATGCGCAGTATGTCAACGCTTGAGCTCGTTGAAGACATGGGAATCGGTATCAACCTCGGCAACACGATGGAAGCCGCTGCAGACTGGATAAACGAAAGCGGTAATGCTACTGTCAAGGATTTTGAAACCGCATGGGGAAGCCCCGAGATCACCCAGAAGATGATACAGGGCTACGCCGATGAAGGCTTCGGCGTTCTGAGAATTCCCGTTGCGTGGTCAAACCGCATGAAAAATGACGGTACCTACACCATTGATGCCGACCTGATGAAGAGAGTCACACAGATAGTTGACTGGACACTCGAAACGGGTATGTACGCCATCGTAAATATCCACTGGGATAACGGCTGGCTTAAAAAAATGCCCACAAACAAGGACGAGTGCATGAAGCGCTACACCCGTATGTGGGAGCAGATAAGCGATAACTTCAAGGACTACAGCGATCACCTCATGTTTGAGGCTCAGAATGAGGAGCTCGGCTGGAACGACATCTGGGACCAGTATTCAAATTCGGGCGACAAGGAAAAATCCTACTCCCTCGTTAACGAAGTTAATCAGAAGTTCATCAATACGGTCAGAGCTACAGGCTCAAACAACTCGTACCGTCATCTTCTGATCTCGGGATACAATACCGATCTCAATCTCACCTGCGATCCCCTCTTTGAGATCCCCTATGATCCCGTAAACAGACTCGCAGTTTCAGTACATTATTACATTCCCTCCACATTCGCTATCCTCGAGGAGGACGCTGACTGGGGAAAAAGTGTTCCTACATGGGGCTCTAACGCTGAAAAGCAGGAGCTTGAAAAGAACCTCGACCTCGTAAAGACTACCTTCTATGACAAGGGCATACCTGTTATCATCGGTGAGTACGGCTGTCCTACCAAGAACAAGGATGAAGGCTCTGTACGCGACTACCTCACATCTGTTTGTCGCGAGGCTTGTGAGCGCAACCTCTGCCCCGTCCTCTGGGATACTCCCGTAGGCGGACACTACGACCGCAGCACCTGCAAGCTCAGGGATACACAGGTCAAGTCTGAATTCCAGAAGATCATCGCAGATAACTTCTCCGGCAGCAGTGATGCCCCTGTTCCCACAGGCGACGGCAAGATATACTTCAACGACACATTCGAGTCAGGTGCTCAGGGCTGGACAGGCAGAGGCGCAGCAAGCGTCACTTCCTCCTCCGACAAGGCTTATGAGGGCAGCAAGTCTATCTATGTTGACGGCAGAACCGCTGCATGGAACGGCGGCGCAAGAGAGCTCGGCAGCGACTTCGTTGCAGGTCAGGCTTACAGCTTCAGTGCAAACGTCTTCTACGATCAGGGCGGCTCTGAGGATACCTTCTTCCTCAAGATCCAGTACAAGGATGCAAGCGGAACCACAAGCTATGACGGCATAGCCGAGGCTTCCACCATAAAGGGCACATGGGTACAGCTTGCAAATACCAACTACAAGCTTCCCGCAGGTGCTACCGACATCATGCTGTACGTTGAAACAGAGGACAGCACAAACAGCTTCTATATCGACGATGTTACAGCAGCTTCCGCAGGCACTGTCATCAAAGGCTCAGGCGGTACAAAGCGTCTTGAGTACGGCGACCTCAACTACGACGGCAGGATCGATATGTTCGACGTTGTTCTCGAGCGTCAGGCTGTACTCGGCACACTCAAGGACAGTATGGCTCTCAAGGCTGCCGATATCGGCGGCGTTGACGAGATCAATGTTGCAGACCTTGTTCTTGCGTATGAATTCGTTATGGGCAAGATAAAGACATTCCCTGAGCGTCCGGAGCCTCCGAAGCCCGACAACAAGTGGGATGACTACAATGAAACAGCATCAGCTCAGTATATCGACTTCTACAAGAGTTCGATAAACAACATGGGCAACACATACAGACTCACCAAGAAGCTCGAAGCAGCTGAAAACGGTAAGTCTCTCACCCTCGCTTATATCGGCGGCTCGATCACCGAAGGCAAGAATTACAGCACTCCCTTTACAAACTACATCAAGAACACATTTGCAAAGGGCGGCTTCAAGGAGATCAACGCAGGTCTCTCGGGTACATCATCTGTTGTAGGACTTGTACGTGCAGAAAATGAAGTATGCAGTCAGAATCCCGACATCGTTGTGATCGAATTCTCTGTTAATGACCACGAAGGCGAAGCATACAAGAAGTCATTCGAGTCTCTTATCAGAAAGTTCCTCGAGCTTCCCAACGAGCCCGCAGTTATCGCTCTCATTACACGTTCAAAGGGCGGATTCTCCAGCCAGAAGCAGATGGAAGCAGCAGGCAAGAACTTCGATATTCCGATCATAAGCATGGACAACGCACTCACAAAGGCGTTCAACAGCGGATTCCTCAAAACAGGCGACTACTTCCAGGATGAGTATCATCCGCACGCTAAGGGCGGTCAGCTCGTTGCAGACTGCATGGCTTACTATGTACGTCAGGCAATGAGGACAGAGAATCGCTCTGATTCCTACACTATCCCCAACAAGTCGGCTTACGGCTCTGAATACTGGACCTGCTACAATGCCGATCCTACAAAGGATCTCCAGAACTTCAATGCAGGCTCATGGACGAGAGGTACAGGCTACGGCAAGCTTCCGTACGGCTACACCTCAAACGGCGGTAATCCCATGACCTTCAAGACAACAGGCAAGGGACTCAGCATCGTATTCAAGGCTAATGCATCGGGTATGGGCGACATAAACGTAACAGTCAACGGCAAGACCACTAAGGTAAGCGGAAATAAGCTTTATACATGGGGCGGTCCTGACGCTGAAGTCGGATACTTCCAGAATACAAGCGGTGAGCTTAATGTTTCAATCTCCAAGGCAGGAAACGGAAGCTTCACCATCTGGGGCATCGGCGTTATCAAGTAATAAGCTGAAACAAACAAAAGGCAGGTATCTCACAGATACCTGCCTTTTTCTAATAGAAATAGTATGCCATTAACTGGACAAAATAAAAAGAGCGTCCCGTCAGGAACGCTCAGTACTCACAAAAGTACGATCAGTTAGCTCTTTCAACCTTACCAGAACGCAGGCATCTTGAACAAGCGTAGATATGACAAGGAGTACCCTTGACGATAGCCTTAACACGCTTTACATTAGGCTTCCATGTTCTGTTAGTACGTCTGTGTGAGTGAGAAACCTTTATGCCGAAAGTAACTCCCTTTCCGCAGATATCACATTTTGCCATCAGGCTGCACCTCCTTATTTATCTTAGCTCCAAAATAAGCAACGTGTATATTATATCATATCATTCTGAAAAATGCAAGCCTTTTTTTAAAAAAACTCTAATTTTTTTTGCAAAAATGATTTTTTAGCCAATTCACTTGAAAATCTTATTGAAATGTAGTATAATAAAAAATGAATAACTGTTTCTACAGAATAGGAAAGGTAATTTATGAACATCGAAGCTTTTTTAAATTTTTTCGCAAGAGTCGTCACTCTGCTTCTCGTTATCCCGATACATGAGAGTGCTCATGCACTCGTTGCCAAATGGTTCGGAGATGATACGGCTGAACGTGCAGGCAGAATAAGTCTGAATCCTATGGACCATTTTGACCCGATAGGTACTATATTTATGGTCCTTACAGGCTTCGGATGGGCAAAGCCTGTACCGATAAACCCTGTACGAATGAAAAAATACCGCGCAGGTATCTCTCTGACCGCGCTTGCAGGCCCCGTATCAAATATACTGGCTGCTTTTGTCGCAGCTCTTGCATACGCTCTGATACTGTGTACCGATGCCGGAATGAAAGCTTCAATAGACGTTGCTGTAACGCCTCTGAGCTGCGTCAAGCTCCTTCTGACATACCTCTATCAGGTAAACATCGGTCTTGCTATATTCAATATGATACCTCTGCCGCCTCTTGACGGTTACAATGTTCTGATATATTTCACACCTGCAAAGGTTGACCGCTGGTTCCACAAGCATCAGCAGGAGATCTCTATCACTTTCTTTATTGTGATAATAGGTCTCAGCTATATCCCGTCACGCTACAATCCGCTGTACTACGCACGGAATTTCGTAAGCGGTCTTCTCTGGGATACCGTAAAATGGATACCCAAGCTGAAGTGGGGATATTGATGGACACTATCAATTACAAGCTTGATGTCTATGAAGGTCCGCTCGACGTACTGCTTGCTCTCATAACCAAGCACAAGCTCAACATCTGCGACATCGAAATATCAAAGCTGCTTGAACAGTATCTCATCTTCATTGAGGAGTGTCACAAACAGGATCTCGAGCTTGCAGGCGAATTTCTCGAAATGGCTGCAAGGCTCGTTTACATCAAGACGGCTGCTCTGCTCCCGAAGCCGGAAGAAGCCGAACAGATGAAGAAAGAGCTTGAGGGTGCTCTCATTGAACTGTCACTGTGCAAGCAGGCTGCAAAAGCTCTTGCAGAGCGAAATGTCGGCAGCGATATTTTCACGAGAGAGCCTATGAAGATTGAAGCAGATATGACCTATACGCTCGTTCACGAGCCTGAAAGGCTCGTACAGGCATACGCATCATTATCCAACAAGAAGATGCGTCCTGATACGCAGAAAATGCATATTGACAACAAGATAAATTCCGTTGTGAAGCGCAGGATAGTGCCTGTTCTTACAAAGGTCGTGCATATTCTGCGCGAGCTTTACACAACGGGTGAGGTATATATGGACAAGCTCTATGAAGGCGTGACAGACCGCTCGGCGAGAGTTGCGACTTTTCTTGCTGTGCTTGAACTGACGCGCTTCGGCAGGATAACCATAAGCGAGGATAACACAATCATTTTCTTCAAGGGTGAAATGGAAAGAGAGGGACGCAAAAAATGGAGATCAAAGAGAAACTCGGCGCAATAGAGGCTATACTCTTTGCAAGCGGCGAGCCTGTCGAACTCTATCGGCTCTCTCAGGCAAGCGGTATTGACGTAGGTACTCTCCCCCAGTTCATCAGGCTATTGAACGAGCGGTATGACGACAGCGGCAGCGGAATATGCATCAAGAAGCTCGACAGCAGCTACCAGATGTGTACACGCGAGGAATTTGCTCCGCAGATACGTTCAATACTTGAAACAAAGAAGAACACTCCGCTCTCAAACGCAGCTATGGAGGCTCTGACTATCATTGCCTACAATCAGCCCGTATCAAAGAGCTTTGTCGAAAATGTCCGCGGTGTTGACAGCTCCTCAGTTGTCAACAACCTCGTGGAAAAGGGACTCGTCGAGGAAGCGGGACGGCTCGATGTGCCCGGTAAGCCGATAGTATACAGGACTACTCCCGTTTTTCTTCGTACGTTCGGACTCAGCTCCGTTGATGAGCTGCCGCCTGTAGACGGCAGAACAGGCGATCCGCTTGAAGACGATCAGCTCACTCTTGACCTCAGCGATGATGAAGCCGCTTATAACGAAGACGAAACAGAGCCGCTTGAGCTCGACGAATAATTATTCAGCAAACTTTTTCAGAAAGGAGCGGCAGGAATGATTGTGATGAAAATTCTGCTGTGGATTCTTCTTGCCGTTCTCGGCATTATTATTCTGATATTGTGCCTGCCTGTACAGGGAGCTGTCAGCTACATTGACGGCAAGCTCGGTTACAGTGCCCGATATGCACATATTTTGCTCTACAACTCCGAGAAAAAAGGGCTCATTCCGCTGGTACTCAATATAGTAAAGAAGTTCAGATCGCGGAAAAAGGCTAAAAAGAAAGACGAAGATACAGTGGAAATTCCGGAGATGTCCGATGAGCCGTATGAGGACGAGATAACCGAGCCTCCTGCGGATAACATTGAAACAGGCGAAGATACGCCTCAGTTCGATACTTCTCCCGAAAAAGATGAATATCCTCCGCCCGATGACTGGGACGACTCATCCGAACCGCTCAGCGATGAAGAGAACGAAAAGAAAAAGAAGAAGAAAAAGGACAAGCCTCCCAAAACACTCAACGAGAAAATAGACTTCGTGCTTGATATTGTCCGTGCAGCCGACCGCCCTGTATTAAGATTATTCAAGGGTATCAAAATATATGAACTGTATATCGACTTTATCATTGCAAATGAGGACGCTTACAAATGTGCGCTGAACTACGGCAGGATAAGCGGAGCTCTGTATAACGTTCTTGCATGGGTGAGTGCACTTTTCAATGTCAGACTCAGGACCATTGACGTAAATCCGGGATTTGCTGTCAGCAAGCCGCGCTGGGATGCGGCTGCCAAGATAAAGTTCCGCCCAATAACCGCTGTTTTTGCAGGAGTCGGACTCCTGCTGACATATCTGTTCAGATTTCTTATCCCCGGCATTTTGCAGGACAGAAAACTCAGAAAACAAGCCGCAAGGCAGAAATGAGGAATCAATATGGAAAACAAAAAGACACCCGTTAACGAAATACTCGGTATATCCATCGACAAAATAAGAGAAATGGCTGATGTCAATGCTATCATCGGCGAACCTCTCGCTCTTGCTGACGGAACGACCATCATACCCGTTTCAAAGGTATCATACGGCTTTGCTTCAGGCGGCTCAGACCTCCCCTCAAAGTACGACAAGGACCTCTTTGGCGGCGGTGCAGGCGCAGGTGTAAGCATCAAGCCTGAAGGCTTCCTCGTTATCTCACCGAACGGCGAAGCTAAGATGATCGGCATGGAAACAACCAGCGATCCGATCTCAAGTGCTATCAACTCCGTACCCACTCTTATTGAGAAGGTACAGGGCTTCCTCGCAAAGAAGAAAGGCGGATCGGACGACGAGGGCGATGTAATACTCAGCGACTGATTCATACAGTCCCTCTTTTCTGCATATCATTGACAGTAACCTGTACTGCGGAGGTATGCGTATGAAAAGAATCGTATCTGCTCTATCTGCGGTCCTGCTGACAGCGGGACTGCATTTTCCTGTTGTATACGCGGAGGATGCTCCTGATGTTTCGGCAAAGGCGGCTGTCGTCATTTCCGCGGACACGGGCGAGATAGTGTACTCGCACAACAGCAGCGAAAAGCTGCCTATGGCAAGCACGACCAAGATAATGACTGCCCTGCTCTGCATTGAGAGCGGCGGACTTTACGAGCCTTTCGTGGCCGACAGCGGAGCAATACGCGTTGAAGGCTCATCTATGGGCTTGCAGGATGGCGATATAGTCACAAAGTACGCGCTCTGCTGCGGAATGCTGCTGCCCTCAGGCAACGATGCGGCAAATGCTGCCGCTGTACGCATTGCAGGAAGCAGCGAAAAGTTCACCGAACTTATGAATTCACGCGCTCAGGAGCTTGGTCTCACCAAGACGTTCTTCGTCACTCCGTCAGGACTTGACGGAACAGGACACGGCTCTTCCGCCTATGATATGGCTGTTCTCGCTTCCGCAGCACTCAGGAACAGAGTGTTCCGCGACATTTGCTCCAGTGAAAGCATCTGTCTCGAATTCGGCAATCCCCCATATAAGCGATGGCTTCGCAATACTAACAAGCTCCTTTCAATGTACGGCGGCACATACGGCGTAAAGACAGGCTTCACTGACGAAGCAGGAAGGTGCCTTGTATCTGCCTGTGAACGCGACGGGAAGAACCTCGTCTGTGTCACGCTCAATGACCGCAACGACTGGAACGACCATATATCAATGTACGATCATGCATTTGCAGAGGTACACACGGTCGAGCCGGAGCTGCCGCAGGAGCTCAGTATCCCCCTTGCCGGGAGCTGCAGTAAATGCATACACGTTCACGCCGAAGCTCCGCCTGAGCCTGTTACGGTACTCGCGGCGGACAAGGATGAACTTACATATACAGTAATTTCTTCGCCTTTCGTATATGCGCCCGTAAAAAAGGGCGACAGGCTCGGTGAACTCAGCATCAGCTTCAACAGCCGCGAAATAAGGCGTATCCCCTTGTGTGCAGCGGAAAACGCCGAATACGCCGCTTCCCCTGACACCAGGGACAGCATATCAAACAAAATCAAAACTAAGCTCAGGAGCTTCTTCTCCTGAGAAGGGAGAAAATGTGGAAAAGATAAGGATTCAGAAAATGATCGCAGATTGCGGATTCTGCTCACGCCGCAAGGCTGAGGAGCTTATCTCGAACGGCAGAGTCAAATTAAACGGACACCCCGTCAAGCTCGGCGACAAATGCGGATTCAAGGACATCATCACCATTGACGGCGAACGAATCTACATGCCGCGGAAGAAGAATCTGCTGTACCTGATGATGAACAAGCCGCGCGGCTATGTTACGACCGTTTCAGATGAACTCGACCGCCGCTGTGTTATGGATCTTCTCGACGGCGTTGAGGAGCGCGTTTACCCTATCGGCAGGCTCGACAGAAACTCCGAGGGATTGCTTCTCTTTACCAATGACGGCGACTTCGCAAACAGCATCATGCACCCGAGCCGTCATATTTCCAAAACATACAGAGTCACCGTACGTCCCGACATCAGTGCTGAGCAGCTTGTACAGCTACCAGAGGGCGTTGATATCGACGGCAAGAAGACACTGCCTGCTTCTGTTATCGTTAAGGAAAAGGAACAGGGCAGAGTAGTTCTCCTCATCACCATCAAAGAGGGCAGAAACCGCCAGATACGCCGTATGTGCGAGGCGGTAGGGCTTGAAGTCGCAAGACTTCGCCGTATCAGTATCGGTCCTGTAAAGCTCGGTATGCTCAAGCCCGGAACGTGGCGCGAGCTCACAGCTGAGGAGCTCCGCGCCCTGAGAACAGCAATCGGAAAGGGTAACTGATCATGCTTGAAATCCAGGAAAGATTTGATACATCAGGATATGAACACATACTCGCCGCGGCAGGAACAAACACTGTCCATATCACCGAGGCTCTCGACGGAAGCAGAATTCTGGGCTTTATCGCCTACGCCTATGAGGCAGAACGCACCGTTGTTTACGGCTGCGATGACAGCGGTGACCTCATGCTCTGCGACGGGCTTGTCCGTTCGGTCATGCTCAAAAGTGCAATGAAAGGAATCGAAACCCTTACATTCGAGCTTACCGACACCGAAATGCTCACAAGGCTTGTGAAGCTGCATTTTCTCACTGAGGGCAGCAATGTATGTGAGAATGTTGACGGCTTCCTGAATGCCTGCGAGCACTGCAAAAATCAGATATAACACAGAAAGGAGCGTCTGGAATGCCGATACGCATATCATCGGAGCTTCCTGCGTTCAAAACGCTTGGCGATGAAAATATATTCATAATGTCTAAGGAAAGGGCTGAACATCAGGACATACGTCCTCTGAAGGTCATAATTCTCAACATTATGCCGAAAAAAATAGAGACAGAATGTCAGCTCCTGCGTCTGCTGAGTAATACTCCCCTTCAGGTGGATATCGACCTTCTGCAAATGGCATCGCACATCTCAAGGAACACCTCACATCACCACCTTGAATCATTCTACAAGACCTTTGACGAGATAAAGAACTCCCGTTATGACGGAATGATCGTCACGGGTGCTCCTGTTGAACTGCTTGAATACGAACAGGTCGATTACTGGGACGAGATCACGACTATCTTCGAGTGGTCAAAAACCCACGTCTTTTCGACAATCTATATATGCTGGGCTGCTCAGGCAGGTCTCTATTACCACTTCGGCGTGCCCAAGTATCCGCTTGAACACAAGATGTTCGGCATCTTTCCGCATAAGGTCGAGATCGAGAACCGCCAGCTCCTGCGCGGCTTCGACGACATATTCTATGTGCCGCACAGCCGTAATACCGAAGTCCGCCGCGAAGACATCGAAAAGATCGACCAGCTCGAAATACTGACCTCGTCTGACATTTCAGGCGTGCATATCGTTGCGAACAAGAACGGCAGACAATACTTCATCACGGGACATTCCGAATATGACCGCGATACCATAGCTGCCGAGTACTTCCGCGACAAGAACAAAGGGCTGGATATACAGCTCCCGTATAACTATTTCCCGAACGACGATCCCTCTCAGACTCCCCTGTTCTCGTGGAGATGTACGGCAAATCTGATGTTCTCGAACTGGCTCAATTACTGTGTATATCAGAAAACCCCGTACAACCTTGACGAGCTTGAGATACGAAGCTGGACCTGGGAAACAAATTTCTGAAAACTGTTCGACTGAAAGGATGTGATACTGTATGTTCGGAGAAAGACATACGATCGACGAATCGTCATGCGATATGATCGACGAAATGGACTACGATACAGTTGACGATATAAAGGATGCAAAACGTTACGGCTCTCATGCGTACCATCTTTGCGATGAAGGACAGGAACATGAATGGACTGACAGGCAGATGTCCTCAGCATATAATACTACGCCGCGGACAAGCCCCGTTTATCAGCAGACCGACTCACAAAACACTTCCCCGTATCCAAAGCCTGTAATGAGACAGTATACTCCGCAGGCTGCTCCGCGACAGACACGCAACGTTCAGACCACTGTTGTCAACGGCAGAACATTTGAACATCCTGCCGAAGCTCCGCAGTCATCAACCGCACAGGCAAAGGCAGCGAAGGCATTCATCACATTCATCGTCATCGGCATTGTCGGAAGCTGTGCCATTTCACCAATACTGATAATTGTATGCCTGATAATGGGATTTATGATACTCGGCTCTGTTTCAAAATGCACAGACGATGACATGGGGCCTCTGAATAAAATGATAAAAAAATCAGTCGCCATATTGGTTATCATTATTATACTTTTTTGGGGAATAAATTTACTGGATTTTTTCAAAGCATTGGTTGATGAAGCAGGCGATTTAGGAGGATATTGATATGAATCAACAGGAGCCGCAGTTCAGCGGATACAACTACATAACGCCTCCCAAACAGCCGAAGAAGCTCACATTTGCGATATTGTCGCTCGTATTCAGCATTCTTCCCCTGCTACTCTGCTGCTGCACTGTATATCCGGCAGTATCGGTGTTTCTGCTGCTGTTATCGGTGCTTGCACTGGTATTCGGCATAATCTCGCTTGCAACTCACAGGGACGGCAAGGGACTTGCAGTTACAGGCATCATCATTTCAGTCCTAACTATCATTTTACTGCTGTTTGAGCTTATTTTCCTCAGTGTTCCGCTGAATGACATGACAAAGTTCTCTCAGGATCCGCAGGGATATATCGACAATTATGAGGAAACAGGAGAAGTTCCCGAGGAATTTGCAAAGTACAACGACAATAAGTACGACTGGGTATGGCCATCAATGGGCATGAACAGCTTTACCGAATTCTACGGCAAATTCATCGAAGAATACAAAACCATATATGAATCAGCACTTCCGCCGTCTATTGACAGCAGCCCAGAAGAAAGCGATAGCGATGATGACAATACGGAGGCAACCACCCGCCCCGCAAATTACGGCGAAGAACTCATAACCATATAACGAAAGAGTCCATGGGATATTCCCACGGACTCTTTTTTATGCGGTGTTGCCTTTATTTGCAGAACTCTGACATCTCTTTCTCAAGCAGTCGGAATACAAGTGCAACAAGATAGCCGTCTGCTACGGCATGGTTGAGACGCACTGTCACCGGCATGAGCAATCTTCCGCCTTCTTCTCTGTATCTGCCCCAGTTTACTATCGGAAGGAAGTATAGATAACCGTCAGGCAGCTCGACGTTCAATGAGTCGTATGACAGCCATGAAACGTATGACGCATCAAACCAGTTCGGATGTCCTGCCTGATCGAGCTGATAATCACGAGTCTGCTTTGCGCGCTCGATGTCGGCAAGAGCCTCCTCGTAAAACTTCGTATAGTCAGATGAATAGTGCGTATACACGGGGGTACAGGTCTCAGTATCATCATGGAAAATGTACTGTGTCGGGTTGATCTCATCATAGCAGATAAACTCGTCAGACTGCCACAGATACCCCATGCGGTAATCCTCACGCGAATTGAGCACCTTCGAGAGAATATACAGGAAATTGATATAGAACTTCGTGCCTGTGCGGCGGGAATACGCTTCAAGCTCCGTTACATCAATACGTGCGGTGATTGATACCGAGCACTTGCAGTCCTCGGTAAAATGGCGGTACACTCCCGAACGGTAGTATTTTTCCTTGTCAATAATACGGTAATTCATGCTCTCGTCTCCCCTGTCTCCGAACATATCATTTGCCTGATATATTCAGCCGCAGTATATGCATACTGCGGCTGTTTCTGTTACTGCTTTCTTTCGTCATTCTCCTTGTTTCCGGACTTTGCGGAGCCTCCGCCGTTTTCGGCTTTAAGTCTGAACATCTTATATATGAATATCATCAGTGCGATCGCAAGCACTACTCCTGCAAATGCAACAACTGCCACTATTACCGCAACAGCTATCCACACTCCTGATGAGTTCTTCTCAGAATCCTTTGAAGATGCCTTGCTCCGTGTAGTTACCTCGGACTTTGTGCTGTCATTTTTGCTGCTGTCGTCCTTGTAGGTAGGCTTGCCGTTTGATTCGCCGTCTCCGCCGTTATTGACAATGCCTGCCGAACGTCCTGTTTCGCCTACTGTTATGCCGCCGTTCTCCTCAGCAAGGAAGCCTGCTACCCAGGCAAGCGATGCATTCCAGTTTATTGTACACTCATTGACGCACCATGCCTCGATATGGTCAAGATAACACTTCTGCGGAGCTATCGCGCCCTTCTTCCAGCCGCTGCCCTGCACCCACGGATCCTGCATACCCGAATTAGGTCCGCCTGCCATTACTCCGCAGGGAGCCTTCGGGAAGCTGTCATCTATGAGCTGTGACCAGTAGCGGTGATGAGGATACTCCGTCGTGTGAGTACCGTATCCTGTAACATAGGAGTAATCCATCGGATTTCTGCCGAGTATATAGTCCATGCCTGCGATAGTGCCGTCCATATACTTGTCATCATCTGTGAGCAGATAGGCATAGGCGATCACTATCGAATTGTCGGTAACGAAAGAATTGCTTCCCCATACATAGCCCTCATCGGAATCGTTATAGGCAAGCTTGCTCGCACCGTACGGCAGACCGTATCCCTGTGAATTCTCTGTATCTATATAGAAGTCAGCGGCGTCCGTTACAGCATCCCTGATCTTCGCGGAATCGCCCTTGTCGAATGCATCGGGATTCAGTGCCGCGCTGAGCGTGCCGAGCGCAGCAGTATTGCCCCAGTCAAGACTTCCGATTGTATCGACGCTCTCGCCGCCGCCGAGAGAAGTCGGAACATCAAGGAAGAAATCGCTCTTCTTTATATCGTTGTAGTAATCCATGTCGCCTGTGGTGATGTACAGCTCTGATGCCGCCCAGCAGAACTCGTCTGTAACATCATCATCGCCGTATGCTCCGCCGCCTACCGACTCATCAAGCGGTGCATATACAGCAGGATGCTCCTTTGCAGCGGCAAAGCATTTCTCTGCCGCTTCAAGGCACTTCTCTGAGAAGCTGTCATCAATACCCTTCCACAGACGTGCCGACTGTGCCGCACACGCTGCAAAATTGAGTGTAGCCGCTGTTGTCGGAGGCTTTACGATACGCTTCATCGTGTCATCAGCAGGAGCAATGCCAAGTGCCGTCCATTTCTCGTCATGAGCCTTATGATAGACCATGTCCTTATACTCGCCGCTGTCAACGATCATACTGAACATCCAGTCCATCTCCCAGCGTGCTTCATCAAGCAGATCGGGGTAGCCGTTGGTATTTTCGGGGATATTCATTGTTCCGTCTGCATACTTATCCTTGAAGCCGTACTTCACAGCCGTCTCATACTGGTTCTGCATCATCCACAGCGAAAAGCCGCCGTTTACAACATATTTGCCGTGATCGCCCGCATCGTACCAGCCGCCTGTTACATCAATACTGCCGCTTGTTGCAGAGTAGCCCCATGTATGCTCTATCTCAGCCATATCTGTCGGATGACCTGCCTTACGTGCAAGAGCATCCGCATCTCCTGAGGAAATGAGTGAAGCCTCTATATCGATACCGCTGCGGTTCTGATAGAAATAGTTCAGCGAATCGTAAAGCATACTCGAATACTTGTCGCTTCCGCCGACCTCGAACTCGCGGCTCACTGCACCGTTTTCAGCCTCAATATGATATGTTCCTGCCTTGTCAAGCTCGGAGAAATCTATGATATGGACAACATCGCCTGAGTCATCATCATATCCGAAATATTCGCTTTTGCCCGAGCAGACCTTCTTTCCGTTTTCGTCAAGAACCTCATACTTTACGCCCTTCTTATCGTCACACAGCAGGGTCGCACGCTTGGCACGATCCGTGAAATATCCCACCTGATTGGTAAGGATGTCCGCACGCTGCCATTTCTCAGCAGGGATATAATCGTTTTCATCACCGCTGAGATCGGTGAGGGACATATTGTCAAAGGTGATAACGGTACCTGCCGGGAAACATCCGCCCGGAGTATACTGTCCGTCACCGCCGAGATGGAACGCCCATTCTGCCACCTCCATGCTCTGGGAGGGAGTAAATGTGACCTCGACCTTCTTTGTCTCATTTGCGTTGATCTGTATCGGATCCCATGAGTTGTTAAAGTCGCCGTCACCTGTTGACATATTGTGCCATATCTCTACATCGCCGTCAAGGTTGCCTATCTTGGTATAGTATTTTCCGCTGTTTGAAGCCGTTATCTCGTAGCTCACCCTATACTGGTGTCCCGATACTATCTTCAGTCCGCGGTGGCGGAACTGGCAGTCCCACCTGTCCTCTCCGCCCTGAGAAGCACCGCCCGGATTCACGATCGTGATCTTGTAAACTCCGTTGTCGATCTCAAAATCCATTTCTCCCGGTGCCGATTCGCAGATATGCCATGGCAGACCGACTCCCTCGTCAAAGTCTGTCTGACCGAGCTGCTCTCCTGCCATAGCCATATATGGCGACAGGAAAGCGGGAGCGATGCTGCCTGCGGCGATAACGCCCGTCATGAATGTGGAAACTGCTTTGCCTATAAGCTGTTTTCTCATTGCTGTTTGCCTCCAAATCACATTAATTTACATTATATACTTTAATCCTTTCGGAGTCAAAAGTAAACAGTGGGAACGCAAAATTAACACTTTCTAAATACAAAACAGCGATTATGTTAAAAAACAGCAGTGCCGTCATTGTTTTTTATGCAATATTACGCCATGTATCTCAGTTCGGAATACTTGTACGTTACGTTGAATATAATCAATTATGCAAAGCATTTTTTCAAGGAGGTCAATATATGGAATTCAGACTGAACAGAGAAACCGTACCTGCCGAGGAAGTCATTTACAGCGGTGTACAGGAACAGGGAGTCGAGCTTGACTACATTCTTCCCGACTATTACCCCGATATTGTCAGACTTGTGCGGCGTGATGTGCTACCCGTTGTGTCAGACTGGTCAGTAAGCGGCGACCGTCTTACATACGGGCTGAAATGCGAGATACGCCTGCTGTACTGCGGTGAGGACGGCACAGAAATAAGATGCGTTACACAGAAGCAGGATTACTCCAAAACGGTCGAACTCGGCAGAAGCACCACAGCTCCAGAGGTCACTCTTGCAGCCAAATCAGACCACATCAACTTCCGTGCAGTGAACAAGCGGCGTCTTGATGTCAGAGGTGCGGTATCGGTAAGGATCAAGGTATGCAGTGAACGTTCGCAGGAGGTCGTCAGCGATGCCTTCGGTATGAAAAAAAAAAAAAAAAAAGAGCCTGTACGCATCGAAACAAACAGGCTGTGCGCGGAAAAGACAGTACAGCTCTCCGAGGAAGTGACGCTGACTGCTGCACAGCCTCCTGCTGCCGAGATCGTATACCGTATCTGCTCCGCAGGCGAATGTGAAAAGAAGATAGTATCAGGCAAGCTCCTCGCAAAGGGCGAGATAAAGACGGACATTCTCTACTCGTGCGGAAACGGCTCACTTGAGCGGATGAGCTTTACACTCCCTTACAGCCAGATACTTGATATGGAGGGCATCGACGATTCCTATGAGTGTACCGTTCGTGCAGAGGTCCTTAGCTGCGAAATCACGCCGTCAGCCGACAAGGACGGTGAAAACCGTATCCTCAGATGTGAGCCTGAACTGCATATTACCTGCCGCGCTGTCAGAACAGCGGACATCTTGACTGCCGTTGATGCTTACTCTACGGTATATCCGTGTGATGTGGAGTATTCGGTTATACAGGCAAAGCAGCTTCCTGCTGTCTACTCCGAAAGCTTCAGGCACTCGGCTGTTCTTGCCGAAGCAGAATCAGTCCCGAAGGAAATATACGCGCTGTGGTGTACTCCCAAGAATATCAACACCCGTATCGGTGAGGACGGCAGGTCTGTGATGATAACAGGTATGCTCACCTACTCAATGGCTGCAAGGGACAGCTCAGGCATGATGATAATGCCTGACAGGGACGAGGCTTTCGAGGAACAGATAGAGATAGGTGACGACCTCACATCCGCCTCAGTAACAGCCGAGCTTGAAGATGCAAGTGTATCGTACAATATCTCATCCGAAGGCATACTTACTGCAAAGGCTGATATCCCTCTGAGAATAAGCGTGGGAAGCTCCGCTTCAATACGTGCAGTGACAGCGATCACGGTGGACGATTCAGTCAAGAAGGAGCGTGACGGCGATTATGCGATAAAGCTCTACTTCGGTGTGGAAAATGAGGATGTATGGGACATCGCCAAACGTTACAGCACCGATGCCGCTGCTATCATGGAGGAAAATGAGCTGACGGACGAAAAACTCGAAAAAGGCAGAATGCTGCTTATCCCGATAAAAGAATAATCCGCAAAGGAGCAGAATATGGCTAAAGATATTTACTCAAGTATCGCCGAACGCACAGGCGGCGATATATACATCGGCGTGGTAGGTCCTGTCAGAACGGGCAAATCCACATTCATCAAGCGTTTTATGGAGTCGCTTGTTATCCCGAACATCAAAAGCGAATTTGTACGCGAGCGCGCTATCGACGAGCTGCCGCAGTCTGCCGCAGGCAAGACGATAATGACGACCGAGCCGAAGTTCATCCCCGAGGAAGCCGTTGAGGTCCGGCTCGGAGACGGTGCTGTTTTCAATGTACGACTCATTGACTGCGTGGGGTATATTGTCCCCAGCGCAGTCGGGTACATAGAAAACGAGCAGCCGCGTATGGTCATGACCTCATGGTTTGACGAGGAGATACCATTCAATATGGCTGCTGAAATAGGCACACAGAAGGTCATCAACGAACATTCTACAATAGGTCTCGTTGTCACAACTGACGGCTCGATATCCGACATCCCGCGAAGCGAGTATGAGGAGTGCGAGGAACGTGTTATACGCGAGCTGAAGGCTATCGGGAAGCCGTTCATCGTCGTGCTGAACACTGCATCACCTGACTCCGCTGAGACAAAAGCTCTTGCGGCAGAGCTTTCAGACCGCTATGATGCAAAAGTCGTACCGGTGAACTGTCTGACGCTCGATGAGCACGATATACGAAATATGATATCCGAGATACTCTATTCGTTTCCCGTAAAGGAAATAAATATCCGCACGGCACGCTGGATCAATTCTCTCGAAAAGGGACACTGGCTGAAAAACGAGATACTCGGCTGTATACGCGAATCCGCAAATGACATACAGCTCGTGCGCGAGGCTGCTGCCGCAGCTGAATCAATAGCTGAGTGCCACTATATGGTAAGTGCCGCTGTGACTTCGATCGACCTCGGAAAAGGCTCCGTGACGATAACCGCCGAGCTCGACAGCAGCCTTTTCTACAAGATACTCGGTGAAGCTACGGGCATCGAGCTTGAAAGTGAAAGCGACCTCATGCCTCTGCTCATGGAACTGAACTCCATACGCAGGAAGTACGAAAGGATAGCTCCTGCTCTTGAGGAGGTCGAAGCTACCGGCTACGGCATCGTCATGCCCGAGCTTGAGGAGCTTTCACTTGAGGAGCCTAAGATAATCAGACAGGGCGGAAAATACGGCGTGAAGCTCAAGGCATCGGCACCGTCCATACACATGATGAAGGCCAATATCAATACGACAGTCTCTCCAATAGTAGGCACAGAACGTCAGTCAGAGGAGCTTGTGATGTACCTGCTTGACGGATTCGACGACGATCCGAAAAAGATATGGGAAAGCAATATCTTCGGTAAGTCTCTCCATGAGCTTGTCAACGAGGGACTGCACAACAAGCTGTATAAAATGCCGATAGATGCCCGAATGAAGCTTCAGGAAACTCTTGAACGTATCATCAATGACGGCTGTTCGGGGCTTATCTGCTTTATACTGTAAAAGAAAAGGAGTACCAAGGGGTACTCCTTTATTATTACAGCCTGTTTACGAGGATATCATCTACCCCTCCATGAGCAGAAGCACTAATCCTTGCAGTTGCTTTCGCGTTGGCCTTAGCCTCTTCATAGGAACTCGCGCCTATTGTCAGTCTGCTCTGAGTTCCGTCTCCGTAAATTATAATTATCTGGTATCTTTCAAAAGCCATAACAAAACCTCCGTTTTTATTGTTTTTCCCACCTTGGTGAATGTGGCATATCACTCTTACCAGAGGGATGGCAGTTACACTTTCCCGCAACAAACGGTGTCTGGTTAGGCATATGACCGTTTTCGGTATATGCTATTTTACCTTGTTTACCACACCACTGGCATACTGATTTACAAAGTTCCTGCATAATCATCACCATTAATCATCATCGAAATCATAATTATTTCGCCTTGTAAGCTCAGTACCTGTTTGCGATGCGAGTCGTTGAGCTTCACTATGCAATCGCTGTCTGTCATCGTAGGAAAGGTTTTTGCTGCTGTCATAAGCTGCCCTGTCTGCCGTTTTAGCCAAAGCACTTCCAAAACGATTAACAATCTCTTCCGTTTTTTCAGGATTATCAAGCGCCTTTTTTCCTACAAATGCTGCTCCGGCTATCAATAGGATTTCAGTTAACATAGAGAACACCTCCCGTATCATTGTTTGTATTTTACATTTTGCACCTATATAAGTGCAACTTTATTATAACATATGTGTATAATATAGTCAATACTTTTGCACCTGTTTGAGTGCAAAATTTTGACGGAGGTTATTGTGCAATATGAACAAGGAAATCGAAACAAGGATAGGCAACAACATCAGACTGCTAAGAGAAAAAGCCGACCTGACACAGGAACAGCTATCGGCGCGGCTGCAAGTCAACGGCTGTGATATCACTCGCAGCGCCCTTGCAAAAATAGAGGTCGGACAGCGTCACCTCTACCCCGACGAGATACTGCTGTTGAAGCAGATACTCAAGGTCGACTACGATGACATTTTCAGCATTTAAAAAGGAGTACCAAGGGGTACTCCTGTTTTTTCAGCCGTCATACTCACAGACAACAGCCGCTATTGTAATATTGTCCGTTCCGCCGCGCAGCAGTGCTTCCTTGACAAGCATATCGAGCCGCTTCGGCAGACTTTTCGGGAGCTCCATTATCTCCTGAATATCGTACGCAGAAAGATAGTCCGACAGACCGTCACTGCACAATATAAGCACATCACCGTACTCCATACCGCCTTCTATCTCTTCGACTTCGATTATCGGATCGTTGCTGACATTTCCGAATGCAGGAAATATAATGTTCCTGTGGACATGAGTCCGCCGCTCCTCCTGCGTTATCGAACCCTCCTCATACAGGAGCTGTACAAGTGACTGGTCGCGTGAAAGCTGACGGATACGTCCTGCCCTGAACCTGTAAAGCCGCGAATCGCCGACATTGAACGCCATGACGTGCTTTTCGTCTGTAACAGCTATACCGCAGAGTGTTGTCTGCATATTGCGGCTGTCTGGATCGTCTTCACTGTATTCGGCAAGGCTGCGGTGTATCTCCATAAGCCCTGCCCTGAGTTCACCTTTTCTGTAATCCGTAACGTCACGAACCATTTCAAGGCACATACGCGAAGCAAGCTCGCCTGCATTCTCACCTGACACACCGTCTGATACTGCGGCGATGAACGGCGCAGACAGCTTGTGCTCGAGCCTTCCGTCTGTCAGGACATTCCTGCCGACAAGCATCGCATCCTCATTATGAGACATTATGCCTTTTTCAGTTATTCCGCAGCAGTAAAACATACGCTACCTCTTTATATCGAATAGAATCTCCTGCCGTTTTCACAGGTCATATCAAGAAGCTCCTGAACTCCGAGCCCCTTTATTTCAGCCGCAGTCTGTGCTGTATACGCTATCATTGAGCTGTCGCACCGTCTGCCTCTGAACGGTTCAGGTGCCATATACGGACAGTCAGTCTCAAGCAGTATCCTGTCAACGGGCACCTCTGCAAGTGCCTTGCACGGCTTCTTTGCATTCTTGAAGGTAAGGACTCCCGTAAATCCTACATACATACCGAGCTTCACTATCTCCTGCGCTATCTCGGCAGAGTATGAAAAGCAATGCACGACTCCGTAGGGACGATGCTTTTTCAGAAGTGTGAGAGTGTCCTCAGCGGCATCGCGGCTGTGGACGATGATCGGCAGACCAAGCTCTTTTGCGAGGACTATCTGTTCTTCAAAAAGTATGATCTGTTTCTCGCGGTCAAAGCCTTCATAATGATAATCGAGCCCTATCTCACCAATTGCACGGACTTTGCTTTCAGTGCGTGCCGTGCTCTCAACGATACTGAGATAGTCTGCGGGATTGCTGTCAATGCTCTCGGGATGAACTCCCGAGGCTGCGTATATATAGTCATAACGCCCTGCAAGCTCTGCATTTGCGGCAGTATCCTCAACACCTGACGATGCGAGCATAACGTATCTTACGCCTTGTTCAGGAAGCTGCGCAAGAACGGTCTCTCTGTCGTCGTCAAAGGCACTGTCAGCGTAGTGAGCGTGTGTATCAAAGATATTATTCATTATTTTCCTTCATACTGAGTAAAGTATTTGTCCTTGAAATCATTGATGAAGCCCTGAGAAGGGATATAATCCGAATCAGCATCGTCACCGTCAAGAACAAGACCTGTTGCTATCTGACTTCCGCTTCCTCTTTCAAGCATTGTCTTTATTGCTACCTTGTATTTTTTATAGTCAACAGCAGTAATATCCGTCTCAGTCATATTGACAATGCTGTTGAAGCTGTTGTCAAAGCTATCGGAAACACGGACAAGATCAGACTGATTTACCATTCTTGATACAAGAGCACTTGCAGTGATGGAACGCTCATATTCGCCCTCACGGAAAAGGGCATAGGTCGTGAGCTTGTCAATCTGTTCCGAGTTGAGATACTGCTCGGAGCCATCGCCGTTGAAGCCTGCTATTTCCTCTGAGATCGGGTAGGTAACTCCGCCGAGGATGTCGCATATCTTGACGTAGGATTCCGAATTGAGCTTCATGTACCTGTCAACCGGTATATTGAAAACCTTTTCCGTAAATGACACAGCTTCGGCTGCGCCGCCCTTCTCGTAACAGTCCTTGATACCCTTCTGTTCACCGTCAATAATAGAAATGGTATTAGCCGGAATGCACACGAAAATAAGCTTCTTGTCCTTGGGAACAGAACGCATAAGCATAAATGTGGTCGAACATCTCTGGCTCGGCTCATCAAGTATGAACAGGACAGTATGATTGTCCTCGTAGGTGGTGGTGACTATTTCCTTCGGGGGCGGCTCGGAAAGCTCCTTATCGCCTCCGATTATTCCCAGATGATTCAGGAAGAATAAGGTTCCTCCGCCGATAATAAGGATACCGACAAATATCGTTATAAGGTAAGGAAGCGCGATACTTCCGACTTTTTTATTCTTTGCCATTACTGTATGTTCTCCTTTCAGATATGCCTGTGTCAACTATTCGTATAAGCATCTTTTATAATTATTCACAGTAAAGTGAATGAAATTCGATTAGCATTTTTTGTCAATATTTGTAAACGCCGATAAATCCACATCAACAGAGTTTTCAACTTTTCAACAATAAATGAGTGCCCGCAATGCAAATTAACAGGCGATTCAACAGTCTGTTGAAATCGAACACGCGTTCACGGAAAATCGCCTTTTTCACAATATAGTGTGCCGCTTTTTATTGATTTGAACTATATATACGCAAAAAATCCGCCGCGGTACTTGAAATATTCTGCGTATGTGGTATAATTAAAGGTAACATCAGGGCGCAATGTCGAAAACATTGTTGAAAAAAGCCGTCTCGCGCTTTATGCTCCGCAGGTCTGTTCCTGCGCGGTCGATAATCTCATACACATCCCCGATGCCGAAACGGCATATCAGGCTTCCGCTGCGATATGCATAATTCACGGTCTGCGATGTTCCCGAAGCAAAGCTTCCTTCATTGAGAAAGGCTATCACTGCCGATGATCTGTCCACCATGAAATAGTTGCGGTTACGGTACAGGTCGGAGGCTCCGCCGTGTTTGCTGTAAACAATGTCAGGATCATCATTCACCGTGACAAGCACATCTGCGTTCCGCTCAACAAAATCAAGCAGCACAGCGTACTCCCGTGAGAAACGCTCTGCATGGCGCAGATACGGCATTGCTCCGATAAGACGGATCCGCGGATCGTTCTGTTTCTTGTGGGCAATGTACTCCGCCGCCCATAAGTCGGCACCTGTGGCAAGTCCGCTGATGAAATCGGTATAGCCGCGCTCGGCAGCCATATCAATGTATCTGTAAAGCATCATCCTGACCGTTCCGACAGTGACGTCTGAATAGAGCGGATCGCCCTTATATGGCAGGATGTTTTTCTCGCGGTGACCTGTTATGCAGACCGTCCTGCTGCGGTCGCACTTCAGCTCTGAAGCAGGGCTGACAGGCATTCCCGAAATAAGAGACCTGAACATAGCACACCTCAATATGTCGATATTTTATATTATATCATATAGTTATACAAAATGCAACAGCCACAGAAATTTATTTACTGCAGCAACGCATAGAAAGGATATAACAAGATGAAACCTTATCTCAAAAGAGCATGGGCAGAGGTATCGCTCTCCCGCCTGAGAAAAAACGCAGAGATAATCAAGGGACTCAACTCCCAGTCCACGGAGGTCATGGCAGTTGTCAAGGCTGACGCCTACGGTCACGGAGATGCACATATCGTCCGTACACTCGCACAGGATTGCAGCATCAGCTTCTTTGCTGTGTCGAATCTCGATGAAGCTGTGGCAGTGAGGAACTTTGCTCCCAACGCGGAAATACTTATCCTCGGATATACTCCTCCCGAGTACGCTCATGAGATCTCCATGCATAACATAATTCAGGGTGTCGTATCCACAGAGTACGCTGAGGCTCTCGCACAGAACTCCCCCGCCTCCATACGCTGTCACATCAAGATAGATACAGGCATGGGACGCATAGGTCTCAAGCACGATACTCCTGCCGAATGTGCTGATGAGATCGCTGAGATCATGAAGATCGGCAAGCTGTCCGTAGAAGGCATATACACGCACTTCTCGGTTGCTGACAGCGACGCTCCCGACAATATCACCTACACTGACAGGCAGCAGGATTTTATTCTTGATACCTATGATGAGCTTATCAGCCGCGGTATAAAGCTGAGGCACTGTCACTTCATGAACAGTGCGGCGACCTGCTACAGAAATTCACCGCGCAGCACTCTCAGCCGTGCAGGAATCATACTGTATGGTCTGCACCCCGATATAAGCCTTGATATTCCCGAGGGGCTTTCTCCTGTAATGGAACTGAAAGCTGTCATCTCTCATGTTAAGACTGTGAAGGCAGGAGACTGCATAAGCTACGGCAGAACATTCTCCGCTGACCATGAGATGCGTATAGCTACCGTCACCATCGGCTATGCCGACGGATACTCGCGTCTTCTCTCGGGCAAAGGCAAGATACTCGTCCACGGCAAACGATGCAGGATAGTCGGCAGAGTTTGCATGGATCAGCTTATGATTGATGTTTCCGATGTTGAGGACACAGTATCGGGAGATATTGTCACTCTCATAGGCTGTGACGGAAACGAATGCATTACCGCTGATGAGCTTGCCTCATTATATGGTACTATCGGATACGAAGTTGTCTGCGGTATATCCAAGCGTGTACCGCGTATCTACATTGACTGAAACGGAGGCTAAAATGAAAGCGGCAGGATTTATTGCAGTATGTGCTGCGGCACTGACACTCACGGCTTGCAGTTCTGGCATAGGTCAACAGAAAGAAAAGGATTACAACTACGCGATCAGGCTGATGCCTGAGGATGAAAGTATGCTCACTGAATGCACTGAGGTGACAGAGCATAGACTTATGGCTGAATATCCGATGCTTGAATGCAATGTCATGTACAAAAGAAGAGATTCATTCTCAATAATAGAATTTGACCTTCCGCAGGAATGGGACAAAAGTACACTCGAAGCACTGTGCAGAAAAGGCAGTCTCACATTCCGTAAAGGCAGTGACACCGAGACTGACTCTGATGGGCAGACCATCCCGACAGGAGAAATAATCCTCGACAATTCGGACATTGATACTGCATACGCATCACTTTTAAATACCGAATCCGGTCAGGAATTCGTAGTATCAGTTACATTGTGTGACAAAGGGACGGAGGCATTTGCCATCGCTACCGAGGAGCTTGCAGGAACAGGTACACCTCTGTCGATATGGCTGGATAACGAGCTCATCTCCTCACCGACTGTAACTAACGCCATAATCAACGGACATACAAACATAGAAGGAAACTTCACCAAGAAATCCGCAACAGAACTTGCCGCAGCTATCAGCAGCTTAGCCCTGCCGTGCGGACTCGAAATAACTGAATATCGGAGTTGATAACAATGAAAAAAGCAATGACCATTTCCTATGAGGTAGGAAACAATCTTTATTTGAATCTGACAAACAAATGTCCGTGTGCGTGTACGTTCTGCATACGCACACACGCTGACGGCGCATACGGCTCCAATCCGCTGTGGCTCGACCATGAGCCCTCTCTCAACGAGATATTCGATGACCTCGGACAGCGTGACCTCAGCCGATATGATGAGATCGTATTCTGCGGCTACGGCGAGCCTACCGAGCGTATCGACACTGTCATAACCGTGGCTGCTGCATTAAAGATGCTCCCCGATCGCCCGAAGCTCCGCATAAACACCAACGGTCTCGGCGACCTTATCAACGGCAGAAGCATTGCCGCAGAGCTCTGCAAGGCAATGGACACAGTATCCGTAAGTCTCAATGCAGGCACAAGAGACGAATATATGTCTGTAACACGCCCGAAGTTCAATGATGCATGGGAGGCTATGCAGAAATTCACCTCAGACTGTGTTAAGACAGGGCTTGCAGATGTTGTGATGTCCGTTGTTGATGTTATCCCGCAGGAGCAGATTGATGCTTCACGAAAGGTTTGCGAAAGCCTCGGTGCTGTGCTGAGAATTCGCACCTTCGATGACTGACTGCAGCATTTTCAACAAATATCAATGGCATTTCTGCAAGTTTTTTTAGTGCTTCGCTATGGAAAACATATACGGAATATGCTATAATTGATTTATACATAATTATACGCCATCAGATGATCTTTCTCCCGATCTGCTGTCTGACAGCAGGCAGCTAAGGTATCATCATTCCCGTTAAGGAGGAGTATTATGGATAAAAAAGCCAAAGTATTCCTTGCAGTTTCCATCACAGGTGCTGTGGTGGCTGTCGGTGCTGCTGCGGCAGCTTCGGTCATAGTCTGCAAGAAGATCTACGAGAAGAAGTACTTCTCCGCTAATTAAGCTATAATTTATTCCGCTGTCCTACGATGAATGCGGAAAATATATCAAAGAAGGTAGAATATAATGGAAATCAAATTCACAAAAGCAGCATCCCTCAAGGCTAAGCCCCAGCCCGGCGACAAGCTCGGCTTCGGTCACATCTTCACAGATTATATGCTCGTTATGCCCTACGATGAGGGTAAAGGCTGGCACGATCCAGAGATCAAGCCCTTCGGCAATATTGACCTCTCCCCTGCCGCTATGTGCTTCCACTACGGTCAGGAAGTTTTTGAGGGCATGAAGGCTTACCGTACTGCTGACGGCAAGGTACAGCTTTTCCGCCCTGAGGAGAACTTCAAGAGACTCAACAAGTCAAATGAAAGACTCGTTATCCCCCAGCTTCCCGAAGAGCTCGGTATGCAGTGCCTTATGGAGCTCCTCAAGATCGAAAAGGACTGGGTTCCTTCCAAGGAAGGCGAATCACTCTACATCCGTCCGTTCATCATTGCAGTTGATCCGTTCCTCGGCGTTAAGCCCGGCGAGCAGTACCTCTTCATGATAATCCTCTCTCCCTCAGGCGCATACTACGAGAGCGGCCTCAACCCTGTAAATATCTATGTTGAGAGCAAGTATGTCCGCGCTGTAAGAGGCGGTATGGGATTCGCAAAGACAGGCGGCAACTACGCTGCTTCACTTATCGGTCAGGACGAGGCTCACAAGCAGAACTACTCACAGGTACTCTGGCTCGACGGCGTTGAGCAGAAGTACATCGAGGAAGTTGGCGCAATGAACATCTTCTTCGTTATCGACGGCAAGGTAGTTACACCTGAACTGCAGGGCTCAATTCTTCCCGGTATCACAAGAAAGTCCGCTATCGATGTTTGCAGAAGCAAGGGCCTGACAGTTGAGGAGAGACGCATCGACATTCAGGAGATCGCTGATGCATACGATGCAGGCAAGCTCGACGAAGTATTCGGTACAGGTACTGCTGCTGTAATCTCACCTGTTGGTCACCTCAAGTGGGGCGATAAGGTTATGGAGATAAACGGCAACAAAATCGGCAACATCTCTCAGATGCTCTACGATACAATGACAGGTATCCAGTGGGGCAAGATCGACGATACATTCGGTTGGATCGTTCCTGTTGAATAATAACACATCAAAAAGCCCTGCTCAGATGAGCAGGGCTTTTTTGTCGAAATAAACAGCACCCTATCATGTGATAAGGTGCTGTTTTTTTATCAGAGCTTGGAACTGCTTCCGAGAAGGTACTTCTGAAGAAGCACCATATCGCTTATGGCGATCTTTTCATCAACTTCGATATCAGCATTTGACCTTGAAAGTCCTTCAAGCTCCGTCTTGCCTGTTATAGCCTGACGGCCGAGGATAAGGTCAAAGGTATCAACAACTCTGTCGCCGTTGATGTCTCCCTTGATGCCATAGAAGCTGAAATCAGCCACATTGAAGAGGTAGGGTTCTGTACCGGTGAATATGAGATAAACGTCGTTTACTCCTGTGCACTGCTTTGTCTTACATTCAAACTCCTTGAACTCTGTCCAACCGCTCGTGCCTGTAATGTCGCAGGTTCCGATGAGAGTACCATTGGCTCCGCCTACTCGTACCTCGACCGTTCCGCCTTCGGACTCGCTTGCAGCCTTGATCCTGAAGCCCTGTGCTCCTGTTTCAAAGTCCATATTTCTGTATACTACGTATGAACCGTCTGTGATATAGCCGAGATCGGTGTCATCGTGGTCCTTGCGGACTGTGCCGTGCTTTGATCTGTAACTGCACGCCTCGGTCTTATTATATGCAGATACGGGTACGGGAGGTATTCCGCTTCCACCCCACAGCTCTATCTCATACACTCTTGCACCGCCGTCATTGCTCTGCGTTGATGTCATGAGAGTAAGCTTCACGTATCTTGCTGAAATATCCTTGAGGCTTCCGCCTGCAACTGTTTTGGTATTGCCGTAAACTGTAGTTATATCGCTCCAGCTCGTGCCGTCTGTACTGGCTTCGAGCTTGAAATCACGCGCATTGTACTTAATGGCTTCCTTTACACCTGCAAACTTGATAACATAACGGCTGATGTCGTATTCCTCGCCGAGGTCAACCTGTATCCATTCGCCGCCAAGACCGTCAAGATGGCTCCACTTTGTATTGTCCTTGCCGTCAACAGCAAGTGCGGCATCGGTTTCATTCTCTGCGCCTGAAGCTGTCACCTTTTTGCCGAGTGCAAGATTCTGCATCTCGTCAGAGCCGTTTATCATGAGTGCGCCGTCAAGCGTATATTCCTTACCTGCCTCTGTGTCAAAGCTGACTGTTGCGCCCGCATACTTGACTGTACATACACCGCCTGAGCCTGAATAGATGACTGCTTCATCAAGAGAGCCGTTTGTCCAGCTCATTTCCTTGACCGTAAAGTTTCCGCGTGCACGGAGACCGTTTGCGTGACCTGTGTTCCACTTCTGAGGAAGTGCAGGAAGAAGTGAGATTACGTCATTGTGGCTCTGGAGAAGCATCTCGGTAACACCTGATGTGAAGCCGAAGTTTCCGTCGATCTGGAAAGGCGGATGAGCGTCCCAGAGGTTGTCGTAAAGTCTTCCGTTGCCTGCAACAGGCGAAACGAGGAGCTTTACAAGCTTGTATGCGTGCTCGCCGTCCTCAAGACGTGCCCAGCAGTTGAGCTTCCATCCCTCAGACCAGCCTGTACCGCTGTCACCGCGTCCGTTGAGTGAAGTCTCGGCACCCTTCGCAGTTGTGGGGTTGTCCGTAGGAGTGATCTCAAATCCGGGGAAAAGAGCATACATGTGAGAAATGTGTCTGTGAGTCTCTTTCGGGTTATCCCAGTCGTGAGCCCATTCCTGAATCTGTCCCCAGCTTCCTATCGTTTCAGGTCTGATGAGCGTAAGCTTTGAGTTGAGGTCGCTGCGGAGCGTCTCGTCTCTGCCGAGGATCTCGGATGCTTCGGTAACATCCTTGAACAGCTCACGCGTAATACCGTTATCCATTGTAACTCCGTAATCGCAGAACGCCTCGTTCTTACCGCTGTATGGCGGCAGATTGAGCTCGGGAGAGGTACTCGGACTGATAACTGAATAATCCTGTCCGTCTATCTTGACCGTCTGCATGAGCTGATTGAGGAATGAAGCACTTCCCTTGATAGTGGGATAGATTTTTTCGAGATAGCTGTCGTTCTGATTGAAACGATAGGCATCATAAAGCATATTCGATACCCATGCACCGCCAACAGGCCACTGTCCCCATGCACCGTCGATAGGAGCAGTTCTGTTCCAGATGTCGGTGTTGTGGTGGAGCACCCAGCCCTCAGTGATACCGTAGTGAACTCTTGCTGTCTCGTTTCCGTTTGCCTGCATTGATATAGCCTTATCCACGAACGGAGCAAAGCACTCCTCAAGATTCGTGGTCATTGCAGGCCAGTAATTCATCTCGTAGTTGATGTTAGTCGTAGCTTTACTGCCCCATGCAGGTGAGGAATACTTGTTCCAGATGCCCTGAAGGTTCATAGGCTGCGAATCACGTGATGCGCTTATCATCAGATAGCGTCCGTACTGGTAGAGTATCTTTACCATCTTCGGATCGTCGGTTTTGCCGAATTCGCTGATACGGGTGGGTATCGTTTTGGAATTGGCTGTTGCGCTGTCTCCGCCGAGATCAACGTCAACGCGCTTGAAAAGCTCCTGATAGTCCGCCTTGTGTGCGCTGTAAAGCTGGTCGTAGGACTTCTTCTCAGCCGCAGCAAGATCAGCCTTTGCCGCACTCTTTTCATCAGCGTTGCAGGTCTTGTAATCAACGAAGTTTGTTCGTACCGTAGTCAGTATGAGCACCGAATCAGCCCCCGATACATTGAGCTTGCCGCTGCCTGCGCTTACTGAGCCGTTTTCGGGAATTACCTTTGTGCGCGATGAGAAATATACCGCGCCCTTAACGTAGTTGTCATCGCTTCCGTGACCGTTGGCAACAAGAGTATCGCTGCCCTCTGCGGAAGCTCCGCCGTTGAGGACATTCTCATAGCCGACACTCATCGAGACCGAACCTGACTTGTCCGATGTAATGCGCGTTACCATTACCTGATCGGGATGGCTGACAAATGTCTCACGGAGGTATTTGACTCCGTCGCAGGTGTACTCGGTACGTGCGACAGCATCGTTCATGTCAAGCAGACGGGTATAGCCCGTAACATTCTTATGACCGAACGACAGCTTCAGTCCGCCTACCATCTGATATCTTGCTTCACCGCCGCCTATCATCTTGCTGCTGATAAGGTCGTTTGCCTCCTTGTATTTGCCGCTTTTCAGGAGATCCTGCGCCTGCTTCAGGCTGTTTGATGCACCGCTCTTATTGTTGTTGCTCGGACCTGAGCTCCATACCGTACACTCATTGAGGTCGATAAGCTCGTCGGGATAGTTTCCGTAAACCATGCCGCCGATACGTCCGTTGCCTACAGGAAGAGCCTTGTAGAACGATTCATCATTGTTCCATGCATTGTTGGTGTTGACGTTGCCAGCCATGGTCGTATAGCGCATTACCATGTCCTCATCATAGGAATACTCTGCAGCTTTTGCGACCGTAACCGCCTTCTCTGCCTCTGGTATTCCCGAGGCAAGAGGCAGTACCATACAGGCTGACATACAAACAGAAAGAAATTTCTTTATCAGATTCATTATGATTTTCCCCTTTTAATATAGTCATTAGTTGTCCCATACAATAGTTGTCAGTATTTTTCTGAGCTTTATCAGGTCAAAGGTATCAACCGTGCCGTCTCCGTCAAGATCAGCCTTTTCAAACTGCTGCTTGGAGAACTTCTCCGCTTTGAGGAGGTATCTCTCCATGCAGACGAGATCGGCAGCACTTACTGTGCCGTCAAGATTTACGTCACCTATGCACTTGTCAAGCGGAATAGCGAGTGCGATACGGTCTATCGACGGAGCATTGCCCTGATCGTTGTAGAGCTTTATCGTATTGTCGCCTGCTTTGAGCTTGACTGTCGTGTTAACTGCACGTATTCCCGACCAGTCGCCCTGATTTGCAAACAGATTGTCAAGCTTGGCTGTAAACTGTCCGTTAACATCTACCTTAAGGCTTCTGTACTCACCTGATATGTAATATATTCGCAGCGGATACTCACCGTCCTTGTCAGCCCTGACGTTTGCGAACGTAACAGAACCGCCGCCGCTTCCGCCGACATAGCCGACGTATGCGCTGTTGGAGCTGTACTTCGCATCCTTGCCAGTGGTGAGCTTTGCACCGCCGCCAAGCTTTGCATTCTCTGCCTCGTAGAACTGATAGTTCGAGTAAGGAGTCGTGAGATTCATCTGATTCTTTGTGAGCTTGATAACGCAGCCGCCATTCGCAAGAAGCTTCTGTGTGATGGTATCCTTTGAAGTAAGTCCCTCAAGCTTTTTGATCTCAATGGCACTTCCGTCTGCATTATCACCGAAGATGTAGGCATTGTAAACGCCGTCACTTATCAGGTCGGAAAGCTTGATGTCGATCGTACGCGCCTGAAGTGTTGAGGCTCCTATGAACCATTCGTCACTGCTTCTTCTTGCTGTGACATTGAACTGCATCGGATAGCCGTCAAGCACCTTCATGTCTTCCCATGCGACAGGAACGTCATTAAGGAGCGGAAGTGCGGGATTGCCCTCGTATGTGTATACAGAATGGGCAAAATGCTGTATGCCTGATTCTATTGTGACAACATCGGCAAGTGCAAAGCCTGCTGTTGCCTTTATACCGTATATCGGGATGCCTGTGGGAGTGAAGTCAGCCGAGCCGACAACATTTCGTGTAAATGTATAGGATACACGGTTTGCGAGTGAGGGAGATTCAAACCACTTATAATACTCTGATCCGTTAATAGCTTCAAATGAAACTATATTCGGGAATGTGCGGCTCTCACCGCGGGGGATCGTACAGCCGTGAAAGAGCACCATGAGATGATTCTTTGCTGCTATTGTAGCGCAGAGGTACATCTGCTTCATTGTTGCCTGAGTGTCGCTCTCGTAGTAATCGACCTTTACGCCCTGTACTCCAAGCCCGTGTATACGCTCGAACTCGCGGACTATCGTTGCCTCATCGAGCAGTGAATAATACGGATATGCCGGATTGCCCTTGCTGTCCTTATAGCCTTTGTGTCCTGTATTGTTTACGCCATACCACAGATAGATGCCTATGCCTCTTTCTGCTGCATATTCACAGAGCTCGCGTACCTTTGCTTCGCTGTCATCCCAGAGAGCCCAGCCGAAGTCAAGACACACGAAATCCCAGCCGTTATTTGCGGCAAAGTCGATGTAATCCTTCTGTGTGTGGTACATTACCGGTGAATCGCCGCCGCTGCTCCACCATGACCACGCTGTCTTACCGGGGCGTATCCAGCTCGTATCCTCGATCTGTGACGGAGGATTGAGGTTGAGGATGAGGTCGCTCGATGACATCTCATCAAGGGTATCACCGATGACAACAGCTCTCCACGGAGTATGGAACGCCTTGTTCATAGATATGCCGCTTACCTTTACACCGCCCTTGAACCGGAGACTGTGGTAGTTGCCGAGGAACTGTACAGCACCTGCACAATACGGATCAGGCTCGTTGAACACGCTTGCCTCCGATACAGTTACCCATGTGCTGTTGTTGCCGAGCACGCCTGTATACGGAAGTGAATAGGTGGCATTTGTCTCATTTGCTCTGTCTTTCGGGAGTTCCACTATATCCCACTCATAAGTGGCATTCGGCCAGTTGCCCCAGAACTTTGAGCCTCCGGGGAAGATGACCTCAGTAGACTCCTCCTTGATCGTTGCACCCTTGTTCAGAGCATAGCGCAGACCGATTCCGTCATCATAGGTGCGGATATACACAGTCAGTATCGAATTGCCCTTTACGAGCGGGAACGAGATCTCATTGTAGCAGTCACGTATTGTGGTATGCTTTCCGTAAGGCATGGTGTATGTCTCATCATGCGGAGTGATCGTAGCCGCAGGAGCGGTCTTGGGGAATCCGCTTGAGAGGTCCTCGTTTCCGAGGACAAGTCCCATCTTCGACGGGCTTATGACTGTTTCTCCGCCTGCCTTATCAACAGAATAGTAGTAGCTTCCGTTGTTATCGTACCATATCTTAGTAACGAGCTTTCCCGAGGGAGAGGTCGTCATCAGTGTCGGAAGGCTTGTGACCTCTGCACCTGTACGCGATTTTGACTTTTCTTCTGTCACCTCTATCTCATACTTTGTAACAGAATCACCTTCAAATGTATAGCGGTACAGCGGTATTCCGTTGGATATCTGTCCGTTATAGACATCGTAGAATGTAATATCATCTACTGACATACTGATGTCATTATCGGAATAAAGAGAATGACCAATTGAATTGTATATATACTTGTCGAGCACCTTCTCGGAGAACAGACTGCTCATGGTATCGGATATGGTATCTGCCTCATAGCCGACTTTTTCATTGTCGATGTAATAGGTCGCATCGCTGCCTGAGCAGACCAGTGTAAGCTCATGCCACTTTCCGCTGTCAGGGGCGGCATCAAGGTCAAAAATAGCACGGTGCTTCTCATCGTCAAGTGTTGAGTCTCCCGTACCTGCAAATATGCTCGCGCGGAACGAAGTCTTGTCCTTAACATCAACGGAGATATCGGGTGAAGAATAGGATGGAGCATTGCCCGTACCGAACGGCACAGTAGCAAACTGGAACAGACGTGAGTAGTTTGTCACATCTGAATTAAGGCGATACTTCATTGAGAAAGTAAAGCCCTTCTCGCAGCCGTTCTTGAACAGCTCAGGCAGCTCAAGCCATCCTGCTCCGAAAGAACCGCCCTTGAGAGACAGTACATTTGAGCCGAGCTCGTTGTCCTTCACGACTTCCGCATTACCGCGCAGATAAGCCCGATCGTCCAGTTGTCCGACACTCTTGACTGCTATTCCTGTCTGAACAGCAGCCATACTCGTCGGTATCGCCGGTAGTGTAACGGCAGCAAGCACTGCTGCCGCCGCTGCCGAAGCAACAGCTCTTGTGAAATGATTTTTCATTCAAAAACCTTCTTTCCTGTGTAGAAAATAAGCAGATATACCTCCCATTGAATATGCCGATAAGGCATTGTCACAAAATATACCATATTAAAAAATACCACAATAAAGCCGCCCCTACAACCCATATTCCGCAGAAATGGTGTATATAATGAATATTTTGCAGCAAATGCGTTATAACAATCTATTTACATTGCATAATGGACAGCTGCAAAAAAGAGCTCAGGACAACCTGAGCTCTTGATGTGTATGCATCCGTTATAACAGCGCAATGCTTTTTACTCCTCGATAAATGAACTGCCGACAGTCTCGCATACCTCTGCAAAATATCCGTCAGTTCTGAGCTTTGCGGCGCATATCTCAGCAGACTCTCTTTCCGTGAAAAGTCCGAATACAGCAGAGCCGCTTCCCGTCATGACTGCTCTGAGAGCACCGCACGCAGTCATCTTATCTTCTATATCGCCCACTTCTCTGAGATGCACGGCTTCCTCAAAGAGATTGCCGAAATATCTGTACGCTTCATCGGGAGCATTTTCAACCGCATTGACCAGTTTGTCAGTATCGGGATGAGCAGGGGCTTCCATTCCGTCAATGAGTCCGTATGCCTCAGCCGTGGAAACACCCTCTGTGCCCTTTGCGATAACAAGTATCCTGCCCGAATAATCGGTGATCGGTCTGATATTCTCCCCTATCCCCGATACATAGGCTGTTCCGCCTGTGAGAAAGAACGGCACATCTGCACCTATGCTCTGAGTCGGCGGTATATCCTTCCCAAGCAATTTGTGCAGGCAGTACATTACTGCCGCGGCATCGGAGCTTCCGCCGCCCATGCCTGCCTGTGAGGGGATATCCTTTTTAATATGTATACGGCAGCCTGCTTCCAGACCGTTCCTGTCCAGATAGGCTCGTGCCGCTTTATAGGCGATATTGTGCTCATCGCACGGTATCGGATCGGCATCGGCAAATTTCTGCGGCATCTCGCAGGTTATCTCAATATCAGTGCCTTCGCACAGCTCAACTGTGACCTCGTCATATATACCGACTGTCTGGAACACGCTCTCTATCGCATGATAGCCGTTATCCAGCCTGCCGACCACATCAAGCGCAAGATTGATCTTTGCAGCCGTTTTTACTCTCATTTCTTCTCCTCCCTGAGCTTGATGACAAACTGTTCTATGCGTTTCATTGCTTCCATGAGATGCTTAAACGAATAAGCATAGGATATGCGGATATATCCCTCACCCGATGCACCGAACGCACTTCCCGGAACGGCTGCCACCTTGTTTTCATAAAGCAGACGTTCGCAGAACTCGTCGCTGCTCAGTCCTGTGCTTTTAATGCACGGGAATACATAGAATGCGCCTTCGGGATCGAAGCAGGTGAGTCCGAGCCTGTTGAGTTCACTGACAAGAAAACGGCGGCGGATATTATACTCGTCCACCATCTTCGCCACTTCATCATCACATGATTCAAGAGCTGTTACTGCGGCGTTCTGGCTTATGTACGGACTGCACATGATACCGTACTGGTGTATCTTTGCTATCTGTGATACAATCGGAGCAGGAGCGGCAAGATATCCGAGTCTCCAGCCTGTCATTGCATACGCCTTGGAAAAGCCGTTGACATAGACTGTTCGCTCACGCATCCCCTCAAGCTCGATAATCGAGAAGTGTTTTCTGCCGTATGTGAGCTCAGAATATATCTCATCGGTAAGTACAACAATATTTGTGCCGCGCAGGAACTCAGCAATAGGTTCGAGATCCTCGCGTGTCATTATTGCACCTGTGGGATTGTTCGGGAACGGCAGTACCAGAAGCTTTGTACGCTCTGTTACCTTTCCCCGCAGGTCATCGACCGTGAGCTTGAAGTTGTTCTCTCCCTTCACGGGCACGGGCACGGCAACGCCTCCCATAAGCTCCACGAGCGGAGCATAGCACACGAAACAAGGCTCTACCACGAGCACCTCATCCCCCGGATCAAGCATTCCTCTCACCACAAGGTCGATAGCCTCAGAGCCGCCGACTGTGACGAGTATCTCGCTTTCGGGATCATACTTCACGCCATGCTTTTTCTGTATACGGTCTGACACGGACTTTCTCAGCGGAAGTACGCCCTTGTTCGGACCGTAAATGATCTGTTTGCGCTCAAGCACCT
>JAKSQV010000039.1 GCA_024403935.1 Ruminococcus sp. | reverse complement strand
CAAATAATATTATATATTTACCTTCACACCTTGATTTTTTCAAAAATATCTGATATAATATATTTTAGTATATACCATTTCCGATACTATTCAGGAGGAACAGCCAATGAACGACGAACTTCTTTCATCCCTTCTGGGATCAGCCATGAACACCGCGAACAACGTTGTGAACAAAGTTGCAGAAGACCGCAAGCGCACAATGGAAAAAGAGGAAGCCATCGCACGCGAACAGGAGGAGACCAAGCGTACCATCGCACAGGAGGAAGAACGCACTCGCCGCGAATTCGTGGAGAAAGGCCTTGACCAGAAGCACCGTGACGAGATCAAGGAGCTTCAGGAAAAGCGCAAGGCAAATCCAATCAATACCGTATGCGAAAGCTGTACAGGTACAATGGATATTGACAGATTCAAGGGCATGATGACCTGTCGGTACGGCGGACACACAGAGGTCGTCGAGCCGATACACTGCTATGATCCCGTTCTCGATGAACCTGAACTCACCGATGTAATACACAAGCGTCCGTCAGAAGCTGCGCAGTCCGAGACCGCTTCATCTGAGCCGCAGTCTGTCAGTGAAGCTCCGCGCTCTGCTGCTCCGAACGGCATCACGATAGAGAAGCCCGCTATCAGACCGAACAAATCGTTCAGCGCACCCAATACGCCCTCTACAAGCGCAACAAGACCTGCATCTGCATCAGATATCGCAAATGTTAACGCAGAGCCGCTCCTGAACAAGGTCGCTTCGGCAGCAAAGCTCATTGATTCCAAGCCGATCGAAGGCTTCGTAGAGAAGCAGACACGCGGCATGGTCATCTCGATAATCTCCATAATCTGCGGCGTTATCGGTATCATAAGCTGCGGTGCTCTCATCGTACCTGAAGTGCTCGGTACGATACTGTCACTGATCCCGATAGCAGGCAATAAGAATAAATACGGCAAGATCAGCAAGGTACTCGGCTCGATAGGTCTGACATTAAGCCTTTCGGCAGGAATGCTTCTCCTGATTGCAACATTCAGACTAAAAAAATAACGCAACACCTACATAAGAAAGGGCTCCCAAAGGGAGCCCTTTCTTTTATTCAGACATTTGCCAGATAATTCTCTATCGGATCATCATAGACAGGTGCACCGCGCTCGCCTATCATGAACGGAATGGCACGCTGACAGTTGCATATCACATTCTCAGCAGCATTGCCGCCGTACTCGCCGTCACGGGTCCACGTTATTTCGGAGCTGTCGAGCGAGGTGAAGGTTATCTTATTTGTGCGGAAGAACTTGATGTAATCCTTGTCGATCTCCACAGAGATATTGAGCAGAGAGTGAACGATCTGCTGAAGCTGTATGAGGTTTGCAGGCTTCTTTATCAGTGTGACCTCAAATACTCCGTCATCAAGATAGAAATCGCTCATCGAAAGCAGACCTGCCACGGATGCGGAATTTGTTACCATGCCGAAAATATAGTCGCCCTCTATCACATTGTCGTCGTACTCGATACGCATAGACTTGGAACGCAGAGTTGAAAGCTGTGTCAGACCGTTGAGAATATAGGAAACGTGTCCGAGGACATTCTTTACCTGCTGGGACGTTTCATAGGCAACGCTTGTGAACGCGCCGAATGCAACGATATATGAGAAATACTCGTCATTGAAAGCTCCTATATCGCAAGGAGTGGGAGTGCCTCCCGTTATCCATTTCACAGCATCCATGATGCTCTTGGGGATGCCGAGGCTTCTGGCAAAGTCATTGGTCGAGCCTGCCGGCAGATAGCCTATCGGGATACGTCTGCCGCTTCTCATCATGCCCTGCAGGCACTGGCTCAGTGTACCGTCGCCGCCCGCACAAACGATAAGATCGAAGCCGCCTCCGCAGGCGTACTGTGCTGAATCAGCAGCATCAGTACCACTCTGTGTGATATGGACTGTGACTTCAAAATTTGCCTTGTTGAATTCATTGATTATTTCTCCGAGTTTGTCGCCGATCGTTGCTCTGCCGGCAAGGAGATTTACGATAAAGTATAATTTCTGCATATTGCTGCTCCATTTATATAATGCCGTCTCAGTTTATGTTCTCTTCGCTTTCTGTATGAAGCTCAGAACAAGCCGCACAATGGCGGCTGTTGAGGATTCACTTCATTATAGTATAATTATAGCTTGTAAACGACTTTTTTTCAATAGCCGAGAAATAATTAAAATATAAAAATTATTAGAAAAAGCTTGACTTACGTCGCTTTGGGTGGTATAATAATAAAGCTGAGTTAATCAGTATATTGGGGTGTCGCCAAGTGGTAAGGCAGCGGACTCTGACTCCGTTATTTCGAGGGTTCAAATCCTTCCACCCCAACCAGCGTCAAACAGGCGCACACAGATTTGCGGTTCAGTTTTTCTGAACCGCATTTTTTGTGCCCGATATTTCATCGGACCTGATCAAAAAAGCCGGAGCAGAGCAGTACCGCACTCACATGTCCGGCATATCGCTACGAAAAAACTGACTCCGCATCAGATCGCAGAGTCAGTTTTATTGTTCTGTGAATCAGAAAAAACACCGTTTCTTCAGGTTTCAATATATTTCCTTAAAAGCTCCATGGCTTCATCTATCACGGGCTGCTTCACTTTCTTTTTCAGCAGGTCCCAGTTAGGCTTCCGTTCATTGAGATTATGGCTGTCAGAGCCGAAAATAACAGGATATTCCTCTTTGATGAGCCGCTGTACAAATCGTCTTTCCCTGAAATTGCCAAAAGCTTCATTGTTGATCTGGAAAACAGCATTTGTCTCAATTACCTGCTCCATGACATTTTTGGGGTAATAGTCAAGGTATCTGTGGATATGTGCGATCACAGGCTTCAGCTTATAGGTGACAGAGATATTATATATCTCCTCACTCATCCACGAAGAGTAAGCTGTATACGGAAATTCAAGCAGTATCAGCCCCGTGCCCTGTATTGCAAGCTTTTCAATGCCTTTCACCCTGGAGATACCGTGCTCAACAGCAACTTCTGCCCCAAGAAGCATATTTTCGGGAGAGCCCAGCTTTTCATAAGCCTTCTGTCTTTTCTCAAGGAAAGCATCAACTGATTCTTCACGGTGATTATAGAAATGTGGAGTTGCAATGATTTTTGCAACTCCCTGTTCTTTCAGGAGTTCAAGCATCTTTTTGGATTTATCGATGCTGTCGCTCCCGTCATCTAAATTCGGTAAAATATGAATATGTGCATCTATCATTTCTGATCTGCTTTCTTCTTTGCCTTTTTCTTATCTTCTTTTTTGTCTTCTTTTATATCTTCTTTCTTGTTCTCTGCCTTTGGCTGTTCACTGTTTCCATAGCCGGAGTCTTTGTAATAATGGTACTTGCTGTAACGCTTGTAATAGCTGCCTGCGTTCTTTCGCTTTACTCTTGTAAGAACAAATCCGAGAATATTCATGCGAGCCATTTCTGTCTTGTTCATCATTTCCTTGATGTCGTCTTCTCTTGTGTATCCACATCTTACGACAGAAAGAATACCTGCAACGTGCTGGCTGAGATTCAGTGTATCCGACACTATATTGACAGGCGGAGAATCAATGACAATAATGCTGTATTCCTCGCTCAGTTTCTCAAGCATCGTTACTGTCTGTGCAGAACTCAGAAGCTCAGACGGGTTCGGAGGTATCGATCCGCTTGTCATGATCTTCAAAGAGGGAACAGTCGTTTCCTGAATGCATTCTTCAACCTTTTTCATCTTGGAGAGAACAGAAGAAAGACCATTTTCATTCTTGACGCCGAATATCTTATTCTGTGTAGGCTTTCTCATGTCCGCATCGATCAGAAGTACCTTTTGTCCCTCATCCGCCATCGTGATAGCGATATTGGCTGCCGTGGTGGATTTTCCTTCGTTCGGATTTGAACTCGTTACGATCAGAGCTTTTTTATCGGAGGTGGACATCGCAAAAGAAATATTTGTACGCAGTGATTTGTAGCTCTCAACTACATTGAACGGAACGCTGTCATTCAGAAGCGTAACCTGCTCCTCTGTCTGGTGCTTCCTTGACACGGAAACATCCTCGATCTCGCCGAGTATAGCCTTATTATATTTTTTGGACAGCAATTCCGAATTCTTGATGGTCGTATCGAAAAAGTCGATCACCAGAATAATAAGTGCTGCGATCATCAGCAGAGCAAGTCCGCCAATAGCTGCATTTTTCATCTTGTTCGGACTTACAGGATTCGGATAGACCTTGGCAACATCTATTGACTTGATCTCGCCGACGCCGATGGCTCTGTCCGTAAAATCGTTTGCCTGTTTGCAAAGCTCGTTGCAGACAGCAGCAGAAACCTCTGCATCTTTTGTTGTAGCAACTATTGTGATCGCACTTGTATCGGTCACTGTGCTGATAGAAATGCATGATGCAAGTGAGGAAGGTTTGATCTTTCCGTCTGCTGTTGCAAAGCATCTTGAGATCGTGCCGTCATCGAACTGTGTGCTGAGTTCATCGCCGACAGATGACATTACGGCGTCATCCTTCAGCACCTGAATATATGTATTTATAAGCTGTTTTGACTTGCTTATATCATTGTATGCATTTTCATTATCGTTTCCTACGGTAGTGTAAGTCTGCACATACATGGAGATGTGCGAAGAATACTGCGGATCTATCACAAATTCGGAATATGCATAAGCACTTCCTGCACCGATCACCAGTGCAATTATAAGCAAGATAATGTGATTCCAGAATAGCGACAGTACATCCTTGATAGAGATTTGCTCATTTCCGTTCATTTTTTCACCCTCTGTAATTGATTTTCACGTAGAATAATCAAAAATTGCCCGATAACCCGACTCTCTATACTGTCATAACTACAATTGTCATCGTCCCCGTGATACTGTCAGAATCGTGCTGCGAACACTATGAATTATATCACAGAATCGAAAAAAAGTCAACATATTGAGTGCGTTTTCCCCCGAAACCTCGGACATGATATTGTCTGGTCACGCCTGTTGCTATTTCCTCGGAAACATGGTATAATGACTGTATGATACAGGAGCACAGGCTCGTGAAAGGAGCATTTTTATGATATATACAGTAACCTTCAATCCCGCTATTGACTACATTGTCCACACCGATATACTCAGAAACGGCGGAGTCAACCGCTCGTCGTATGAGGAGATGTACATAGGCGGCAAGGGAATCAACGTATCGGCAGTTCTCGCCGAACTCGGCGTACAGTCGATAGTACTCGGCTTCACAGCAGGCTTTACAGGTATCGCTATTGAGCGCGGAGTCTGCTCCATGGGGATAGAAGCCGACTTCGTAAGGCTGAAAAGCGGCAATTCACGTATCAACGTCAAGATAAAGACAGATGCCGAGACCGAACTCAACGGTCAGGGGCCTGAGATCAGCGAGGACGCGATCGACGAACTCTTTGCAAAGCTTGACCGCCTGAAAAGCGACGACACACTGATACTTGCAGGTAGCATACCTAACAGCCTGCCGTCCAACATCTACGAAAGGATACTCGAAAGACTAAGCGACAAGGACATCTGTACCGTTGTCGATGCAACAGGCGAGCTGCTTCTGAACGTACTGAAATACCGTCCGTTCCTTATCAAGCCGAACAATTTTGAGCTTGAAGAAATGTTCGGAGTACGGCTCACTGACGATGACGATATCGCTGCCTACGCAAAGAAATTGCAGGACATGGGTGCGCGGAACGTTCTTGTCTCAATGGCGGAGAAAGGAGCCCTGCTCCTCGACGAGAACGGCGGACTTCACAAACGCGCCGCGTGCAGTGGAGAACTGAAAAACTCTGTCGGCGCGGGAGATTCCATGCTTGCAGGCTTTGTTGCAGGCTTTGATAAAGGCTTCGATCACGCACTGAAGCTCGGTACAGCCTGCGGCGGAGCAACAGCATTCTCGGACTGGCTCGCAAAGAAGCCTCTCATCGACGAGCTTATGGAACAGATATAAGAAATGTGCTTGCTATTTCACAGCAGATATGATATAATACTATATGCAGGGGAGCTTGTGTTACAGGCTGAGAGGGCGGTACGACCGCCGACCCGTTGACCTGATTTGGATAATGCCAACGTAGGGAGCGGAACAAAGTCTTTTTGCGGCTGCTTTCGGCAGCCGCTTTTTTGTTGGAACGATTGCTGCCTTTCAACTCATGACTGTCAGACTCTACATATTGTCCGCGATCAGGACAATGCCGCGAATGGTCCGCACAAGGCTGAGCTGCGGAACACTCAGGCACACTTTTCATTCACCACACATCATGACAGTACATGAAAGGAGTATTCTATGAAGGAATACAGCACACAAATGGAGGCTGCAAGAATGGGAGTTATCACTCCCGAAATGAAAACAGTCGCACAAAAGGAACACATTGACGCAGAAAAGCTGCGCAGCCTTATCGCTGACGGCGTAACAGTGATACCGTGCAACGTCAGGCACACGGCTCTTTCTCCTGAAGGGGTAGGAGCGTGCATGAGGACAAAGATCAACGTCAATCTCGGCGTTTCAGGCGACATGAACGACTACGGCATGGAAATGGAAAAAGCTGATACAGCCGTGAAATACGGCGCAGAAGCAATAATGGATCTCAGCAACTGCGGCAAAACAGGCACTTTCCGCAGAGCTCTCATAGAGAGGTCTCCCGCGATGATAGGAACTGTGCCGATATACGATGCTGTCGGCTTTCTTGACAAGGAGCTTCCCGACATAACCGCCGAGGATTTTCTCAGGGTCGTACGCGCTCACGCTGAGGACGGTGCAGACTTCATGACAATACACGCAGGAATAAACCGCCGCGCTGTTGAAGCCTTCATGCGCAGCAAAAGAAAAATGAATATCGTTTCACGCGGCGGCTCGCTCCTGTTTGCGTGGATGATGATGACAGGAAAAGAAAATCCTTTCTATGAGTACTACGATGATGTACTCGATATTCTCCGTGAATACGACGTGACTGTCAGTCTCGGAGATGCGCTCCGTCCCGGATGCATAGACGATTCAAGCGATGCAGGACAGATAGCCGAACTTGTCGAGCTCGGCTCGCTCACCGAAAGAGCATGGGCAAAGAATGTTCAGGTCATGGTCGAGGGACCAGGTCACATGGCTATAAACGAGATCGCAGCAAATGTAAAGCTCCAGAAGCGTATCTGTCACGGCGCACCGTTCTACGTGCTCGGACCGCTCGTTACGGACATTGCTCCGGGCTATGACCATATCACCGCGGCTATCGGCGGAGCTGTCGCTGCTGCAAGCGGTGCTGATTTTCTCTGCTATGTGACACCTGCGGAACACCTTCGCCTGCCCGACATCTCCGATGTCAAAGAGGGCATAATGGCAAGCAGGATCGCTGCTCATGCTGCTGACATAGCAAAGGGAATACCGAACGCAGCCGATACTGACAGCAAAATGGCAAAAGCACGTCACGAGCTTGACTGGGAAGAAATGTTCAGGATATGCATTGATCCCGATAAGGCAAGGGCATACTATGAGAGCACACCTGTATCAGAGCGTCACACCTGTTCAATGTGCGGCAGGATGTGCGCTGTCCGCACAACAAATATGATACTGAACGGAGAAAATGTCGAATTCTGCCGAAAGGAGCAGTAATGCCGCTTCTCCGTGTTATAACAGCACGGTCTGAACAAAAAAGCTGTGAAGCGATTGCCGCTTCACAGCTTCTGTTTTATTTTTGCTTTGGTTTCTGTTCCTTTTTCCGTCTGATGCGGTGTGTATTCACCGCCATGCAGATCAGTATGACGACGGTCAGAATCAGGAACGGGATCAGCAGGACCTGCATTACGATAAATTCATCAATATGGAATGCCTCATTTTCAACGTAAATGCCGGGCTTTTCGTATTCTGTCGAAACGCGGAACCCACGGACAAGAATACGGTGCGTATTGATACCGTAAGGTGTGCAGGTGACAAGCGTGCAGTAGTCCTCGTCGGGAACGACCTGAAGATCATCCGATTCAGTCGGCTCTACCACCTTGATCTGATCGACCTGATAGGTCATGGTCTGATCAAAGATCGAGATACGGAAGACATCTCCGATCTCAACTTCATCAAGATCGGTAAACAGCTTGGCACTCGGAAGTCCGCGGTGTCCGAGGAGAACGGAGTGCGTTCCCTTGCCGCCGACAGGCAGACTTGTGCCCTCTAAGTGTCCGACACCTATCTGAAGCACGCTGTCATCAACTCCGTGATAGATAGGAAGCTCCGCTTTGATGCGGTCAATGCTGATATAGCCCATAATGCCCGTGCCGGTAATATCCAGAAGGTCATCATAGCCTTCTACCCTGTCAGGGAAGATGAATGCATCCTCTGTCGAAGCAAGCTCACGGTTATAGCTGTTTGCTGCTTCTATCATCCGTAAACGATCCTGCTTGCTGGTGCTCTCATAGGCTGCATGATAATCCGCGATAACGTGTGACGCGTTTTTCTCGTTGATGTAGCTGCTGACCGTCGGATAGAGCAGCGCGGACAGCCCAATGATGAAGCACAGTATCATTATTATTGTAGATGTGTATTTTTTCATCGGGTTCCCCCTGCCGCAATCACTCATTGGAAGCGGCGCACCTTTTGATGGCGCGCCGCTTTCTCTTTACAGCTTTTGCATGATCCGGATTAATATGATCTTATTCCTTTTCGCCATTCTTCTTTTTGAAGAAGTACATTGACACGCCGCCTGCTAAGAACAGTGAACCTGTCAGATAGAAGAGTGTGGTACCGATACCGCCGGTGCCGGGAAGAAGAATACCCTTGTTGTTTTCAACTTCAAATGAGAACTCGAGGTTGTCTTCATCGAACGAAAGGCTTGTACTGCCCTTCTTGGCTGTGAATGTTGCTTCGCCCGTGGTAGAATTAAATGTCGGCTCTTCAATGGTGAATACGATAGGAGCTTTAAGCTTGTTGTAGCCGTCAGGAGCTGCAAGCTCTGTGATCGTGTATTCGCCTGCGCCAAGTCCGTCAAATGTTATGATACCATCCGAATCGGATACAGCAGTTTTATTGAGCTTTGTAATGTCTGTGTCCTTGGTGACCTTATCAACAAGTGCATATTTTTTCGTAGTATCAACATACTTGTCCTTGGTCGCATCTGTCGGTGCTGTTGTTGTAAATGTACCGTCATTCAGCATATAATAAGTGCCGGTATCAGATACACTGTATATTCTGCCGTTTGTGATAACAGCACTTACGCTGCTGCCTGAAATTTCAAACACAGCTCCCTTCAGGGATTCCTTTGTGAGTGAAGATATCTTATGGAGGCGGACACCTGTTGTATAAACGTGAGTCTGCTTCTCAGGTGTTTTACCCATAGGTGAATCGCTGTCCGGCTCATCTGGCGTATCATCGCCTGCGCTTTCGCCGTCATAATCATAAGTCGGATCATTCGAGAACACAAGCTTTACCTTGTTGTCGTTCGCATCCTTAAAGCCCCAGGCGTCATTACCGTCGTTTCCGCCGTAGAGAACTGCCTGATCGTTCAGTATTGCATTATAGGTAATGGTGATTGCCTTGCCCTTCTTTGACTGATTCTCGATGAAGTCCTTGAAGACAATAGTGATCGTGGTTGATTTATCAGTGTTGGTAGTGGTCTTCACGTAGTAATCGCCTGTACCGGCAGCATCTTCAGCCATTTTCAGAGGAGCGGCATCGCCAGCGATCTGAACCACAACAGAGCCGGGATCAAATGTAAGACCTTTCTCCATTGTATCCTCGACATTGAAGTAATACTTGTTGTATCCTTCCATATCAGGCACTTTTGTTGTCAGCTTATAGTTTACTGTGTCACCGATGGAGAAATCAGCACCGGTCACTTCACTTGCACCGTCAACGATCTTCTTGTCGATTGTCGGAACATCCTTCTTTGCTGCAACTTTAAGAGTTGTATCCTTTGTCAGCTGGAGAAGGAGTCTTGTACGGGCTGCGGGATCAGCAGTCAGATCCTCGGAGGTATCCTCCTGGATCAGGTAATAACCGCCGGGAAGATCTGCAAAGGAGTCATCTGTCTCTGAAATCTTTTTTGTGGCGACAAGGTGCTTTGCCATGATCGCAGCAATTTCCTGCGCTGCATCGGAATCATCTGTGACCTTGTCAAGCTTTTCAAGGAACTTGCCAAGTGTTGTGCAGGTCGAATAATCATCGAGTGCGCTGAGCTCCGTAAGGAAGCCTGCTCCGTCAATTCCTTCGCCCCATTCAGCATTCTCAAACTCGTCATCATCGGTAACGGTTCCGGTCATGATCTGATAAGCATAGTATGTATGATCGGAAGCATCGTTGTTGCCTGTTGCGCCGTCGATAGTGATCGTGTAAGTCGGATCAGCTGCGGCTGCTGTCATGTTCATCACTGCAGCACAGGTTGAAGCTGCCATCATGGATGATAAAAGAAGTGCTGCTGTCATTTTTCTTGTTTTTTTCATAATAATAATCCCTTTCTGTATTTAATCATTAATGTCTGATTTGTTTTTTCTTCTGCGTGTGGTATACATCACGAATGGTATTGTCATCAGCAGAACGCCGGTCGCCACAAAGGGTACCGTACCGCATCCGCCGGTTTCGGGAATCTTGAACTGAACAGCATTAGTAAATGTAACGCCTATCTGTGTCGGATCCTCCTCATAGTTATCCTTGTCGAAGCTGCCGCTTCCGGATGTAATTTCCTTCAGCATTACCATTCGTGCAACAAGAATACCATCTATTTTTTTGACCTCCACCTTCATGTAACGACTTTCATCATCATATCTGATCTTGCCCTTGTCTGCGGGGATACGCTCCTTGATCTCGAAGTAGTAGTCACCCTCCTCGGAAAAGCGCATACGCTCCATCACAGCATCTCCGTTTGAATCGCAGGACGCTGTGTCGGCGATCATGATACCGTTTTCATCGGCATCTGACGTATCCAGCGGCTTTTCATTGAGGTCGATAACATCAAAGGTGAATTGGTCGTCTGTTATAGTACCGTTCAGCAGTTCCTTGGTAACAGGCAGCTCCAGAGCGGTAAAATCGGCTCTTGCTGTAAAGTCAAGACCGTTATTGAGCGGGCACTTGTTACGTGCATCAATAACATCCTGATGATTAAGCTTGAAGACGATATTATCCTTTTCTTCCGGTGCAACTGTTCCGTCAGGTATCTCTTCATGACTTTCCAGCACCATATTGCCGTTTACCAGCTTATATCGGTAAACGTGCCGCTTTGTCAGCGCAAGATTGACATCGAATTGTGCTGTCTCCGATTCAGTAGCGTCAAAAGACTTGCTTGAGCCCTTCAGCAGATTCTGTATCCATGCGGATGCCAGCTCATACTGTTCGCTTCCGAGAGTGCCGAACTGCTCATAGTCACCGAGCGGTGAAGAAGTGTCAGGTTCATCGAGATATGTACCGTCCGAAGCCTGCTTCTTATAATAGATCTTATATTTTGGATCAGGCTCTGATGTATAGTACTGTGCAACTGTTCCGTTCGGCTTATAGATGTATGCATCGTTTACATAAATAACATCCGCCTGATAAACCGTTACATCCACATAGGCAACGCCATCTTCTATTGAGGAAGAAGATATCGTGTATGTACCGCCGTCTGCGATTTCCATATCGGCATGGTTCATGGACTGATCGCCCTTATTGAATACTCTGATCCAGAACGGCTTTGATTTCTCAGGGTGTGTCACCTTGATATATCCTAACTTATTCTCATCATTCACGTTCAGCGTAACTGTTGTGCGGTATTTTCCGTTTACAAGCTCAGTTGACTGTGTGTATGATGCGATCGGGGAAATAGATTTGCCGTCTTTATCTTCATAGGTAAGCGTAAACTTTGCATCAGGATCATTCGACTCGATATAGAAATCAGTAGTCTCACCTGTTGTAAGCAAATAGGGACGATCCTTTGTATTCGGAACATAGCCGTCAACATTAGTCAGACCAAAACCATACGGGAAAGAGAGACCGTAGATATTTCCGTCGTATTTTCCGAGCCATGCACGGATATGATTGATCTCCTTATATCCGCGCGAGGATTTGATCATGATCGGCGACTCATCTACGATTTTGAGGTATATTTTTGCAACTTCATCGCTGCCCTTTTTCAGGACGATGTACAGCGGAGAATCGCTGCTTTGTGACAGCGTACTGCCCTTGAATCCGGCTTTCCTCGTACTGCCGCTGACTGAATCGTAAATTGTTCTGGTTATTCTGTGAATAGTATTTCCACTGAAATCATTGTTTACGGCTGTGAAATTGCAGTTGCTGCAATCCGAACCTTCATAAGTCACCTGAATTTCTTCATTCAGATGCAGGATATACGGGTTGTCGGGCGTATTCGTGACACTGCTTCCGTTTATCTTGAGAGTACGGTTTCCGTTTGAATAGGTGATAACTGCATAAGCGGAAAACGATTCAGCAGTAAATGCCGCACCTGTCTCAGAAACCTCTGCATCGGGAACTATTTCCACCAGACCTGTGTCCATGAAGTGCATGAGTGAAAACTCATCGCCGCAAAGCTGTCTTTCCTGCGGCAGTATGATATTCACCTGTACTCCTTCTGTTCCGTCAGGCTCAAGTTCGTCGCCGTTTTCATCATAGAAGCTGATGTCCACTGCGACCGCATCCAGCACTTCCATGCCTTCTGCCGCATTTTCCGAAGCCGCTGCAAGAGCATCCTCGTCGTCGATGTCCACAGCCTTCATGACTGTTCCGTTCGGGAAGACCTTTTCTGTTGCAGATGCCTCGACCAGAATACCGCTTTGCGATACCGCCGAGAATACCTGTACGGGAATTTCCGAAGTGTCTGCTGTGTCAAACTGTGCAATGTCAAGATAGCTGAGTATGCTGCTGTCATCTCTTGAATAGCTCTGTTCACCGACAGCACCCTCAAGGTTGCCCTCGATCACTGTCAGCGTATCGGCTCTCACAGCTGTTATGATTCCTGAACGGTCAGGTTTTTCATCGCCGTCGGTATCAGTAAAAACTACATCGCCGTTACTCTCTGAATACTTTTCCATCGGAAGTACACCCTTTTTGCCTTCAAGACTAGGTAAAATAGATGGAAGAACCATAA
>JAKSQV010000038.1 GCA_024403935.1 Ruminococcus sp. | reverse complement strand
GTCGCTCCTCAGACTCAGCAGCAGCTCGCCCTTCTCATTGAAGACGAGCACCGTCGCACCTGCATATATTATCGGGTCGTGACCGCCTTTTTTTTTCATTTCGGATATGTAGCTCATATCGCTCTCCTGTATGTCTCAGTTAACAGCTCCGAAGCTCGCGAACGGGTAGAATCTCAGCAGGACTGTGCCTATCACACACTTCTCAGGCACGAAGCCTATCTCCGACGATCGGCTGTCCTTCGAGACCGAGCGGTGGTCACCCATAACAAATATATATCCCTCAGGCACTGTCACAGGGTACTGTCCCGTGAACGCACCACCATCAGCGTGTGTAAGTCCGAGCTTAACGTAATCCTCACGCAGCTTTGCATCATCAACATATACTGTACCTGTAGTGAAATCAATATCTATCGTCTGACCGCCCTTGGCAATGACTCGCTTTACTATAATATCGCCGACTCCACTGCCTTTCCTGACAGTGCCGTCATCTTCAAGAGTATAGCTGTCACCCGCATTGATAAGGACTATATCACCATTCTCAGCTGAGCTGTCAAGAAGGTTCACAATCACCTTGTCGTCGTGCATAAGTGTGTTCTCCATAGAACCGCCTTTTATTGAAGCTATTCTCAGAAGATACGTGAATACCAGAGTTACAATGAATAAAGTAATGACAAGGGTCTCTGCGAGATCGGCAATGCCGCTGCGCGGAGACCTTTTTTTACTGTCAGTTGCATCAGTCATCTGAGCCCTTCCATGAGTCCGTCAGTATATCAAAATCCTTCAGAGGTGAGTATCTGACAAGAGCCTTACCGTATATCTGATCCTTCTTTACAAGTCCAACACTTCTTGCACGGCTGTCAGTCGAGTGATTACGGTTATCTCCCATAACGAAGTAGTAACCCTCGGGGATCGTGATCGGATACTGGTCTGTGAATGCACCGTATCCGAGATCGGCAGTTGTTGCATCTGCATTTATATAAGGTTCGCTAAGTACCTTATCATCAACTATCACATTACCGTCTCTTATGTCGACTGTCTGACCTCCTGTTGCGATAACGCGCTTGATTATGCACTCGCCTATTGCTTCCGAACCGGCACCGTCAGGAGTATAAGGATTTCCGCTCTCATCAAGAAGATAGTTCACATTCTTGTTGATGACGAGAATATCGCCATACTTTACATTAAAAAATACAGTTGACATAAATATCTTATCCGAGTTACCGGTAGATGCATCATAGTTTGCATTCAATGTAGGCACCATGGAGTGTCCGACAATGTTTACAGGATGCAGCACATAAGTAAACACCATTACGATTACAAAGATCGTTATCAGTGTGGACTCGACTATATCAATAATATCTCTCAGGATGCTTGTCTTTTCACCAGAAGAACCTGTCTTGTTCAACTCTGTTCTATCCTTATTAGTATCCATAACTCAACCTCGCTGAAAAAAGAAATATGTAGCAAAAAAGGGACATTGCGTCCCCCGAGGATAAGTCCGACCTGCCGGCATAAATGCCGGCAGATTCGGTCTTGCCGCTTTTAGCGGATCTGTTCCTTGACCTTTGCAGCCTTACCAACTCTGTCTCTGAGGTAGTAGAGCTTAGCTCTGCGTACTTTACCGCATCTTACGATCTCTACCTTGTCAACAACAGGAGAATGGAGAGGGAAAACTCTCTCAATACCGCAGCCGTGTGCAACACGTCTTACAGTGAAGGTCTCGCTGATACCGCCATGCTTCTTTGCGATAACAGTGCCCTCGAATATCTGGATACGGGGCTTTTCACCTTCCTTGATCCATACGTGAACCTTAACGGTATCACCTACGTTGAAAGCGGGAACGTTTTCCTTCATGCTTGCTTCGCTGATCATTTTGAGTGCATCCATTGTAATTTCCTCCTAAAATTTCCGAACATTCATACCCGTTCCGTGCAATGGGTCCAGCACACCGCATAGTACAGAAAAATAAAAAAGTGAATTGTCACATAAACTGCATGAGCAGTTCTCTGCGAAGAAATCTCCGCAGGTATCGGGCAGCGGACTATCCGATTTAATGTCTTTCGGCATTAACCCTCGACCGTATAATGAGATATACGGACGGAATTTCAAATGCTTTTATATTTTACCACACTTTAACGAAAAATGCAAGTGTTTTTTTATAGAAATTAAAAATAAATATATTTTACTTCTTTTTTATACTGCCATTGCTGCATGATGAAGTATATCAAACTTCTCAGGAGTCGATTCTTCGAGCATTTTCATGTGTTCGTGCTCCCAGGCTGCTATTTCTTCGCTTGAAAGTGAAGCTCCGACACCGCGGCAGGCTTTCATGCGCCCGTTCCAGCTCTCCCGCGTGAAGCAGACAGTAAGGTCATAGTCCTCGCTGTACTCAACATCGAAATATCCGTCAGCTATCTCAGGAACAAAGACAGGTTTGCGCTCGTAGCGGCCTCCCGTCCATGAAGGGTTGTACTTCAGTACAAGATCCTCGCTTGCCCTTGCTATTGCATCATCTTCAGGCACCCACGCCATAAACAGTATAACGAGTCTTCCGCCGTCTTTCAGCAAGCGTGCCAGCTTAGGGATAACAACATCATAATCGAAGTAAAAGAAACACTGACAGGCAGTTATTACATCAAAACTTCTATCAGGAAATTCAATCTCCTCCGCCGATGATACAACAAAATCAATATTCATGCCTGCATTCTGAGCGAGTGTTATCGCCTGTGCTATCTGATTCTCTGAGATATCAGCACCTGTCCACTCTGCACCGTAATGATACATACAACGCGGAACCACGCCTGTACCCGTTCCTATATCAAGAACGCGCTGCCCTTTGACACAAAGTCCGAGTTCAGATACCTTATCGAAAAAGATGGGAGGATAAATGTCTCGGTATCTGGCATAATCAGCAGATGCACGCCCCCAGTCAAAAGCTTTTCCGCCGTCAATATCACTACTGAAAACATCCATGGTGTGTCTCCTATTCAAAAATCGAATTATCCGCGCAAAGTATGGCAGTGCGACGTATATCTGCAATTTCGAACACTGTATCTGTTATATTTTTTAGTGCCTCAATAAAAAGTGTAGGATTGTAGTTTGTCTGCGTTCCAGCAGGCAGACGCATTACTAAATCTACCGATAAACCTGTATTCGTACAGGAAATGATCTCCATATCAGACTTAATATCAACAGTCTTAACGCCTTTTTTTGTCTTTTTTTCTATAAGTATCTCAGGAGCTGAAACAAGCTGCTGAACTGCTTCATAGAGTGCATTCGAATCCTCAGCCGCAAGTGACAGAGCATATTCCGCTTTTGCAATAGCCGTGATCTTCTGCTTCTGCTCAGCAACCTTCACAATGCGCATTCCTTCGGGCATTACTTTATTAAGCGCATCATGCACTGCATCCATTGACATTGTGTCATCGGTTATATTGAAGTCAAGTATCTCACAGCTGCTCTCGAATCCGAGTGACAAAGCCAGCGCAAAGCTGTAATACGGATGAGGATTAAAGCCCTCGGTGTACCATATCGGGAGCTTTGAACGTCTGAAAGTCCTGAGCATACAACGATTAAGATCAAGATGAGAAATGTATTTAGAACGTCCCTTTTTCTCAAATGTTGCTCTTACACGTAGCAAAGCATTCCCTCCCAACTTTCTTATTAACTCCGCAGCCCGAGCATCTCTGACGGCAGTTTGGAGTCGTTACTGCTTCATGAGCAGTCTTGTTTTCGCGTACAAGGAATTCCTTGTCAACAAGGTAATCAAGATGATCCCACGGAAGTATCTCATTATACTCAAAACGTCGGTTTGCATAGAATGAAGGATCGATACCACATTCTGAAAATGCTTCAAGCCACTTGTCAAAACAGAAGTAATCCTCCCAGCTGTCAAAACGGCAGCCCTTGCGCCATGCCGTATATATCGATGAACAAAGCCGTCTGTCGCCCTTTGCAAGTATTGCTTCAAGCATGCTTACATTAGGATCATGGTAGCTTATCCTGATCTTTTTGCTTTTAACCGAGCTTAGTAGGAGCTTCTGCTTATGTTCTATCATTTCGCGTGTATCCTGCGGTTCGAACTCAAACGGCGTGAACGGCTTCGGTACAAATGTTGCGCAGCTTACCGACACCTGCACTCCCTTACCGCGAGGTCTGTCCTCAATGCTGTAAAAAAGGTCAACAATACGCTGTGCAAGCTCGGCGATACCTATGATATCTTCATCGTTTTCAGTTGGAAGTCCCATCATAAAGTATAGCTTGACATTGCTGTAACCGCCTTCAAAAGCAATACGGCAGGTGTTCATTATCTCCTCCTCAGAGACATTCTTGTTTATAACATCGCGGAGACGCTGTGTTCCGCCCTCTGCTGCAAATGTCAGACCGCTTTTGCGAACCTTCTTTATTTTATTGAGGAGCGATTCAGAAAAATTATCGACTCTCAGGGAAGGCAGTGAAAGGTTGATTTTTTCCCCTGCTGTATAGTCGATGAGTTTTGAAAGCATATTGTCAATATCCGAATGGTCACTCGTACTGAGAGATGCGAGCGAAACTTCATCATAACCCGTATTCTCGCACAGGCACTTGGTCTGCTCAAATATGGTGTCTGCTTTTTTCTCACGGAAAGGCCTGTATATAAATCCTGCCTGACAGAAGCGGCAGCCGCGTATGCAGCCGCGAAGCACTTCAACAGATGCGCGGTCATGAACTATCTCGGTAAAAGGTACAACAAAATTCTTCGGGTAATATACTTTATCATAGTCGCGGATTATACGTTTGCGAACAGTTGCAGGTATCCCGTCAGTAACATCCATGCTTTCAATAGTACCGTCATCCTTGTAGTTGAAATGATAGAACTGCGGCACATATACGCCCTCTATCTGAGCAGCGGCACGCAGAAATTCAAGTCTTGAGGCTCCTTTTTTCTTCATTTCGCAGTAAAGATCCATTACCTCAAGATTAAGCTCCTCGCCTTCTCCGAGCACAAACAGATCAAAAAAATCCGCAAGCGGCTCAGGATTGCAGACACACGGACCTCCTGCAATAATTATCTGTCCAAGCTCGGGAGATCTGTCCTTTGCAAAAATAGGTATTCCGGCAAGGTCGAGCATATTGAGAATATTGGTGTACGAAAGCTCATATTGCAGAGTAAAGCCAATGAAGTCAAAATCTCTTATGGGATCGAGGCTCTCAAGAGCGTAGAGCGGTATACCGTTCTCACGCATTACATTCTCAAAATCCTCTGAAGGTGCAAAACATCGTTCGCACCAGTAGTTCTCGCGTTCATTGGTAAGTGAATACAATATCTTCATACCGATGTGTGACATACCAATGTCATAGGTATCAGGGAAACAAAATGCAAAACGGACATTCACCTTTGATTTGTCCTTTATAACACTACCGACTTCTCCACCGATGTAGCGTGAAGGCTTCTGAACATCAAGGAGATGTTTCTCAATTATATCTTTTAATTCCATAGTACCTCCGTTATTTCAGGCTTTCGCTTCCGAACCGTACAGGTAGGAAATCAGACAGCTTGAACCATCCGTTTGAAAGAATTACAACAAGATCGTCACCACAGAATTCACTGAGCACCTGTAAGCAAGCTCCACACGGCGTACAGGGCTTAGTGAAATCGTTGTCCGAACTGCCAGCTATCGCAATGGCTTTGAACTTTATAACACCTTCGGAAACAGCCTTGAAAACTGCTGTCCGTTCAGCGCAGTTTGTAAGTGAATACGATGCGTTCTCTATATTGCAGCCAGTGAAAATCCGCCCGTCTGTCGCCATGATCGCCGCTCCAACGCGGAAGTGTGAATACGGGCTGTAAGAATAGGCGGCAGCTTTGACTGCAGCGCCGAAAAGCTCCTTATCCGTCATTTTCAGTTTCCTCCGCCGACCTTGCGTTTTTTTCCATCCGGAGTCATAATATATGTGTTATTGAGCTGTTGCCGAAGATTACCAGTCACAGATGCACGATACTCATTCCTGAGCTCTGTCTGCTCAGCCTTTTCAGCGTCTGTAAGCCCTTCTGCTTTTGATTTCCTTGCAAGCTCATTAATACGGTCAATCTTTTTCTGTTCCATGATTACCTCGCCGACCTTCTGCGTTCTACGCAAAATAATAGTATTTTAATTATACCTTGCTATGCCCAAAATGTCAAGACAACATAAGTCGCAAGTGTCTCTTACGAATTTTTTTTATATTTATATTGTAAAACAATCCTAAATATGATATAATTATAAAGTATTTGAAAATCAGCCTTTTTTGGCAGAACGGAGCTTGATATGGATAACATGATAACCTTCGGCGGAAGCATGACCAAACAGATAAATTTTGCCATGCAGCAGAATTATGTGCCTGTTTTCCGCAATATCACTCTTACAAACAACACAGACGAAGTGATCCCCGCTGTAAAGCTCAGAGTCAGCTTCGAGCCTGAATTTGCCAAGCCTTTCGAGTCGCTGCCTGCTGACCTAGCGCCCTCGCGTCCGTCAGAGATAGCACCTGTAAATATTATCCTGAACTCCGACTACCTTTTCAGCCTTACTGAAAAAATGGTCGGAAGCGTGACTCTTGAAGCCGTAATGGGTGACGAAGTCATTGCGTCACAGGTGAATACAATTGAACTTCTTGCTTATGACCAGTGGACAGGTATTCTTTTCATGCCGGAAATGATAGGTGCATTTATCACTCCCAATCACCCGAAAGTGAAGGAAGTAGTTGCAGAAGCAGGAAAGTATATGCAGAAGTGGTGCGGTTCGCCTTCATTCACAGGCTATCAGGACCGCAACCCCAACATAGTGAAAATGCAGATGGGTGCTATATATGCAGCTCTTCAGGAACAGAACATTGCCTATACTGCACCGCCTGCAAGCTATGAAACAGCTCAGCGTGTCAGACTTCCCGAAGATGTGCTCACAGGCAAGAGCGGAACTTGTATAGACCTTGCTGTCCTGTATTGTGCCTGCCTCGAAGCCATTGACCTGAATCCCATGCTCTTTATTGTCAAAGGGCACGCATTTGCAGGCTGCTGGCTTATAAACGAGACATTCTCAGACTGTCTGCAATATGATGTTTCTGCTATATCAAAGCGTATAGCAAAAGGCGTAAATGCCATGAGTGCTGTTGAATGTACAGATTACACAGCGGGCAAAAATGTTGAATTCGATGCTTCGGAGACTCATGCTGCATCTCACCTCGAGGCCATTGACGATTTCTGCTTTGCTGTTGATGTATCACGTACAAGAGCAGGCGGCATCCGTCCCATGCCTGCACGAGTTTTGGGGGATGGCACATACAAATCGGTTGACTACGGCGGAAGAAAGCGCAGCGAGATAACCTCCGCCCCCTCCGAAATGGACATAATCGGTGACATTCCGCAAAATGGAGAACCGCGTGAGGTAACAAAACAGATTATTTGGGAACGTAAGCTTCTTGACCTGAGCCTAAGGAACAGTCTGCTCAATTTCCGACCTTCAACAATGAATGTTCAGGTCATGGTCACAGACCTCGGCGAGCTTGAAGATGTTATCTCACAGGGTGAAGAATTCAAGGTATGTCCGCTTCCGAGTGATATGTCTTTCAATATGGCTGACACCAAGATTTTCGAGACTGAGAATGACAAGACTCATATTGATGCGGTTGCCGATTCGGAATTCAAAAGCAGACGCCTTCGTACTTTCATCAATGAAACCGAACTTGAAAAGATAATGAAGAAGCTTCACAGGCAAGCAAAGGTCAGCATTGAGGAAAACGGTGCAAACACCATCTATCTCGCACTCGGATTCCTGCGCTGGTATGAGACTGAAAAGAGCGAAAAAGCACGCTATGCTCCTCTTGTACTGATACCTGTCGATATAAACCGCAAAGTTCAGGATAAATCCTTTACTATAAAAGTACGCGACGAGGAGACACAGGTCAACATCACAGTTCTCGAAATGCTCAGGCAATTTTTCGGGATAGACATAAACGGACTTGATCCTGTACCGATGGATGGAAACGGCGTTGACCTGCCACTGATCTTCAGCACTATTCGTCAGGGCATCATGGCTCGCAGCCGTTGGGATATTGAAGAATACGCTTTTATCGGACAGTTCTCATTCAACCGTTTCATTATGTGGAACGACATACGAAACCGTGCTGACGAACTCGCCGCAAACAAAGTCGTAGCAAGCCTTATCTCAGGGAAGACCGAATGGGACGATGGTGACATATCAACTACTCCGCTTGATCTGGATAATAAGGTAGCTCCGTCAGATCTTGCGGTACCTGTTGCCGCTGATTCTTCACAGCTTGCAGCTGTATATGCCGCTAATTCAGGCAAGAGCTTCGTGCTTCACGGACCTCCCGGAACAGGCAAATCACAAACTATCACTAACATGATAGCTAATGCTCTCCATCATGGCAAGACCGTACTTTTTGTCGCAGAAAAGATGGCTGCTCTTGAGGTCGTTGAAAAGCGTCTCAACAAAATCGGACTCGGACCGTTCTGCCTTGAACTCCACTCTAACAAAACACAGAAACGCGCTGTTCTAAAGCAGCTTGAGGATACGCTAAATGTCGGCAGAGTTAAGACTCCCGAACAATTTGAAGCAGAAGCCGCAAAGATAGCTGCTCTGCGTTCCGAGCTCAATGAAACCATGTCCGAGATCCACAAAGTTCGCCCCTGTGGTATGTCGTTGTATGATGCGGCAATTAAGTTGGAGCAATTCAAGACATACGGCGGAAAATTCAGCTTCTCACAATCTCAGATAGATGCAATGAATGCTGCGGCCTACTCTGAATGGCGCGGCGAACTTGAAAGTCTTGCTGCTGCAGGCAGAGAATTCGGTGATGTGACCGCTACTCCCCTCACCTGCTGCCATATAACTGAATGTACTCCCGAAACACGCGGAAAACTTGAAGCTGCTCTCGGTGAATACAAAGCATCACTTTTATCAGCAAGCACCCACAAAGATGTTCTTGGTGAAGCTTCAGGTTCCTCCGAAATGAGTTATGCTCAGTGCAATGCTGCTGCTGAACTCATAACAGCAGCTTCAGAGGAAGGTTATATTCTCCCTCAGATACTCACTGGAAGCGAATGGGAGTTTCGCAGAACGGCTGCTGAAAGTCTCATAGCCTCAGGTAAGCAGCAGCGTGTTCTGAAGGCTGATGTTCTCGAAAAGTTCGAGCCGTCAGTACTCGCCTATGACGCAAGCAGTGCTCTCGTTAACTGGAAAACAGCACAGAGCAAGTGGTTCCTGCCTAAGCTTCTCGGCACAAACAAAATCGTTAAGGAACTTGCTGCACACGCAAAATCGCCATCAAACATAACAAAACAGAACATCGTACAGCATTTTGAAAAACTCAATCAGCTTGGTTTGCTCAGCAATGAGATATCAAACGCTCAGACCGATCTTACCTCAATGTTCGGAGCACTTTGGCAGGGGGAGAACACTGACTGGGAGACTCTTGAAAGGGCTGTCTCACTTTCAGATACCCTTCGGAGCAAGCTGACAAATGCACCGTTCAATGCAGATGAGAAGTCAAAACTTGCACAGTATCTCGTTTCAGGATTTGGTGAGCCGTCTGCCAAGCAGGCTTCAATGGCTGCATCAGAAAGTATCTCAGCAGACTTCTCGCGTCTTGACGATATCATAACAGCTCTCGGAAATGAGTTCTCGCTCGTTCCGGATGCTCTTGACAATCCTGAAAACTGGTCCGAGGCGGCTGCATCACAGGCTGACAGTGTTATTGAAGCACTTCCACAGCTCAAGGAATGGTCGGGTATCGTCACTATATGCAACAAGCTCACAGAACTCGGTATAGGAAACGTTGCCGACAGCTTCCTTGCAGGCAAAGTACGCTCGGACGAGCTGCTAAACGGATTCGACTGCGACCTCTGCCGTGCAATCGTCACTTCGACCATATCATCAAGTCCTGTCCTCTCAAAGTTCCAGGGAACACTGTTTGAGGAAACCATACGCAAGTACGGAGAAGCTCTTGACAACTTCTCAAATCTCACAATAAATCAGCTCGTTGCTGAGTTGTCCGCAAAGATTCCTGCTGCAGGTGCTTCAGCTGCAAGCTCCGAAATAGGCATACTGCAAAAAGCAATAAAGAGCAACGGACGTATGATGTCGATACGCAAGCTCTTTGACAGCATTCCCAACCTTCTGCGTAGAATGTGTCCTGTAATGCTTATGAGCCCTATATCCGTCGCTCAGTACATTGATCCCTCTTACCCGAAATTTGACCTTGTCATCTTTGATGAAGCTTCCCAGCTACCGACCTGCGAGGCAGTAGGTGCTATCGCACGCGGCGAGAACGTCATAGTCGTAGGCGACCCGAAACAGCTTCCGCCTACAAGCTTTTTCTCGTCAAATCAGGCCGATGAGGAAAACTATGAAAAAGAAGACCTTGAAAGTGTACTCGATGACTGGCTTGCACTGTCAATGCCTCAGGAGCATCTGCTCTGGCACTACCGTTCGCAGCATGAGAGCCTCATAGCATACAGCAATGCCAAGTACTATGATAACAAGCTCTTTACGTTCCCCTCTCCTGATGACCAGATCTCCGAAGTAAGCTGGGTACACGTTGAGGGCTACTACGATAAAAGCTCCACACGCACCAACAAGGCTGAGGCAAAAGCAATTGTTGACGAGATATCGCGCCGTCTGGAAGACCCAACCCTCAGAAAGCTCAGTATTGGCGTAGTTACATTCAGTCAGCCGCAGCAGAACCTCATAGACGATATGCTTATGGATGCATACAGGGAACGTCCTGAGCTTGAACAGTGGGCTAACGAACAGTATGAACCTATTATTATTAAGAATCTTGAAAATGTTCAGGGTGATGAGCGAGACGTTATCATGTTCTCAATCGGATATGGTCCTGATAAAGAGGGCAAGGTCAGCATGAACTTCGGTCCCCTCAACCGTGACGGTGGCTGGAGACGACTTAATGTCGCAATATCTCGTTCAAAGTGCCAGATGATAGTATTCTCAGTCATCACGCCCGAAATGATCGACCTCTCACGCACACGCTCTGACGGTGTAGAGGGACTAAAGGGCTTTCTTGAATTCGCTGCAAATGGCAGAAATGCTCTTGCTGTACGAGGGGGCTCATCCGCTCCTACAGCAGAATTCGGCAGTGTTATTGCCGCAGAACTGCGCGACCGCGGATATACTGCTGAATGCTCGGTCGGCTGCTCAGACTTCAAGATAGATGTGGCAGTTGCAGATCCCGCTGACAAATCGCGTTACATACTCGGAATAAGCTGCGGTACGAAATCGAACTATCTCAACAGCACAGCCAAAGACAGACATCTGTCACAGGCATCCGTGCTCCGCGGTCTCGGCTGGAACACAATGAATGTGTATATTCTCGACTGGATTGACAACAAGGATAAGGTTATCAAGAAGATAGAGGACGAGATAGCTGCAATTATCGAACGCAGGAATTCTCCTCCCACTCCTGAAGAAGATGAGCCTGCACCTCAGAAGCAGGAACTCGTCTTTGAAACAGTCGAAGTCAGCCCTCTTACTGAGAGATGTGAAAAGTATATTCCGTTCAAGGTGAAGAATTACGGCAAAAGTGAAATCTTCAACGAGACTGGCGAAGAAAAGATAATCAAATGTGTCGGCGACATCCTTGCCGCCGAAGCCCCGATAAGCCGAACAGCTCTCACGAAGAAGCTTTTCGCCTGCTTTGGTGTAGCAAGAACAACTCCCAATACAAAAGCAACTGCCGACAGTGCAATTGAGAAAAGCGGTGCAGTATCAATCAGTGCGGGCGAGAACGACTTTCTCTGGCTTCCGGAGCAGAATCCCGACAGTTATGATACATGCCGTGCAGTCTGCTCCGATGAAAACAGACGCACAATGGACGAGATAGCTCCTGAGGAAATAGCGTCAGGAATCAAGCTCATAATGTCCGAGCAGATAGCAATGCTGCGCGAAGACCTTCTCCGCGAGACAGCTCACCTTTTCGGCTTCACAAGAGTTACTCCCACGATTGAAGCAGCTGTATCCCTTGGAATACGCGAGGCAAAGAAGCGCGGCTTCGTTGAATTCTCAGAAGACGGAAGAATAAGCTATAAGGAATAAAGGAAGAGATATTTTGAACAGACTTCTTATACTCATAGGTAAGATCATCGTCGGAGTTCTGCGCCTTTTAGGACGGAACGCCGGCAATCTCCCAGGCATTGTCCTGTGGCATCTCACAAATGGAAAATGCTGTAAGATGTTCAGGGTTGATTGCCCGATCATCGCAGTTACAGGTACTAACGGCAAGACCTCAGTCACTAACTGCGTTGCACAGCTTTTTGAACAGAGCGGTAAAAAGATCATCATCAATAAAGAGGGAAACAACCTCGACACAGGAATATGCTCTCTCCTGCTCCGCTACTGTGACGGCTCGGGAAAAGTTGACGCAGACTATCTCATTCTCGAAACAGATGAGAGCCACGTTCCTGTAGTGTACTCACAACTAAAGCTTGAGACTCTTGTCGTTCTCGATTTCTTCCGCGACCAACTCGACAGAAACGGCGAAATGGAAACACTTATCCAGAAGATAAACACCTTCTGCAAGACTTTTGACGGCAATCTCATCCTGAACGGCGATGATCCGAACACAGCTCGTCTCGGTAAAGCCAACCCGAACAGCAGCGGCATAAAATATTTCCGCGCCGACAGATATGCTTTCGCGACAGATAAGACTTTTGAAGCCTCTGAAGGACGATTCTGTCCTTTCTGCGGTGATCCGCTTGAATATGAGTTCTACCAGTACTCTCATATAGGAAGATTCTCTTGTCTGAAATGCGGCTTCGGTAACTATGAGCCGTACATCACGGCTGAAGGTATAGACCTCGAAAAGCCTGTATTTACAGCAGACGGTCACGAATACACACCAAAACTCAACAGCATCTACAACGTATATAATATGACTGCTGTTGCAGCCGTTGTAAAGCTCTACGGAATAGGACAAGAAGTCACCGACAAGGTCATCTCCGACTACACCGTAAACAACGGACGCATGGAGAATTTTACTCTCGGAGACAGAGTCACTAC
>JAKSQV010000037.1 GCA_024403935.1 Ruminococcus sp. | reverse complement strand
TGAAGGTAAATATATAATATTATTTGACGGTTGAGCATGAATAACCAAAAATTGCGAAGTTGCGTATATGGCGGCTCTTTTTTGCTTAATTCTTCTTAAACTTCTTTAATTAATTGACAAGAGAGACAGACTGTGCTATTATTAATGAGGCGTAAATGGTACTATCATATACGCAGTATAGCCGATTGATACTGACATGGTGTATTTTTGATACATTGCTCCGTAAATCAAAGGAGGGCTTTATGAAAAAGCTTATTTCCATACTGTCTGCGGCAGTCAGCGCGGCAGCTTCGGTACCGTTCTTTTCGACGGCTGACACTGCTGCCGATGAGGCGGAAACTATAAAGATCATGTGCATAGGCGATTCGATCACGGACGGCTATGTGCCCGAATATACAGGCTCGTACCGGAAGTTCCTCTATCACGGACTGACGGAAAAGGGTTACAGTATCGACATGGTAGGCGCAAAGGACGGCGGATGGTCTCCTGAATATACCGATCCCGCAACAGGCGAAAGCTTTCAGTTTGACAATGAGAACACGGGATACAGCGGCTATTCGATCAAGGCTTACCCCGGACGCAGCGGAATTCTTGAAACGCTTCAGCAGAGCAAATGCCTACAGGAGAAAAAGCCCGACATCGTAACGCTCCAGATCGGTACGAACAACATTATCGACAATCGTGATATGGGAGAAAATCGTAAGGACCTTGAGGAGCTTGTAGAGTATATCATTTCAAATATCCCTGAGGAGTCGGTCCTGTTTATCAGTACGATACCCGCTGCTTCTCCCAATCGTGAGGGCGTACGCGACTGGTTCATGAATTACCGCCATTCTGCGGACTGGCAGACACAGTATGATGATGCTGCGGTCGAAATGAGCGTGAGCAAGGCGGTAAAGGATTACAATGACATCGTGTGCCAGTCTGACGGGAAGTATCCGAATCTTCACGTTTCTCTTGCGGGCAGCGGAATAAATGACGCTAACAAGGCAGAGCTGCTCTTTGACGGCGTACACCCGAACAACGACGGCTACCGTCTGATAGGCGGCTGCTGGACGGACATCATAGATGAATACCTCAGAAGCAGGAGCGGCGGTACGACGACCTCAACCACTTCCGCGACGACTGTGACTACTACAACCGCCACCGTTCCCGAAACAGACCCGAGATGTACGGTCTCCGATCTTGTAAGGCTGAGCAGATTCCTGCTTGGTGAAAGCGAAGATCAATGCGGCGGTGAGAACTTTGACAGGTACGACATCTGCAATGATAACGTTCTTGATACCTATGACCTCGTGCTGATGAGAAAGCTTCTCGTTGCATACGGAGGGACAGACTTTGTCTGAGAATATTACAGACGGTTTATTGAATGAGTGGTAATACTTTAAGACTATTTTAAGACTGGACAGATATAATAGAAGTTAAGAAGCTTGCGAAAGGAGTTGAATGTGAGGCGGCAGCGGCTTCGCCCATTACCGCGAAGCTGTCGGATCCACGAGCGTATGGCTATAAATACCTTTGCGAGAAAAGAGATAAAGTTCCTGCTTGATATGCAGCAGTACGCGGAGCTCGCCGAGGAGATCCGCAAGTATATGGAGCCGGATAAGTACTGCGTGGGCGGCAAGGAGTACGGCATATACAACATATACTATGATACCCCTGATGACTACCTTATACGCGAATCGCTTTCAAAGCCCTACTATAAAGAGAAAATAAGGCTGCGCAGTTATTATTCGCCTGCATCGGACGACTCTCTTGTTTTTCTGGAGATCAAGAAGAAGATAGGCGGTGTTGTGACGAAAAGGCGCGTTTCCATGACACTTGGCGAGAGCGCCGAGTACCTTGCAACGCGAAAAAAACCTGCTGTGAAGAAGTACATAACAGGGCAGGTCTTCAGCGAGCTTGATGCCTTTCTCGACCATTACCCGATACAGCCCAAGCAGTACATCAGCTACCAGCGTGAAGCCTTCTTCGGCAAGGATAACAGCGATTTCCGCCTTACCTTCGACAGGAAGATCACCGAACGCCGCTATGACCTCGGACTCGATCACGAAAGCTACGGAAACCAGATAATCCGTTCCGATCAGCGTCTCATGGAGGTAAAGGTGAGCGATGCCATACCGGACTGGCTTGTGCGGAAGCTCTCCGAGCTCGGGATATTCAAGACCAGCTTTTCAAAATACGGAATGGCATATACCAATTATATCCGTGAGAAGGTCTCGGAGAGCAGCAAAGTGTATGTCTCGGGAATATCGGTAGTAAAGAACAATATATTATTGAACAGGAGTGTGTGACATAATGCATACAGCGTTGAATATCTTTGGCAACGTCATAAACGAAATCAGCGACGAATCTATCTTTACAAGCAGCACACCGACTTCAACGGTCGGAGCAGGACAATTCTTTGCCTGCGTCGGAGCGGCACTTGTCCTCGGATTTGTCATCAGCCTTATCTATATGCTGACACACCGCAAGGAGGGCTGCTCACAGAGCTATGTCCTGACAATGATAATGCTCCCTGCGATAATCGCGCTTATCCTCATACTTATCAATTCTACGGCAGGAGCACTTACTCTTGCAGGTGCGTTCACACTTGTCCGTTTCCGAAGCGTTGCAGGCGATCCGAAGGATATTGCCTACATCTTTTACTCAATGGCGACAGGTGTTGCCTGCGGTATCGGATATATCGGATTTGCAGTAGTGTTCTGTGTTATACTCGGCATCATAATGTTCGTGCTGAATGAGGTAGGCTTTGGCGCAAGCAAGACAAGACACATGACACTCAAGATCACTATTCCCGAAAATCTTGATTATCAGGGCGTGTTTGATCCTGTTCTCAACAAGTACACCACCTTCTCCAAGCTCAGGAGAGTCAAGACCACAAACTTCGGCACATTGTTCGAGCTTATCTACTCGGTGGATGTGAGTGAGGATCTCGACCAGAAGAAATTCATTGATGAGCTCCGCGCCCTCAACGGAAATATGACCATTAATCTCGTATTCTTCAAATACGATGACAAGATATACGAAAGCTGATAGAATTATACATTATATATCGGAGTTTGTCAGGCTGTTTGACGGTCTGGCAATTTCCATAATTAGAGAATATTATAGACAGGGGAGAATACTATGAATTATAAAAAGCTTGCCGCAGCAGCGGCTGTGCTTGCAATGCTTGCTGCATCAGTTTCATGCGGCAGCGATGCTGACGACAGCGACATCGCTGATACGACTGCTGCTGTTACAGATACAACTGACGGAACTGCCGAAAAAACTACGGCGGCGAGTACGACAACTGGCAAATCAGGAAAGTCTGAAAAAACGACCTCGGGTACGACTGATACAAAATCCACAATGGCAACAGCCGCTCAGAAGGCGGGAGGTACAACTGTCGGCGGAAAAAGCTCAGGCGGCTCGTCAGGCGGTCAGGCTAAGACGACTCAGGCGGGTTCAGGAGGCGGTCAGAGTTCATCGGGAACAGATTCTCCTGCCGCTGAGGAAAAGACTTACGATGCGGAGATAACCTTCGGTGCAAAGCCGACTGCAAGCGGAAGCAACGTGACCATTGAAGGTACTGCTGTCAAGATCACAGCAGGCGGAAAGTACCGCTTCAAAGGTAAGTCTTCGGAAGGGCAGATACTTGTAAGTACAGCTACCGAAGAAAAGGTCGGTATAGTTCTTGACGGCGTTGACATCACCTGCACTACAGGACCCGCGGTTTTCATAGAGGAAGCAAAGAAGTGCACAATAGAGCTTGCTGACGGAAGCACGAACTATCTCAGGGATACCGTGAAGGACAAGGTCTATGACGGTGTTATCTTCTCGAATGATACACTCAGGATAAAGGGCGGCGGAAGCCTTGAGATAACGGCAGGCAACCGCCATGGCATTGCAAGCGATGATGATATTATCATCGAAAGCGGTACATATACGATAAACTCCGTAAAATCAGGAATATATGCCCATGATGAAATTACCGTGAATGACGGAAAGCTCACTGTTCTCGGCGGTACAAACGGCATCAAATCCAGGGGTACGGTCAATATCAATGGCGGAACGATGTACATTTCCGGCGGTACCAAGGAGGAGAAGCATTCAATCTATGCCTCGGTGCTTAACTATACGGGCGGAACGGTTTTTGCTGCGGGAAGCAGATTCACAGAGCCGAAGACCTCGTCAGCTCCGTATGTCGGCTTTGGTTTCGGAGATGGCGGAGCGGCAGACAGCGAGCTTACATTCTGTGTCAACGGCAGGGAAAAGGGAAGGCTCACGCCGCATAATGACTTTATGTCAGCAGTAATGTTCCTGCCGGATCTGAGCACCGGCGATAAGGTGTCGATTCTGATTGACGGCGAAAGCGCAGGCGAATATGAGATCACAGGCACAAAGAACCAGTTCATGATAGATTAGTCAGGTCAGCCGCAGGGGCAAAAGTTCCTGCGGCTTTTTTGCAGATAGATATATCAAAGCAGGACTGCAGACGGATTGTGTACATACAATTACCGAATTTTTTTAACAGATTTTTAACGCTCAAAAAACAAGCAAATGAACGTGAAATTTATGTTAATGCAAAGTTAACAAGAAAATACAATAAACTTGTTAATAAAAAAATAACAATAAAAACTGCGAAAAAGCCGCAAAAAGTGCATTATAATGCAGCTTTGTGTATGAATATATATTGCCAAGCGGATTCTTCTGCTATATAATAATATCAGCAATTGAAGAAAATTAGTATTCGGTATCAGGTACCCTCCCCTCTCATGTGCTTGATACTGGATATTAATTCAACTGCTCGCCATAGAAACAGAATTAGTTTTTTAATAAAACTATTCCCTTTCATTTGTAATTTTTTCATGTTTTCTATTCTCAATAACTTGTTTTAACTATATCTATGGCTCGGTCCGACAGTGCTAAACGATTTTATCGTATGGACCGCATTTGCGCCTCGCAAGAGGTGCATTTTTTTACGCTTGAAAACTTGCAAACAAAATTATATAATCCGCTTGACAAATTATATAGACAAGGGTATAATATAAACGAAGGAGGTGGCAGCTATGAAGAGAAGCGTTTACAGTCTTGTACTCATGGATGACGTAATAAAGGCAGTTGATGAACAGGCATACAGGCTCGGGACAAGCCGCTCCAACCTCATCAATCAGATACTTGCAGAGCGGCTGTCGTGCGTGACTCCTGAAATGCGAATGCGCGGAATATTCAGCTGTATCGAGGAACTTATAGGCGGCGCGATGCAGATACAGCAGCAGCGGTCGGCGAGCATGATGACGATGCGGACAGCTCTGGAGTACAAATATCGTCCCACGATAAGCTATAAAGTGGAACTTGACCGTACACCTGACAGGTATCTCGGTACGCTTAGGGTACAGATACGCACACAGAGCGACAGGCTGACCGAGCTTTTCAACAGCTTCTTTCTGTACAGGTCACGAATGGAAAGCCTGAAGCTTTCGGAAGCCGGATGCGGCAAGCCTGAGTGGGATATCGCCTCGGGCAGCTATACACGGCGGCTTCTGAATGTTGTCGGACTTACAGATGAACAGGTGGGAGAAGCTATCGGCAGGTATATCGGCGATCTTGATCTTGCTGTAAAGACTTTTTTTGCCAATCCGCACGGCTTCGGAGCAGCAGCTCCCGAGCTTGAAATGCGGTACGGACAAATGTTGAAAACATATATTGTGTAGTACGTTCAAAGTGATAAACGAAATAGGAGGAAAGAGATATGAATGCAGAGAAATATACGCAGAAAACGATAGATGCGATCAGAAAGGCTCAGAGCATAGGCGAAATGCTCTCAAACAGCGTTATCGAGCCGTTGCATCTTCTGGCAGGTCTGATCAAGCAGGAAAACGGCCTCATACCTCAGCTCATCAGAAAAATGGATGTCGATGCCGCCTCGTTTGAAAACGAGACAGACAAAAAGCTCAATATGCTTCCCAAGGTGACGGGCAGCGGCAGAAGCGCGGCAGGTATCTCTGCCGAGGGCGACCGCGTCCTGATTTCTGCCGAGAGCATAGCCGCAAACATGAAGGACGAATATGTTTCTGTAGAGCACGTCATGCTCGCACTGACAGACAGCAGAGACGGAGACGTCAGCAGCATTTTCCGTGCGTTCGGCATTACGCGTGACCGCTTTTTATCGGCACTGATGTCGGTGCGTGGCAACACTCGTGTGACCTCTGAAAATCCTGAGGATACCTACGATGTTCTCACCAAGTACGGACAGGAGCTTGTCGGTCTCGCACGCCGCGGCAAGCTTGATCCTGTTATCGGACGCGACAGTGAGATACGCAATGTGATACGCATATTGTCACGCAAGACCAAAAACAATCCTGTGCTCATCGGTGAGCCGGGTGTCGGCAAGACGGCCATCGCTGAGGGGCTTGCGCTCCGTATCGTGGCAGGCGATGTTCCCGACAGTCTGAAAGACCGCAAGCTGTTTTCACTCGATATGGGAGCTCTCGTTGCAGGTGCCAAGTACCGCGGCGAATTTGAGGAACGTCTGAAAGCTGTACTGAATGAGATAAAAAACAGCAGCGGACAGATACTCCTGTTCATTGACGAGCTTCATACAATAGTGGGTGCAGGCAAGAGCGACGGCGCAATGGATGCCGGCAACCTTCTTAAGCCCATGCTCGCAAGGGGAGAGCTGCACTGCATCGGAGCGACCACGCTCAACGAGTATCGCCAGTACATCGAAAAGGACCCTGCTCTTGAACGCCGCTTCCAGCCTGTAATGGTAGATGAGCCGACAGTTGAGGATACCATATCCATTCTTCGCGGACTGAAGGAACGCTACGAGGTGTTCCACGGCGTGAAGATAAGCGATAATGCGCTTATTTCTGCGGCTGTGCTTTCAAACAGATATATCACCGACCGCTTCCTGCCCGATAAGGCTATCGACCTCATTGACGAGGCGTGTGCGACTATCCGCACGGAGATGGATTCGATGCCTACCGAGCTTGATGTTATTTCAAGAAAGATTGTTCAGCTCGAAATCGAGGAGGCTGCTCTCAAAAAAGAGAGCGACAGCATATCGCAGGAGCATCTTGCTGAGATTCAGAAGGAGCTTTCTGAACTGCGCGGACAGTTTGACACAATGAAGGCGAAATGGGAGAACGAGAAGCAGGACATCTCGGCTGTGCAGAAGCTGAGAGAGGAGCTTGAATCCCTGAACGGAGAGATAGACAAGGCAGAGCGCGAGTATGACCTCAATAAGGCGGCAGAGCTGAAATACGGCAGACTGCCGCAGCTCAGGAAAAAGCTTGAGGAGCTTGAACAGAAGGCTGAGGAGGAGCACACCGGCGAGCGGCTGCTCCGCGACAGAGTCACTGAGGACGAGATAGCAAAGATAGTATGCCGCTGGACGGGAATACCTGTCGCCAAGCTCATGGAGGGCGAAAAGGAAAAGGTACTGCATCTCAGCGAGCTTCTTCACAAGCGTGTTATCGATCAGGACGAAGCAGTTGAAAAGGTAAGCGAAGCGATACTGCGTTCGCGTGCAGGCATACAGTCTCCTGACAGACCTATCGGTTCGTTCATGTTCCTCGGACCTACCGGAGTCGGCAAGACGGAGCTTGCAAAGGCACTGTCTGAGATACTGTTCGACGATGAGAAGAACATCATCCGTATCGATATGAGCGAATATATGGAGAAATTCAGCGTGAGCCGCCTTATCGGTGCGCCTCCCGGATATGTCGGCTATGACGAGGGAGGTCAGCTTACAGAGGCTGTCCGCCGCAAGCCGTATTCAGTGGTACTGTTTGACGAGATCGAAAAAGCACATCCTGATGTGTTCAACATACTGCTTCAGGTACTCGATGACGGACGTATAACCGATTCGCAGGGCAGGACCGTCGATTTCAGGAATACGATAATCATTCTGACTTCTAATCTTGGCAGCTCGTATATTCTCGAAGGCATAGACGAGAACGGCTGTATAACGGATGAAGCACGTGCAAATGTTGAGGCACTGCTGAAAAAGCAGTTCCGCCCTGAATTTATTAACCGCCTTGATGAGATAATATTCTACAAGCCGCTGACAAGAAATGAGATAATGAACATTGTTGACCTGATGCTTGCAGACCTCTGCAAACGTCTTGAGGACAGGCATATCGGACTGACAGTCAGCGATGCTGCAAAAAAATATATTGCAGACTGCGGATATGATCCGAATTACGGTGCCAGACCGCTCCGCCGCTTTATCCAAAGCAAGGTGGAGACTCTTGCTGCTAAGAAGATCATTTCGTGCGACCTCTCGGCAGGAGACGTTATCTGCGTTGACCTTACTGACGGCGAACTGACAGCTGAAAAGGAATGAAAAACTGCGCGATTACGGCGATTCACAGCTCTCGTGACGGGAAATAGCCGATTTCTATGGTTGTTTTCGATAAAAAAAGGATTGCGGATGCCGTAGAATCGGTCGAAATGTCTTTTTTTTGCAAATTCCTTGACAAAGAGAGGTAAAAGGTATATAATGCAAATATAAAATTCAAAATGGAGGATAAATATATGACAAAAACTGAACTTATCAGCGTTGTTGCTGAAAAGACTGACTTCACAAAAAAGAATGCAGAGGTTGCTGTAAATGCTGTTATCGCTGCTATCACTGATGCTCTCGTAAGCGGTGAAAAGGTTTCCATCGTTGGCTTCGGCTCTTTCGAGGTACGTGACAGAAAGGCAAAGCAGGTTATCAATCCCCAGACAAAGAAGATGATGACTGCACCCGCTTCAAAGGCTCCTGCTTTCAAGGCAGGTCAGGCTCTCAAGAACGCTGTTAACAAGTAATCTGAACGGAGGAATTAATCATGGCTGATGTTGTAAAGAAGGCTGAAGAGGTAAAGGCACCTGAAAAGGCTGCTGAGAAGGCTCCTGCTGCTAAGGAGACTGCCGCTGCAAAGAAACCCGGAAGAAAACCCGCTGCTAATAAGCCTGCTGCAAAGAAAGCTTCCGATGCAAAGAAGTCTGTTGCAAAGAAGGCTTCCGATGCAAAGAAGCCTGCTGCTAAGAAGCCCGCTGCAAAGAAGCCTGCTGCTAAAAAGGCAGCTGCTGAGACTCTTTATGTTGAGTATCTTGGTGCACAGATCGCATCAGGTGATCTTATCGCAAGAGCAAAGAAGGAGTCCGGCGTAAAGTCTCCCAAGATCGTTAACGTATATGTAAAGTGTGAAGATAACATGGTTTACTATGTCGTTGATGGCAAGGACGGAAAATTCTCCCTCGTTTGATTCTACCTGATAAAAAAGAGCTGTACTTCTGTACAGCTCTTTTTATTTTTGTCTGAAAAATGCAGTATCAGTACTGGATGCTCACACGATACTGGATCGGTGTCATTCCGACGACCATGCTGAACTGCCTCAGGAAGTATTTGCTGTCGAGATAGCCGCATTTTTCGGAGATCTCAATGACATTGAGCGTGGTTGTCGAAAGGTAGTATTTTGCCTTTGCAATACGTGCGATTATGCAGTCCTTATGGAAGCTGATACCGAAGCATTGCTTGAAGACGCTTCGGAGGTAGCCTGTGCTTCCGGGGAAAAGATTGTGGAGGGATTCGCTGTCGAACGTTTCGGTAGGACGCGAGTAAACGTAGCTCCTGATCTCCTCCATCTCTCTGTAATGGCTGATTATCTTCTTTTCATCGAGTGCTTTTGCCTTGATGTCTGCTTCGGCTGAGCACTTTTCGTAGATTTCCTTATAGGATATTCCCGAGCACTGTTCACACACGCAGACAAATGAATCGGCACCATAGTACTCCATATACTTCTTGTGCTGGAGCAGTATTGCCGAAACGCAGTCTGCGATAAGCTCGGGAGCGGCGTTTCTCTGAACGACGCATATCAGCGTGTTGTCATTGATATGACCGCATATATCGTGGTTTCCGCAGAACTCGTCAAGAGCGCGTGATGCATCGAGTATAGCCTTTATCCTGTCGTCAGTGTTTGCTATGGAGATGCTTTCTTCGGAGAGGCATATCCTCAGCATAACGAAGTACATCTCCTTGTTGCCGTGGAGAACCGCCGAATTATAGGCTCTTTCAAGACCTGCCGCGTTGTACATTCCCGTGAGGGTGTCACGCTGCTCCGAGAGGTTCTGACAGCTTGTGAGGTAGCGTATATCGTTCTTCATACGCAGGAATTCGAGACATATCGAGACGGATTTTATCCAGTTGCGGAAGATGTCATCATAGGTGTCGGGAGTATCGTATCTGATCACAATATGCCCGAAAATACGCTGTCCGAAGAAGACAGGATTGAAGTAGTATACCGCAGGTGAGGAATGGCGGGAGAAGATCTCCGCAAAGTCGAATCGGTGCGCCTCAAACGGTGAATTATCGAGCCACGGCATAACGCTTCGGCAGGACATTATCTCGGATACCTCTGAGGAGGGATCGTACCAGTTTGACTGGAGACACAGCATGATGTTGCGGGCATCGCGTATCAGCCAGTGGAATTTTCCGAGTATCTCAACGAATTCATCGAGGTTCTTGCTTTCGGTTATCTCCTGATCGAGTGAGCTGAACAGATTCCACGCTTCAAAGTCTCTCTTGATTTTTACGTCATTGAGCTCAGTAAAGTATTCGTCGAGATTTTTTCCGCACGGACAGCTGTCGCCGAGGATGAATCTGCCCTTCGGGGGCACAAAATCAGGCTCGGGAATGCCTTCAAGCCTGCAATGGATTATCTCCACCGCACTTCTTCCGAGATCGGCGCGGTTACGCTGATAGCTTGTGAGCATGGGATAGTGCATGATGCGCTTGGCGATGTAATCATAGCTGATAACGGTAATATCCTCAGGTACGCGGATATTGCTTCGCCTGAATTCGTCAAGCATGCCGTATGCCATATAGTCGTTTGCACACGCGACAGCCTGAGGCAGAGGCAGAGACCCGTTTGCATATTTATCCGCAAGCTCCTCGCCTGATGTCGTCCAGAAGTCGCCATAGTGTATCTTCCTCTCATCGACGGGGATACCGTGCTTGCGAAGAGAGCGTCTGTAACCCTCAGCGCGTTTGCGCGACAGTTCGATGTAGTCGTTTCCCGTGAGAAAGTCGATGTTGGTGAAGCCGTGTTTTTCGATAAGGTGATCGACAAGCTCCTCGGAATCGTCCTCGTCACCTGTGTTGAGGAACGTGAATTTGGGATCCCGGAACTCCTCAAGGTGAGCACCGAGAATTATCATCGGTACGTCTTTGCTGAGCATGGAATTTGCGATAGCCTCGCGTATCTGCTCGTTGACGAATGATTCTGAGATCAGTATTACTGCGGAGATCTGCTCCGAGTGGACAAGCTCATAGATCCTGTTTTCGCTTTCGAGCGAGATAACGCTGATATTTGGATTGTAGATGTTTGAGAGAACAGCAGTGTCATAGCCGTACTCCTGTGCTTTTTCGATGATGCCGGATAACAGTTGCCTCTGCTCGATACTGTTTGCTTCGGCAGAAACGACACATATTATCGGCCGCTTCGGTTTATTCATTTCTTAGACCTCCTGGTCGTATATCCGCCAATCTGCGGATCATCATCCCGTGTGCTGCATTTCGCAAACGGCAATTTGTTCACCTCAGCCGTAATAAAGCGAAAGCCGCTATACTTAGTATATAATAAATTATATATTGTGTCAATACTTTTTTGGAATAAAAACAATACGCGCAGCTATTTTATCCACCTTTCTTGCAAATTGTGGGTTTACGACTCCTATATATTAACGTATAATGAACATACTATAAGTATAATTCAAATAATATTGAAGAAAAAAAGTCAGGGATTAAATCAAAAAGGAGGAATCGACTATGAGCAGGATAAGAACGTTCAAGTCAGTGCTTTCGGGAGTGCTTGCGGGAACAATGATGTTTTCCGCTGCTTCGGTAATTCCGACAGGCACATTTACACAAGAGCTTGACGCAGACGCAGCAAGTGCGTGTACGATCAACACAAACAAGACATATCAGAGGATACGCGGCTTCGGAGGAATGAACCACCCCGAGTGGCAGAGTGTTAACACACAATACGGAGCAGGCGGTGATATGACAGCAGATCAGGTCCAGACAGCATTCGGAAACGGTGCTAATGAGCTGGGACTCACTATCCTGAGAATCTTCGTAAGCGACCAGCAGAATGCTTGGAACAACGCAATTCCTACCGCACAAAGAGCAGCAAAGCTCGGTGCAACGATATTTGCAACTCCGTGGAACCCGCCTGCTTCAATGAGAAGCAACGGTTCGGGCGGCCCGAGAGGCGGACAGTATGTACTCAACAACGGAGCAGAGGCACAGTACGCAAAGCACCTCAATGACTTCATCAAGTTCTGCAACGGCAAGGGCATACAGCTCAACTCCATCTCAGTACAGAACGAGCCTGACTGGTCAGGTGAGTGGACATACTGGGCACCTGCAAGATGTGCATCGTTCCTTGCAAATTACGGACCTTCCGTAACAGCAGGCACAGACACAAAGATGATGTCGCCTGAGAGTTTCAGCTACAGCAAGGATTACTACAATGCTATCCTTAATGATTCAAAGGCAATGGCAAACTGCGATATGTTCGGTACACACTTCTATGGAACACAGCGCAGCGCAATGGACTTCCCCGCACTTGAAAACTGCGGCAAGGAGATCTGGATGACAGAGGTTTATGTTCCGAACAGTGATGCGAACTCCGCTGACCGCTGGCCCGAGGGCGTACAGGTAGCAGAGAACATCCACAACGCAATGGTTGTCGGAAACATGAATGCTTACGTATGGTGGTACATCCGCCGTCAGTACAGCCCGCTTTGGGATAACGGAAGAATATCCAAGAGAGGCTATGCAATGGCACAGTTCTCCAAGTGGGTACGTCCCGGAGATGTACGTATCGACGCAACAGAGCAGCCCAACAGCAACATCCTCGTATCAGCATACAAGCACAGCGATACACAGGCAACAATCGTTGCTATCAATAAGGGCAGCAGCGAAGTATCACAGCAGTTCTCACTCAGCGGAAGAAGCATAACAAACGTTGACCGCTACAGAACATCAGGCAGCGAGAATATCGCATCAACAAAGGGAATGGAAGCAAACGGCGAGTCATTCTTCGCACAGCTTCCCGCAAACAGCGTATCTACATTCGTAGTTACAATGCAGAGCGACGGCAAGGATCTTCCTGCTGACCCGAATGCACCGGTAGTACGCGAGCCCATAACTCCCGATGCAAACGGATATTATTACCATGACACATTCGAAAGCAGCAGCAACGAGTGGGAAGGCAGAGGCGGAGCTTCCGTATCAACAGGCGGAACAGCCTATGCAGGCAGCAAGGCACTGACAGTAGCAGGCAGAACCAATGCATGGCACGGCGCAATGAAGTCACTTGATTCCGTAACCTTCAAGGCAGGGGATTCATACAGCTTCAGCGTAGCAGCATCAGGCTCAGGCAATATGATGCTCTCACTCCAGTATACAAACGCTTCAGGCGAAACACAGTATGACCATATCGCAAGTGCAGAGTCAAACGGCGAATATGTTCAGCTCGCAAATACAAATTATAAGCTTCCCTCAGGTTCCGGATACATCCTCTACGTTGAGACAGAGGAAGGCACAAGCAATTTCAGCATTGATGAGGCTATAGTAGCAAAGGCAGGAACTCAGATCGACGGACCTAAGCCTGTCAAGGTTATCCCCGGAGACATCAATGCAGATGAAAAGGTAGATGCATTTGACCTCGTTCTCGCAAGA
>JAKSQV010000036.1 GCA_024403935.1 Ruminococcus sp. | reverse complement strand
CTAGATTGCGGCTTCCATCATATCTAGCGGCGACACACAGGTCGGAGATACCGGTGCCAGCGATGACAAACCGTGTGATGCACCGCTCCCCGGATACCGCAAGGGCAATCCCATGGTATTCTCAGGTATCTATCCTGCTGACGGAGCGAAATACGGAGACCTGCGCGATGCCCTCGAAAAGCTCCAGCTCAATGATGCTTCGCTCTCATTTGAGCCCGAGACCTCTATCGCTCTCGGATTCGGCTTCCGCTGCGGCTTCCTCGGACTGCTCCACATGGAAATAATACAGGAGCGTCTCGAACGCGAGTACAATCTCGACCTCATCACCACTGCTCCGTCGGTTATCTACAAGGTCACAATGACAAACGGCGAGGTGCAGTTCATCGACAACCCGACCAACTTCCCCGACCCTGCCCTTATCCAGACAGCCGAGGAGCCGATGGTCAAGGCAAGTATTCTCTCTCCTTCAGACTATGTCGGCAATATCATGGAGCTCTGTCAGGACAGACGCGGCATATTCAAGGATATGAAATACCTTGATGATACGCGTGTTGAGCTGCATTATGAGCTCCCACTGAATGAGATAGTATATGATTTCTTTGATGTGCTGAAATCGCGCACCAAGGGCTATGCAAGCTTCGATTACGAAATGCTCGGCTATACGCCCTCCAAGCTCGTTAAACTCGACATTCTCCTCAACGGCGAGATTGTCGATGCGCTGAGCTTCATCATCCACACAGACAAGGCATATTCAAGAGCGCGCAAGATCGCTGAAAAGCTCAAGGACAACATACCGCGCCAGCTCTTTGAAGTACCGATACAGGCTGCAATAGGCGGCAAGATAATCGCACGCGAAACTGTCAAGGCTATGCGCAAGGACGTTCTTGCAAAGTGCTACGGCGGCGATATAACGCGAAAGAAAAAGCTGCTTGAAAAGCAGAAGGAGGGCAAAAAGCGCATGAGGCAGCTCGGTACTGTCGAAGTGCCGCAGGAAGCCTTCATGAGCGTGCTCAAGCTTGATTCATAAACGGAACGGAGGGAGAAAATGCTGGTTAACTACATTCTTGCAGGTGCAGCAGGACTGTTTCTCATACTGTGTGTTCTGTCGGCAGTGTCTGAGTGTTCTCCCTCGGCAAAAGCACTTCCACGGAACATTTTCCGCAGGATAAGGATAACTCTCCGCGGTATCGGACCGCTGCTGTTTTTTATTGCTGCGACTGTACTTGTGGTGACATCGCTGAAATTCAAAAAACCCGACATCGTGTGGACAGCCTGCTCGACAGCGGCTGCCGCGATCGGACTCCTCATACTCAACAGCTTCCGAATATTCGGCAGACGGCGGTCACGCAGCAGGCGCAGAAAGCGTCACGCTCTCCGCTGGGTGAAGGCACTCCCTGAGACAGCAAACGCCGCAGAGCTCAGTGAATGTGCCTGTTCTCCGACAGTGCCCGAGCGTACAGTGCTGCCGACACCTGTAAAAGAATCTGAGGAAAAATAATAATATAAGAGTCAGGAAAGGATAATCTATGAGCCTATACAAATGCCCCAACTGTGGGGAAAAGACGTTCAACCCGATAACAAAGGCAATGGCTGGTCAGCTCAACTCGCACGGCAGAGTTTGTTCTAACTGCGGCAAAAGAATAGTCAACGGCAAGGGAGCTACTATTTTCAATGCGATATTCAGTCTGATCGTTTTTGCGGGAATAGTTGTACTGTACCTCAACGCACCGAAGCTGTTGGGTACAGAGTATGATTGGGTAGCACACTATGAACTTCCCATCGGAATCGGTCTGCTTTTGACCAAGTTCATCGTACCGCGACTTGTGAATGCATTCTGCTTCAGAATGGAGCCTGCGATAAGAATAGATCCTGTTGAATGAGTACGCTCGGCATCTATATTCACGTTCCGTTCTGCGGAAAGAAATGCGGATACTGCGACTTTTACTCCGTCTGCTACAGCAAAGTGCAGGCGGAGCTTTACGTTAAAGCGGTCCTTCGCAATATACGTCACTATTCAGACAGGTCACGTACTGTCGATACGGTATATTTCGGCGGAGGCACTCCATCGCTCCTGACAGCAGAACAACTCGGAGCTGTCCTCGCCGAAATAAGCAGCAGCTTCCGCCTCGACAGCAACGCTGAGATAACTCTCGAAGCGAACCCGAACACGCTGACTCCCGACAGGCTTGCAGGGCTGCATAAAGCAGGCATAAACAGGCTTTCGGTCGGCATACAGTCAATGAATGACAACGAGCTCAGGCTCCTCGGCCGCAGTCACAATGCCGAACGGGCTGCAAGGGCTGTACTTGACGCGGCAGATGCAGGCTTCCGCAATATCTCCTGCGACCTGATGCTCGGAATCCCGACACAGACTGCCGACAGTCTTGCCGATTCGATAATTCAGCTCTCTGCGCTCCCGATACAGCACATCTCCGCCTATATACTCAAGATCGAGGACGGTACTCCGTTCGACTGCGGTGAAGTTCGCTCCTCGCTTCCCGATGAGGACACGACAGCGGAGTTGTATCTGCTCGCGGTGAATGAACTCAGAAAACGCGGCTTTTCGCAGTATGAGGTTTCAAATTTCGCAGTGTCCGGCTTCGAGAGCCGTCACAACTGCCGATACTGGAAATGTATGGACTACCTCGGTATCGGACCTGCCGCTCATTCCTGCTATGACGGCAGACGTTTTGCTGTTCCGCAGGACATCGAAAGCTTCATCAGCTCACCCGTACAGCCGACAGAAATAACAGACGAGAATCCGTGCGGATTCGAGGAATATGCAATGCTCAGGCTCAGGCTCGCCGAGGGACTCGCTCTCGCAGATGTTCCCGAGTACCGTGCCGCCATTGAAAAAAAGCTATCCCCGCTCATGCAAGCGGGGTATGTGAGATATGAAAACGGTCGTGTATCGCTCACGCCCGAGGGCTTTCTCGTCTCGAATCAGGTAATAGAACGGCTCATTTTCTGAATGAGCCTCACCCAAGAAGCTCCTTTCGCATCTGCGCGAGGAGCTTTTTTTCACGCCGCGAGACCTGCACCTGCGTGATACCGAGCAGCTTTGCTGTCCTTGACTGAGTCAGTCCGCGAAAATACCGAAGTTCAAGCAGCAGCCTGTCCTCATCGGGAAGCAGGGACATTGTCTGCCGAAGCGCAAGGAGGTCGGTTATCGCCTCATCAGGAGCCTCCACAGGTACGTCAAGCTGTCCCTCACCGTCATCAGGAGCAGTCAGCGATATGACAGGCTGAGCCGCACACAAAGCCTCGGTGATGTCAGCCGCATCTGTACCCGTAAGCTCCGCAAGCTCGCTTATCGCAGGCTCTCTCCCCTCTCGCTGAACGAATTCTTCACACACACTTTTAAGGCGCAGCGCAAGCTCCTTCAGGCTGCGGCTGACGCGTATGCTCCCTCCGTCGCGGAACAGCCGCTTTATCTCGCCGAGTATCACGGGTACGGCATACGTTGAGAACTTCACGCCGCGCTCGGGATCAAACGCCTTTACTGCCTTCAGCAGACCGAGACAGCCTGCTGAATAGAGGTCGTCGTACTCGATGCCGCGTCCGCGGAAACGGTTGGCACAGAGGTGTACCAGTCCGAGGTTTTCCTCAGCGAGCGGCTGTCTGAGCTCAGCCGCCATGTGCCGCCAGCTTCTTACGCATGGTAACGGTGGTGCCGCGTCCTGATTCGCTCCTGACTGAAAGTCTGTCCATAAATGATTCCATGACCGAGAAGCCCAGTCCCGAACGCTCCTCCTCGGGAGCAGTGGTAAACAGCGGCTCCATTGCCTTTTTCACATCGGCGATACCGCAGCCGCTGTCCCTGACACGTATGTATATCTCACGGTCGGGCAAAAGTCTTACCACCATATCTATCCTGCCGCTCGTGCCGCGGTAGCCGTGGACTATGGCGTTCGTGACAGCCTCCGAGACAGCTGTGCGTATGTCTGAAAGCTCCTCAACGGTCGGATCTGCCTGCACTATGAACGCCGAGACTGCCGCTCGTGCCGCACTTTCGTTTACTGAAAGCGACGGCATACTGAATCTTATCTCATTAAGTATTTCCATAATCTGCCTCCTATCAGGTTATTCTGACTATCCGCTCTATGCCTGCAAGTCTGAGCACGCGGCGGATGCTGCTCTGCGGACTGCGCACTTCGAGCCTGCCGCCGCATTCCTTCATAAGCTTCTGCCTGCCCATGATTAGCCCTATTCCCGAGCTGTCCATAAAAGTGATCCCGCTCATATCCATTGCCAGCACCTCAGGCTGCATATTGATAATGAAGCTGTCAAGCTGTTCGCGTGCTGAAATTGCTGAATGGTGGTCGATTTCACCTTTCAGGAGCGCAATAGCCGTCCCTTTTTCAGATTTTATGTCGATCTTCACCTCTGTCCCTCCGTTCTTTAACGTTTTCTGCCCTATTATACCACCATCCGAACGCGAAATTTGTCAGATACGGGGAGGCATGCCTGTTCGTTTCAGGAAAAATCCGCGGCACAGTCTGCGGATGCCTGCCCGAACGCAGTTCCCCCCTTGTAATCCTGACAGAAAAGTGTTATAATACCTGTGATCATCCTTAACGAAAGGAGCTTCTCTATGCCGAAGCAATTCTGGAAGGGCAGTGCCCTGCTCGCTCCCGTACCTGCCGCACTCGTGACCTGCGGCACTCCCGACAAGCCGAATGTTCTCACTATCGGCTGGACGGGCATAGTCTGCACACGTCCGCCAATGACATATATCTCCGTACGCCCCGAGCGTTATTCACACGATATTATCAGGGATTCGGGCGAATTTGTCATAAACCTTACGACCTCAGCCATGGTAAAGGCTGTCGATTTCTGCGGAGTCCGCAGCGGCAGGGACACCGACAAGTTCGCGGTATGCGGACTTCACACCGCTGCCGCTGAAAAAGTCGCCGTTCCTGTTATTGAAGAATGTCCCGTCAGCCTTGAGTGCCGCGTCACAGAGAGCAAGCCTCTCGGCTCACACACGATGTTCCTCGCGGAGATCGTCGGCATAGACGTTGATGAACGCTACATCGACAGCAAGGGAAAGCTGAATCTCCAGCAGTGCGGACTCGCCGCCTATGCTCATGGCGAATACTTTGCCCTCGGCCGCAAGCTCGGCGATTTCGGCTTCTCCGTCCGCAGGAAGAAAAAGCATCACAGCACGGACAGGTAGCCCATTATGTCACAATGTCTTCAATGAAGCGGCGAAGCTCCTCGTCCGTCTCAATGACCACGCCCTCACGGAGCTGGTCACGGTCAAAATCGGGCATGAGTGCAACATTGTAGTCGATAATGCGGTACGGAGCCGAGCTTCCGCTCTTGAACAAACCGATACGCCCGTTATACTCCCGCACCTCGCAGACTGACGACGGCGGCGTAACGGAAGCAGATATACGGTTTTCAAGCTTCTGGCGGTATATCGACTGTCCGAGAGTGCATATCACGATAAATCCTGAAATAGTCAGAGCTGTCATGAGTATCAGGTATATGCGCTTATCGAGTGTTCTTATCATGGAATCTCTCCTTTGCCGAAAGTATTAGGTCTATTATTTGCGTTTTTTGCTAAAATATACAAATCTGCAAAAAAATCGTCTCCAGCTATTAACAAACGGTCTCAAACGTGGTATAATATATAGTGTATAAATATGTGACTTATCATTTTACAGAAAGGAGTATCACCGCCTCGGCGGTGACCTGACAAAATGACTGATAAAACACCAAGACGCAGTTCTTCAGGCAGGCGTTCCGCTCCCGCACCGCGCAGCAGGAATTCAATGCCGCAGAACTCTGCTCCACGGCATGGCGCACCTGCTTATGCGCAGGGCGGAACTCAGTATCCGCAGAACCAGCCTGTACGCAGACCTGATCCTGCACGGATGAACGAACAGCTTCCGAAAAAGAAGAAAAAGAAGAAGAATAAATTCTTTGTCGTACTCAAAAAGATCGGCACAGCTATTGTGACCACACTGCTGTCGCTCTTCCTCGTAATGATAATCACGGGTACTATCGTTGCCACTGCGCTGACGATCTATGTGCTCGACTTCATGGAGGAATCAACAAGCGTTACGTTCGCAACGCTTGAATCAGGAAGCGACACCTACTTCTACGGCACAGAAATTGACGAGGAAACGGGTGAGGAAAAGCTCGTTGTACTGAACCACATCAAGACCGATGTCCAGCGTATCCCCGTTTCTATAGACAAGATACCGCAGGATGTCCGCAACGCCTTCACAAGCATCGAGGACGAACGTTTCTACTCGCATGACGGTGTTGACTATAAGCGTACATTCTCTGCATTCCTGAATATGTTCCTGCACTTCTACGACACGGAACAGGGCGGTTCTACCATCACCCAGCAGCTTATAAAGAAGCTGACAGGCGATGACGAGCACTCCATGCAGCGTAAGATACGCGAAATTTTCTCAGCTATGCAGCTCGAGAAAACATATTCCAAGGACGAGATACTTGAGGAATACCTCAACTATATCGCATTCGGCGGTCCTGTCAACGGCATACAGCTTGCCTCAACACGTTACTTTGGCAAGGACGTTCAGGACCTGACGATACCGGAAGCGGCAGTTCTTGCGGTAATACCGCAAAGCCCCGAATACTACGGTCCGATGGTAGAGACCACCGACGAGGAAGGCAATATCATAGTTGACGGCGAAGCAAATAACCACATCCGTCAGCGTTACGTTCTCTACCAGATGTACAAGAACGGTGCCATCACATACGATGAATACCAGCAATACCTCAATACAAAGATCATTTACACCTTCTCCCCTGAGTACAAGGAGCTCCACCCCGAGGTCGATATCGTCGAGCTCGAAACCGAGCAGAGTTCCTATACATGGGAAGTCGATGCAATGATGTTCGAGGCTGCCGATATCGTAAAGGAACAATTCAACCTCGAAACCCAGAAGGAAGCCATCGAACGCATCAACAAGGGCGGATACCGCATCTATTCCACCACTGACCATAAAATGCAGAGATATGTCGAGGACAAGATGCTCGATATCGGCAACATAATGGACAGAGGTTCGGTAACAAGATGGGTCGACCTTGACGCTGACGGTCAGGCCGAGGAGGAAATTCCGCACGTTGCCTTCGTTGCACTCCGTTATGACGGCTCGGTAATGTGTCAGGTCGGCAATGTCGGTCCCAAGGTCGGCTCGCTCTCGACCAGCTACGCCGTGACTGAGCCGCGTCAGATAGGTTCGACCATGAAGCCTGTCTCCACATACGGCCTTGCACTCGAAACAGACCACATCCACTGGGGAAGCGTATACACCGATAAGTCCATCATGGAAGTAAACGGCAAACCCTGGCCGACAAACTACACGGTTGACACCTCGATAAGTATATCCAATGCCCAGTATAACATCTACTACTTCATCCAGAAATCATTCAATACCGTTCCTGCACAGCTCTGTCAGGAGCTCACGCCAAAAGCGGTATTCAAATTCAGCACTGAGAATCTCGGTATGAAACTCGACCCCGATGACGAGTCCTACTCGCCTCTGTCAGTCGGAGCTCTCACATGGGGTATCACCCTTGAAAACCTTGTCAATTCTTACCTTCCCTACGGTAACCTCGGCGTCTACAATGAGGCTCACATCATCTCAAGAATAGAAGACGGAAGCCACAATGTCATTTACTCCAATGACGGCAACGCACGTCAGGCTGTTTCCGCAGAGACGGCTTACGTTATGAACCGTCTGCTCAAGAATGTCGTAGATCAGGGTACTGCTGCAAGCGTACACCTCAACAACAAGGTGCTTGTAGGTAAGACAGGTACCTCCGAGGACTGGCAGAACCTCACGTTCGTAGGTCTTACCTACGACTTCGTAAGCGGCGTAACAATAGGCTACCGCGAATACAACGACTACCTCAAGCTCCCGCCATCGCTCCATGCCTGCGATGTATGGAACTCGATAATCGGAAACTACGCAGATACGATGTTCATGGACACACCTATGGACTTTGAACGCTGTCAGACAGTCATCGACGCACCTATGTGTACATCAACAGGATGTATAGCAGGTCAGTATTGTCCGAAGGGCATAACAGGCTACTGGAAGTCAAGTAACGCTCCTACCTGTGACGGTGCTCACTATGTTGCACCTGACCCGAACGCTGTTGACCCGAATGCCGGTGCAGAGATCCCCGAAGACCCGAATCAGGGCGGCGGCGGAGATGTTCCGCTTGATCCGAATCAGGGCGGCGGCGGAGATGTTCCCGTCGACCCGAATCAGGGCGGCTGGGTAGACCCGAATCAGGGCGGCGGCGGAGACATCCCCGACCCCGGCGGAGTTACCGAATGGTGATAATAAAAAATAAAAGACCTGTCCGTTCCCGCGGACAGGTCTTGGCATATTGGAGGAAATATGAACGATAATATCAGAATGTGCTGTCCTTGTCACTTCGGACTGGAGAGCGTACTGAAGTACGAAATCACAAAGATCGGCGGCACCGATCTCACTGTATCTGACGGAAAGATCTCCTTTTCAGGCGATTTGAATGTCCTCGCAAGGGCAAACCTCTGCCTTTCCACTGCCGAGCGCGTACTGATCGAGCTGACCGAATTCCGCGCAGAAAGCTTTGAAGACCTGTTTCAGGGCGTTCGTTCAGCAGAGCTTGAACGCTTCATAGGCATTGATGATGCCTTCCCCGTAAAGGGATACTCGCTTGACTCGACTCTGCACAGCGTTCCCGACTGCCAGTCGATCGTCAAGAAGGCGGCAGTTGAACGTCTCAAGAGCAAGTATGGCATAAGCTGGTTCAGTGAATCGGGAGCGACTGTCCAGATAAAGTTCAGCATCCTCAAGAATGTTGTTACTATCTATCTCGACACAAGCGGAGTCGGACTTCACAAGCGCGGTTACAGGCGCAATTCCAATGCCGCTCCGATAAAGGAGACTCTTGCCGCAGGAATAATCGACCTCGCAAGAGTACGTCCCGACAGCATCGTCTGCGACCCGTTCTGCGGAAGCGGTACTCTCCTCATTGAAGCTGCCATGAAGGCTCTGAAAATACCCGTGGGCATCAACCGCCGTTTTGCCGCCGAAAAATGGGGCTCTGTCCCCTCCTCTGTATGGCAGGAGGAACGCAAACGCGCCATAGAAGGAGTTGACCGCTCAGCCGAATTCCGTGCTTTCGGAGCCGACATAGATGATGCCGCAGTTGCGCTGACACTCGACAACGCCCACAAGGCAGGCATAAAGTCACGCATACATATTGAACAGGCTGATATCAGCAAATTCGTACAGCCCGAGGATTCAACAGTAATATGCAATCCCCCGTACGGCGAGCGTCTGCTTGAGCTGCGCGAGGCAGAGGACATTTACAGACAGATGGGAAAGGTACTCGGCAAGGGCGGCAGCCGTCAGAGCTATATCATCTCACCGCATGAGGACTTTGAACAGTTCTTCGGTGAGCGTGCAAAAAAACGCCGCAAGCTCTATAACGGCATGATAAAGTGCCAGCTTTATATGTACTTCTGATGAAGCACGAAACACTGCGGCAAATTGCCGCTCTTATATATCCGTCGCGCTGTCCTGTCTGCAATGACATCATAGGCGCAAACGACTGCTTCTGCCCGAAATGTTCGGAGATACTTGTCAGATATGAGGGCAGCTTCCATATCAGAGGAAGCTCAGGATTCGTTGCCGCGTACGAATACCGTCCTGATATGTCCGAAGCTGTAATGCTGATGAAGCGCGGCACAATGGGCAATGCTCCGTATGCATTCGGCTCGGCGATCGCTGAACGGCTTGCCGAAGCAGGCATGAACAGTGCCGAGCTGCTCGTTCCTGTGCCCATGTATCGCTCAGACCTGCACAGACGAGGCGGAAACCAGTCAAGGCTCATCGCTGAGGTCGTCGGCAGGAAGCTCGGTATCTGCGTGGACTCAGGAGCTGTTATCAAAAGCACTGAGACTCTGCCGCAGAAAGAGCTGCGGAAGCACGAGCGCGAGGTCAATATGCGCGGCGCATTTACGGTCAGAAAGCCCGAAGCTGTTTTCGGGAAAAAGATTATTCTCATTGACGACATCTGCACAACAGGAAGCACCCTCACTGAGCTCACATCCGTTCTGCTCAGCGCAGGCGCGGCGGAGGTCTGCTGCGCGTGTGCGTGCAAGACTGTCGGCAGATACGAAAATGAACAGGGAGAACAGATATGAACTACGGACACGCTGAAAAAGCCTGTAAGCTCTTTGCAGAGGGGCGCAACTGCGCTCAGTCGGTATTTGCCGCTTTCTGCGATGTCACAGGTCTTGATGAAGAACTTGCACTGAGACTTTCCTCCTCATTCGGCGGAGGAATGGGACGTATGCGTGAGGTATGCGGAGCCTGCTCAGGGATGTTTATGGTCGCAGGTATACTCTACGGATACAGCTCCATGAACGATGACAATGAAAAATCCGAGCACTACAAACGCATACAGTATCTCGCTGAGGAATTCCGCAAACAACATGACACCATCATCTGCCGCGACCTGCTGAAAAAACTGAATGTGAACAGCTCACCTGTTCCTGATAAGCGCACGGAGGAGTATTACAAGGCACGTCCATGCATACGCTTCGTATGTACTGCGGCAAAGGTGCTTGACAGGTACATTGCGGATAATCCGATAAAATAGCACTCAGCTGTCGATAAGCATTCTTACACGGTTATATGCGTTGAGAGGAGTACCGCTCGAGTCCACATCGACGCTGACTATCTGTCCGCCGCACTGCCTTGCAACGGAGGAATAGATACCGCGTCCGAAAACGTGATTCGGCATACACCCGAATGGCTGTACCGCGAGGACTTTTTTGCAGCCATGATGAAAATATCCCGCTGTCTCGGCTCCTATCAGCCAGCCATCGCCTACGCTTGCTTCTGTACTGATTATGCCCTTTGCCTCTGCCTTTATCGTGTGGAGCGGCGGAAGTGAATAAAAGCCCTCCTCGGTAAGCACTGAGACCATGCTCTTCTGTATCCTCTCCAGCATCAGACCTGCTGCGCGATATCCCAGCGCGGCAATTTCGCGGAGCTGGACGAGCTGTGCGTCTATGTAATAGATGACATACCACGAAAGCCCGTTTGTAAAGCTCTCGCAGCCGTTTTCCTCGATGAAGCGCACCATATCCCAGTTGCCGATAGAACAGTATTTCGTATACAACTCACCGACTAAAGCAATACGCTGCTTCGGCGTGTCGGTACGCGGTATCCTCTTGAAGCTCCGCGTTATTGTACGAAATCGATTCACCATGATATTCAGGTCAAGACGACGGCATTCCTTCAACTCAGCCCCGAGCTTTTTCAGCCACCTGTCACGAAGCCTTTCGGTATCGCCCCTGCGCTTTTCGTAAGGTCTTACCTGCTGGACAAGCAGCATTATCAGGTCACCGTAAAACAGTGCAAACAGTGAACGCCATACCATTACAGGTGTGATGCGAAGCTGATTTTCCTTATCTATATGCTTGAGATTCAGGTTCAGTACGCGCGTCTGCGGAAATCCCGCCTTGACTAACGCCGTGCTCAGCAGCGCGCTATAATTCGAGCCTCTGCAGGCAGCCCCAACCGTCGGCATCAGCAGCTTTGTATGGGATAGGTCGAATTTTCCGCTTCTGAGCGCATCTATCATCTGACTTGTTATCATAGCGAACGGCCAGCACATATCGTTATGGGTATATTTCAGTCCCTCCGGGAGCACTTCTTTCCCCTGAGAGAGAATGACAGGGGTATATTCAGGCGTAAGAAAAGCATATTTCATCAGTGGGAAATGTGCGTCAAGCATGGACGGTATCAGCAGTTTCTCCTTCAATTCTGTCACCCCTTCGGCGATTTCTTTATTAATATGTGGCTCACAGATTTCACGTATTATTTCATATATTTGCAGTTATTGAGGACACATTTATTATACCATAACCGCAGCCTAAAAAGCAACAAAATATCCGCATTGTAACACGGTCTTCACCGGACTGAAAATAGTTCTTGACAAGCTCCTTTATATATGGTATAATCTAAAAATGAAAATGATTATCATTTTCATAGTTCGTGCCATATCAAGGAGCTTTTTATGTTCAGAAAAATTTTTACAGCCGCGGTCACACTTGTGCTCACGGCTTCAATATTCGCAGGCTGCTCTGCTCCGGAAAAGGATAACGGCAGACTTAGCGTGGTCTGCACTGTATTCCCCGTCTTCGACTGGACTCGGGAGGTTATCGGTGATTCTGACAACATCGATCTTACCTGTCTCATGAAGGGTGGAGCCGATCTCCACAACTATCAGCCCTCTGCCGATGATATGATACTCATGTCTGACTGTGACGTGTTCATCTGTGTGGGCGGAGAATCTGAAAGCTGGGTGGAGGACTCACTCAGAAATGCCCGCAACAAGGATATGAAGGTCATCAGGCTCATGGACGTTCTCGGCAGCGATCTCCGTGAGGAGGAGGTCAAGGAGGGCATGGAGACTCCCGAGGAAGAAGAGGAAGAAGAAGCTTATGACGAGCATATCTGGCTGTCACTGCGCAATGCTGAAAAGTGTACTGCTGCTATCGCTGAAAAGCTCGCAGAGGCAGACAGTGTCCGTGCTGACACATACACCAAAAATTCCGAGAAGTACAGCAATCAGCTCGGTGAGCTTGATGATATGTACGCTGATATGACTGCGAATGCCGCAAACAAGACTCTCATCTTCGGGGACAGATTCCCGTTCCGCTACCTTTTCAGCGATTACGGACTCGATTACTATGCCGCATTCAGCGGATGCTCCTCCGACAGTGAAGCAAGCTTTGAGACTATCGCATTTCTTGCTGACAAATGTGACGAGCTTGGCGCGGAGTACATTTTCACCATTGACAACTCCGATTGCACCATTGCTGATGCCGTTGCAGCAAGCACAAAGAAGAATGCTCCGTCAACACTGACGCTTTATTCAATGCAGTCCGTCGATACGAACGGCGAGGAAAAGGCGGACTATTATGACTATATGTATAAGAATTACACTCAGCTCAGAGAGGCACTGAGCTGAGTGTATATGAAGAAGGGCTCACAGTCTGCATATCCGCAGGCTGTGAGCCTTGTTTTTTCTGTCAGTGCCGTTCTGTATCAATAGCTGTCAAGAAAACGGTGAACTTCACCGTTTTCCTTATAGGCAATAATAGTGCTGAGATTGACATTCTCCACGCTGCGGAAGATGTTCTTCTCGACCTGCGGATTGTTCTTTTTCAGCTCCGCGATAAGGTTCTTGATCTCCAGCCGCTTTGATTCCGACTGACCGTTATCACTGCACTCCGCACAGCTCTCCGTAAATCTGCACGCACACTGTATGAAACAGAGGTCGTTGTAATCACGCCAGTGCTTGATGTCGCTCTCGCGGACAAGATACAGCGGACGTATCAGCTCCATTCCCTCAAAGTTTGTACTGCGGAGCTTCGGCATCATGGTCTGTACCTGTCCGCCGTAAAGCATACCCATGAGTATCGTCTCTATCACGTCGTCGAAGTGATGACCGAGAGCGATCTTGTTGCAGCCGAGCTCCTTTGCCTTGCTATAAAGATAGCCGCGGCGCATCCTTGCACAAATATAACACGGATTCTTCTCAATATTGAACACGGAGTCGAATATGCTTGACTCGAATATGCTGACAGGTATTGACATTGCCTCAGCATTCTTCTCGATTATCCGTCGGTTGTCAGGGCTGTATCCCGGATCCATAACAAGGAACACGACCTCAAACGGAAACTTGTCATGACGTTTCAGCTCCTGAAAAAGCTTCGCCATGAGCATTGAGTCCTTTCCGCCCGATATGCATACAGCTATCCTATCATTCGGCTGTACAAGCTCATATTCATTTATTGCCTTTGTGAATCTGCACCAGATGCTCTTCTTGAACTTCTTACGCAGGCTGAGCTCGACCTGCCCGTTAAGACTGCTGTCAGCCAGACGGCTGTGTATCCACCCGATATAGCCTCCCGAGAGGCTGAAAGCCTCATATCCTCTGCCGCGCAGTTCCTCTGCCGCCTTTTTGCTTTCCTCGCCCGACCTGCAGTACAGCACGAGCTTCTTCGGCGGGAGCTCCGCCGCCGTTATCCCCGACAGCGGCACATTCACCGCACCGCCGATATGTCCGTAGTCAAAGGCTGTCGCATCACGTATATCTATCACGGCACAGCCGTTATCGCGGAGCTCAAGAAGCTCTGACGCCGTAATCTCAATGTCCATGTTTCACCTCTGCTTCGAGTAGCCGTTCTCGAACTCCTTATCTTTATCATACGCCGATATCTCCTGCTTTGTCAGGTCGCCCTTTCCGTCGTAGCGGTAGTATCTGCCGCTCTCAGCCGTGAATTCGATAACGCAGTAGTCCTCGTCGTCTATGCCCTCGGGATAGTACTTCTCGTCGCCCGCGTTCCACAGGAGTTCCTTGTATGTCCTGTCAGTGCGGACAGCGGAATTGCCGTGCAGGCAGACACCCTCGAATGCCTGATCGTCAGTGAAATAAAGGCATGATCTCCCGTCCCTGAGCAAGCTCTTAACGTGGGCGGAGCTTGTATTCGTGGATATAAGGTGCCTGCCCAAGCCCTTGTGCCACACGCAGAAAACTCTGCGGACATTCGGTCTGCCCGCCTCGTCGGTATAACCTATCGTCGCAAATAATGAGCGGTCTATGAGAGACATTATCTCGCTATACGTCATAACAATATCTCCTGTCGATGTTTTGAACTTCAGGACAAAATGAGCCTGACATCAATAAATATGACGCGCAAATTCTCCGAAT
>JAKSQV010000035.1 GCA_024403935.1 Ruminococcus sp. | reverse complement strand
CGTGAGACAGTTCGGTCCCTATCTGTCGTGGGCGTAGGATATTTGAGAGGAGCTGTCCCTAGTACGAGAGGACCGGGATGGACGCACCTCTGGTGCACCAGTTGTCACGCCAGTGGCACAGCTGGGCAGCTATGTGCGGAACGGATAAACGCTGAAGGCATCTAAGCGTGAAGCCGACCTTAAGATAAGATATCCCATCGTAAGAGTAAGACCCCTCAAAGACTATGAGGTTGATAGGTGCAGGGTGTAAGCGTGGTGACACGTTCAGCCAGTGCATACTAATCGGTCGAGGGCTTTTCCTTTTACTTCATGTTGTTCTCCCTCACTTCATTACGCTTTATTTGGTTTCAAGAGTTGGTGCATATTGCGATGAGGTCACACCCGTTCCCATTCCGAACACGGCAGTTAAGCTCATCCGCGTCGATGATACTCGGCTGGTGACGGCCCGGAAAAGTAGATCTGTGCCAGCACAAGATTAAACGGAAGTCAATGACTTCCGTTTAATTATATCAGGGCCAATAGCTCAGTTGGTTAGAGCATCCGGCTCATAACCGGACGGTCCGGGGTTCGAGTCCCTGTTGGCCCACCATATATATTCGCGGTTCATGTATACTGAACCGCGGTTTTTTTATTAGTAGTATAATAAGAAAAGGGAACGAATGTGAGATCGTTCCCTTTTTGCTTATTCATCTTCAACTGTCACATATTCAAGAATATCAGATGTTTCTGATTGTGTCAGAGATTCGACATACAGAAGTTCATACGTATTGCTGAAATGCCCGAGCCGTTCACGAAGATCCATGACCTCCTCAGCAACAGCTTCATCAACATGAGGAAGCAGTACAAGCAGTTCGATATCCGCTGTATTTATATTTATCGGAGCAGCTTCTTCAAGTGTGAGCTCTGCCTCTTCTGACGGAGGTTCAGGCTCAGTATCATCTTTTGTGATTTCCTGCGGTTCTGTTGTGGTATATATCGGATCGGTAACATAGATGTGCTCGCGTATGTCAGAAAATGTTGCCTCACCTATACCGCTTACATTCATCAACTCCTCAATATTGAGAAAACGGCCGTTTTCACTGCGGTAACTGACTATCTCGGCTGCAAGCTTTTCGCCTATTCCGTTAAGTCTGACGAGTTCATCAGCCGATGCTGTGTTGAGGTCGAGAAGCAGGAACTCTGTTGATGGCTGTATTGTTGTGGTCTGTGCTCTTGAAGTATGTACGGCTTCAGTCGTGCAGATAGTCTCAGATGTTGATACAACTGTCTTATTTTCCGCTTCCGAAGTTATAATGATTTCGCTGTTTTCCCTGCTGTCGTTGTCAGCCATATTCCATACTGCTGAGCCTGCAAGTATAAGACCTGCCGATACTATCAGAATTGTATCCTTGTTCGGTTTGTTAGACATAGTATCACCGCCTGTACCTATGCAGTGTTATCGGGAAGTGTCCGACAGATCGTCAAATCTCCCAGTCGTCGCAGAGCTTGTTGATAGCCTGTGTCAGCTTGCGCATATCTGCATTTGCTCTGCCGTCTGAGAGCTTTATCATGCGTGAAAGTCTGTCTGATGCTGAGAGCAGGTCGCTGTATGCCACACTGACGTTGTTCTGGTGTTCCTTCTTTTTAAGCAGAACAGGCTGTGCATTGACGGTTATCTCACCAGATACAATGTCGAACTCTGCACCGCTGTACGGAGCATAAACGTCTGCACCAAGCTCTTCGCTGAGATGCTCTGCAAAGCTGTCGGCAGATGTTATCTCGCCGTGGTTGATAAAGAATTTCTTTACGCCCTTGACAGCTTCTGCCCACTTTGTAAGTCCGTTCACATCGGCATGGCCGCTTACACCGGGGAACTGTTTTATTTCTGCGGCGACCTTGACGGTCTCGCCGAACAGCTTGACTGTTCCTGCACCGTTGATAAGTGAGTTTCCGAGAGTGTTTGCTGCCTGATAGCCAACGAAAAGTATCGTATTTTCGGGCTTCCAGAGGTTGTGCTTGAGGTGATGCTTAATACGTCCCGCTTCGCACATACCACTTGCCGAGATAATGACCTTCGGGCGGATGTCTTCGTTTATTGCACGGGAATCGTCACTTGAGACAGAGCGGATAAGTCCATCAAATGCAATAGGATTTATTCCGCGGCGTACGAAGGAGATAGCCTCCTCATCATAGCAGCTTTCGCGGTTGTTGATGAAGATGTCGGTCGCTTCGTTTGCGAGGGGGCTGTCCACATATACGGGGAAGCCGTCGTGTCCTTTTACAAGGCCGTCATTCTTTATCTGACGGAGGAAGTAAAGCATTTCCTGTGTTCTGCCGACAGCAAATGACGGTATGATAACGCTGCCGCCGCGGTCAAAGGTCGTCTGGAGCACTTTTGTCAGTGCTGTGACGTAGTCGGAAGGACGGTCGTGAACTCTGTTTCCGTATGTGGACTCCATGACAACATAGTCAGCGGATTCGATATACTGGGGATTGCGTATGAGCGGCTGCTCAACGTTTCCTATATCTCCTGAGAATACGACCGTGCGTGTCTCGCCGTTTTCGGTCATTGTTATGATAATGCTTGATGAGCCGAGGAGATGTCCCGCATCACGGAATGAAACAGTGATGCCGTCAGCTATTTCCGCGGGAGTATCATATTCGTGCGGTACAAAAAGTTCAATAGTTCCGATAGCATCATCCATCGTGTAGAGAGGTTCATAGTTCTCCTCGCCGCGTCTTTTAGCCTTTCTGCTGCGCCATTCGGCTTCAAATTCCTGAATGTGGGCACTGTCTTTCAGCATGACGCTGCAAAGATTAGCAGTCGCAGAGGTAGAGTGTATCTCTCCGCTGAATCCGCCTGCAAAGAGCAGGGGAAGCAGTCCCGAGTGGTCGATATGAGCGTGAGTAAGGAGAACAAAGTCAATGTCTCCGGGAGCGACGGGTATCTGAACATTTTTCAGAACATCTCCGCCTTGTTCCATGCCGAAATCGACAAGGAACTTCTTTCCGCACGCTTCAATGTATGTGCAGCTGCCTGTGACCTCATGTGCAGCTCCGATGAACATCATTTTCATGGTATACGCCTCCTGATAAATAGTTTATATAATTATACCATAAAAGCCGCTGTGTGTCTATAGTATTTTGTCAATTTCCTTATCAGCTTTAATGTTTTGTATATAATTATGCTTGATAAAATGGCATTGATATGCTATAATGGATTCAAAGTGTTTTTTATGCAGATTCTGAAATATTTGTCGGGGGGAAGTATATGAACAAGGCGACCAGAACAATACATATTGTCGTATCGGTGTTGGTATGGCTTACAGTAATTATCAACGCGGCATGGTTTGCGGTAGAATATCATACATTCCCCGAGCAGATAGGCTGCCACTTCGGTCCCGACGGCGAATTCGACGTCATTGCCGAGCGCTTCTACGGCTTCTACCCGTACGTGGTGTGCCTTGTGATATGCGGTTTATGCGAGATAGCAGGTCTTGTTACGGGCAAGCTCCGCCTCGGGCTGAAAATAACCGAGCGCGCTGACTCCGTCATCAGGGAGGGCTTCCGCTTCTTCCTCGACGTGCTGAAGATATGTATCGCCTGCTTTTACGGCTGCGTGTGGTCGGAGTGCGTGATACACCAGCACGCGCTGAATGTGAAGATCGGAGCAGCTTTTGCTATCGTGTTCATTATCCTTATCCCGTCATTCCTGCTGTTCGTCATTGCTGCGGCAGTCGTCGGGAAGATACGGTATAAGAAGCAGAATAAATCGTAGGGGCACCCTTTGGGCGTCCGTGCCTAATGGCTTATTATCACCTCATTTCCAATTTTTTTCGTAATCGGTTGTTGTACGTGTAGGTGCGAGGGGGAACTTCGGTCAGGTGTAAAGAAAAAAACTGGAACAAAAGTCAGGCAGGGAGCCCCTGCGGGCTGTTCAGCCGCCCCAGCAGAGTCCAGAGACAGAGTCTCTGGCGGGTCAAGGGCAGCGCCCTTGCTTTGTAAAGGATTGAGCGAAACTTTCGGTTTTGCGTTCAGCTTTGTCAAAAACGGAAGATTTTTCCGCGATTCATACATCTTATAAAGGAGACACCAAAATGAACAAGAAAGAAACTCAGGAAATCAAAAAGAATTTTTCGGATAAGAGCGGATTTTTTATAATGGAGCGCGTACTCACGGGGTTTGTCGATGCGGAGAAGAACGTCCGCTATTCCGGAACAAACGCCTGCGTTACAATGCCGGTTGAGGAGCACGATGTGTACGATGAGACACTGAAAAAAGTCCTGAATACAAATGTCGGCAAGAATTTCTGCGAGTATGAGTTCCCGAACGAGGCATACGAGGAGGGCAAGCCGCAGGAGATACTTTATTCGCTGCTCAGGTCTGAGCTGAAGGACGAAGTTGTGTGCGAGAACTTCCTCAACCACATCGCCAACACCATCACATATACGGGACCGTTTGCAGTCATCACCGCATACTGTGTCTATACGATACGCAAAAAGGATAAGAATGACGAGTTCGCAGAGGGCGACGACGAAGTCTACCGCTATCTGCTCACGGCTATCTGTCCCGTGAATACAAGCAGTGACGGCTTTGTGTTTGACAGCTTCAACAATGAGATAACCAAAAAGGTCAACACCGAGCTTATCATCAGCAAGGCTCCGTCAGACGGTTTCCTCTATCCTGTTTTCAGCAACAGGAGCTCTGATATAAATCATGTGATGTACTACGCAAAGTCAGCCTCCAAGCCTAACACCTCCATTATCGAGGACGTGCTGGGGTGCAGCTTCGTGATGTCCGCTGACAGCGAGAAAACAAGCTTCCAGAGCATACTCAAGACCGTTGTGGGCGATGATCTTGACTACATGGTGATAAAGACTGTGAATGAGAAGCTTCAGGAGGTCGCTGAGGAGAACAAGGATGATACCGACAGAGTTGTGATCGACAATTCAAAGCTGAAAAGCATCCTTACCGATATAGGCGTTCCGCAGGAGCGCGTTGAGATGACCGATCCCGTATTTGAGCGTGTGTGCGGTAATACTCCGCTTACTGTTTCAAATCTTATCGAGAAGAAAACTGTTCTGGCATCGGCAGGCATAACGGTCAATATCAAGCCTGATGCCGCGGACAAGGTCCGTACAAGCGTTATAGACGGCAGACGCTGTCTGCTCATTGACATAGACGATCCGACGATCGAGATAAACGGTCTGCCTGTAACACTGAACTGAGCCGTACTGTCGGCGGAACGGACAGTATACAGCACTATACGGCAGGTGCATATCTGTAATTATCATCATAGGGAGTAGTGAATATGGAGAAGCTGAAAAAAATACACATGGGTGCTGCAAAATGTGCCGTTGATCTTGGTGACGGCAGCGAGCGCGGAGAGTATGTCGATCAGGACTATATCCTGAACAGGCTCGGCCGTCCGCACAGGAGCATAAGTCTTATGTATTGCTACTATCCGTTTGACGAGCAGTGGCCTGCAAGAATATCGGAAGCCATGAAGGAGGCGGAAGTATCCTTCCAGTGGGATTATCCCTACGATGATTATTTCCCGTACGGGGGCGGCATCGGCGGAAGCCGCAGCAATGAGCCGTTCAATCAGATGAGAGATGTCCGCCGCCACGGTCAGGATGTTACTCTGACTATTACCATTGATCCCCACGTCACAGACGAACAGCTTGCTGCGATAGGTGACGATCTTCGTCCTTTCGGACGTGTTTTCCTGCGTATCAACCACGAGGCAACAGGCAACTGGTTCTCGTTCACAAAGAGAGCGGGCTATCAGGAGATAGCCGATTTCTACTGCCGTGCCTGCCGCGTGATCAAGGAGCACGCTCCGAACGTGCTTACTGTGCTGTGCATAGGCGGAGTTGAGGATCTCAGCTCCGCGGAGATAGTGAAGGAGAAGGAATTTGCTCAGGCTGTCCGCGAAACGGATATATGGTCGGTGGATAAGTACATGGCACTTCACTGGGGCTGGCCGTTTGACGTTGCAGAGCCGGGCGGAAACTCCCATGTCAGGAATTCCGTGCGTGACATCTATGCTATGACAAAGGCAAGCTTCGAGAGGTACAGCTATATCTGCGGCGGAGCTGTAAAGCCGATGATAATGTCCGAATTCAACGCGGACGGAGACGTTACAGGTGCTTATGAGCAGGCAGATATGGTGAAGCTTTTCTGCGATATTCTTGAGGAGGAGCATGCTGACTGGTTCACGGGATTTACGTTCTACCAGTTCCGCGACCGCGGCAGACTCGGACTTGAAGCGGAGGATCCGAACAATCCGGCTGTCGGCATTGAGCAGCCTGTAATGAAAACATACAAGGAGATAATCAGCTCGGAACGTTTCCTGCCTTCGATGACGGAGCAGGGCGGGACTGAGCTCCCTGTCAGACTGCGCTGGGGAAGCTCCGAGGATGCCGACGGTATTGCAGTGCCGCTGCATTTTGACGGCGATCCGCATTTCTGCGAGCTTGTGTTCGATGATGATTCAAATCTTATGATAGAGATCAACGGACGGTGGTTCTATAAGTCGCCTGCTGCAAGGACTATCGACCTCATGCCTGCATTTTTCGGGAACAGGCTGAGCGGTGCGGCTGATATGACGCTGAAAATATTTGCTCCGCCTGCTGACGGAGAGAACGACCTCTCTGAGGCGGACGGACTTTTCAACTACTATTTCACGCTTGAGAAGCTACCAAAAATACGCATACTAACGACTCCTGTCGAGCCGAGCAGGGACATATAAGAAAGGCGAGTATCTGACATGAGAAGAAGACTTAATATTAAACACGTACTGATGGTCGCTGTGCCTTTACTGGTGATAGTGATCGCGGTGATATGCATTGTGACTGCCGTTAGTCACGGCAAGGACAAAAAGCACGCGACTCAGCCGTTTCTGTGCGAGGAGCCGCTCTATCCGCAGACACTCAAGGCGGAAGGCGGAGAGTATACGCGGAAGCTTTCGACTAACTGGTGGGTGCGCGACGTAAAGAACGGCAAGGTCATAATCGAGGATGTAAACCGCCTTCAGAAGGGAAAGAAGCAGGCCGATGATCTCGGCGTGGTCGATCTTCAGGGCAGGATAATCATTGTCTGCGACAACCGTGAGGTACACTTTACCGACAAGGGCTACATCGCAGCATGGCATTCCAATGGCAGCAAGAGTGTCTTCAACTATTACAATATGGGCGGAAACTGCCTTGCAAGCATTGAAAAGCAGACTCCGGAATCCAGAGAGAATTACGGTGAGGCTGTCAAGGGCAGCGACTCCGATCATGCGAAGATAACGGATAAGGTAGACGGAAAGGTACACTACTTCGGCAAGTATGCCGTTGTCAGCGAGTATGACGATTTTGACAGGGATAAGAAGATGAATACCTGTGTGTATGAGTTCATTCCTGCACAGTAAGACGGAGGAAAGAGAAATGGACACATCTGTTATAATAGTATGTGCAGGCAATTCCACGAGAATGGGCGGTGTGAACAAGATACTGCTTCCGCTCGGGGACAGGCTTGTTATCGGCGTTACCATGCTTGCATTCGAGAAATGCGAAAGTGTCAGGGAGATAGTTATTGTCGCCAGAGAGGCGGATATTCCCGCAATAAAGGCTGAGGCGGAAGCGGCAGGTATAACAAAGCTCCGTGCCTGCACAACGGGCGGTGCAACACGTCAGGAAAGCGTTGTCAATGGCGTGAAGCAGATATCACGCGACACTAAGCTTGTTGCAGTACATGACGGAGCACGTCCGCTCGTCAAGACGGAGCATATCGAAAAAGTCATCAGAGATGCTTCGGTTTTCGGCGGCGCGACTCTCGGAGTTCCCGTCAAGGACACGATAAAGACAGTTGACGGAGGTCTGATAGTTGACACTCCGCCGCGGAAGATGCTGTACATCACACAGACTCCGCAGATATTCAAGTGCGAGCTCTACTTTGAGGGCATTGATTTTGCGCTGGAGCACGGTCTCGACTTCACGGATGACTGCCAGCTCGTAGAGGCGATAGGCGGCAAGGTCGCAATGACCGTCGGAGACTACACAAATATAAAGATAACAACTCCCGAGGATATAAAGCTCGCGGAGGTACTGCTAAACTACTGAGGAGGCAGATTATGTTCAGGATAGGTCACGGATATGACGTTCACAAGCTCGTTGAAGGGAGAAAGCTCATCCTCGGCGGAGTGGATATTCCGCATACGGTGGGGCTTCTCGGTCACTCGGACGCTGATGTGCTCGCGCACGCTGTAATGGATGCCATGCTCGGAGCTCTTGCACTCGGGGACATCGGACATCTTTTCCCTGATACGGCAGACGAATACGAAGGTGCGGACAGCATGAAGCTCATGGCAGAGGTCGCAGAGGTCTGCCGCAAAAACGGTTATAAAATCGGAAATATCGACGCTACGGTAATCGCGCAGGCTCCTAAGCTCGCTCCGCATATCGTTGAAATGAGAGAGAATATCGCAAAGGTGTGCGGATGTGATGTCTCACAGATAAGCGTCAAGGCAACTACGGAGGAGAAGCTCGGATTTACGGGCGAAAAGCTCGGAATCGCCGCGCACGCTGTTGCACTGATGACACAGATCTGACGGGAGCCGTACAGCTCCTTGACAGAGAGATGAATTACCGGGTCCGGAGCTGCGGACCCGGTTTTTTGTCCCTTGAACGGGTGATGTGGATGCAGCCTTTATGTGTATCTGAAAAGCAGCAGCGTCAGCTTGTCAAGCCCTTGACATTTCTATTTATTGGTTGTATAATTAACCTGAGGTGCTATACCTTACTATTTTTTCGTATTTCTGGAGGAATTATGGAAATAATCATAGTCGGCGGCGGCAAAGTTGGCTGTGCTCTTGCCGAGGTGCTCTGTGACGAGCACAATGTGACTGTCATTGACAGCAATGAAAGTATAATACGCTCCGTCGTCAATGACTACGATGTCAAGGGCATTGCAGGCAACTGCCTTCAGACAGGCGTTCTTGATGAAGCAGGAGTTGACAAATGCAATATCTTTATTGCAGTGACAAGCTCGGACGAGATAAATATCCTTTCCTGTCTTATCGCAAAGAAGATGAAGGCGCGTCACTGCATCGCCCGTGTGAGAAGTCTCGACTTCGACAAGCAGCTTGTGTTCATGCGTGAAGAACTTGGTATCAGCATGATGGTAAATCCCGATTACAATGCTGCGAATGAGATAGCAAAGGTTCTCCGTTATCCTGAGGCTATCAATATCGAGCCGTTTGCAAAGGGCAGGGTAGACCTTGCCGAGATACGCATAACGAGCGGAAGCATACTCGATAACATCGCTCTCTCGCAGCTCACGCGCAGACTCAGGCTCGATGTCCTCATCTGTGCGGTACAGCGCGGTGACGAGGTAATTATACCGAACGGCAGCTTTGTGCTCAGGGCGGGCGACAAGATACACATGACCGCTTCACATACCAATATGGTCAAGTTCTTCAAGAGCATAAGTGCCGCATACAGGGAGAAGCGCGTGAAGTCCGCCGTTCTCATAGGCGGAGGCAGGATAGGTTATCATCTTGCACAGCAGCTCCGTGAAATGGGCGTTAAGGTCAAGATAATCGAAATAGATGAAAAACGCTGCCTTGAGCTGAGCGAGCGTCTCGACAAGGTGAACGTTATTTGTGCTGACGGCACGGACCACGATATCCTCAAGGAGGAGCGTGTGTACGATGCTGATGCGGTAGTAACGCTTACGGGCATTGATGAGGAGAACATCCTTCTTTCCCTCCTTGCAAAGAACAACGGCGTTGAGAAGGTTGTTACCAAGGTCAACCGCATGACTCTCATGCAGCTTACAGACACCCTTGACCTTGACAGCATCATCTCTCCCAAGAGCATAACCGTTAATCAGATACTTCAGTATGTCCGAGCGAAACAGAATTCTGCAGGCAACAATATCATCACGCTGTACAGGCTCGTAAACGAAAAGCTTGAGGCGATAGAGTTCGTTATCCGCGAGCATAAGGAATATGTGGGAGTACCGCTCAAGAAGCTCAAGCTGAGAGATGGAATACTCATCGCAAGCATAGTAAGAGGAAATGAACTCATCATTCCTAAGGGCGATGACTGCCTTATGGTCAACGACAGCGTTGTTGTAGTCACCACCAACCGCGGCTTCGGCGACCTCAAGGAAATATTCGACTAAGGGAGATATGACAGCAATATCATGAATTACAGAATGATAACCTATATAATGGGTCAGATACTGAAGGTAGTCGGACTATGTATGCTACTTCCCGTTGTTGTGGGACTTATCTATCACGAGCACCATGTGCTGCTTTCATTTCTGATACCGTTTGCGATAACGATACTGATAGCTGTTGCATTCACGATAAAAAAGCCGAAGGACAATACAGTTTATTCTATGGAGGGCTTCGTGAGCGTTGCCGCATCGTGGATAGCAATGTCCGCGATAGGAGCGCTTCCCTTCGTTATCTCCGGCGAGATACCGAACTATTTTGATGCACTGTTTGAGACCGTGTCGGGCTTTACGACTACGGGAGCGACCATCCTCGGCGATGTTGAGGCCATGTCGCGGACGTGTATGTTCTGGAGAGCCTTTACCCACTGGCTGGGAGGCATGGGAGTGCTGATGTTCGTTCTCGCAATAATGTCGAGCAATGACTCGCGCACCATGCACATGATGCGTGCCGAGTGCGCAGGTCCGAACGTCGGCAGACTTGTGTCCAAGTCAAGCTTTTCCGCAAGGATACTCTACGGTATATACATTTTACTCACACTTTCCGAGACAGGTCTTCTCATGATAGGCGGTCTGCCGCTGTATGATGCGATAGTTCACGCCTGCTCATCGGCAGGAACAGGCGGTTTCTCGATGTGGAATGACAGCATCGGTCACTACCAGAGCCCATACGTTGAAATGGTCGTTGCAATATTCATCATACTTTTCGGTGTTAACTTCAACCTGTATTATTATATGATGATAAAGAAGTTTGCACTCGCCTACAAGAACGAAGAAGTGAGAGTCTACTTCGGCATCATAGCAATTTCGACCGCGATAATAACGCTTTCGGTCATGAAGCAGTATGCTACTGTTCCCGAGGCACTGAGAAAGTCATTTTTCATGGTCGCATCGACTATCACATCGGCAGGCTTCTCGACGACCGATACGGGGCAATGGCCTGTGTTCGCGCAGACTCTGCTCCTGCTGCTGATGTTCATAGGCTCGTGCGGAGGCTCTACGGGCGGCGGTATGAAGGTATCAAGAATCCTGATAATCGTCAAGACGGGCATCCGCGAACTCAGATACATAGTAAGTCCTCACGCTGTCACATCTGTAAAGATGGACGGCAAGCCGGTCGAAAAGGACGTTGTGCGCGGCGCGACGAATTATTTCATATTGTTTATGCTGCTTATGGCAATATCTGTCCTGCTCATCTCGCATGACAGATACTCGATCGAAGAGAGTCTCTCGGCAGTCATAACCTGTATGAACAACATCGGCTTCGGTGTCGGCAGATTCAGTCCCTCCGGCAATCTCGGCGGACTCGATTCCTTCTCGAAGATAGTCCTCTGCTTTGATATGCTGCTCGGACGTCTTGAGATATATCCGCTCATATTGCTGTTCTCACTGAAAAAGAACTGAGCACCGAACTGAAATAATCACCAATACTCTGCCTGCACTGCGGTCGGGTAGGGATAAATTAACCAAATATAACTGTTATGGCGGCTTTTTTGAGAATTCCTCTTGACAAGCCGCCTTTTTTTGGATATAATATTTTAGTGTGTTATATTATGCACACAGAAAATCTGAAAAAGGAGGAAAATCATGCCTACATTTAACCAGCTCGTACGTAAGGGAAGAAAGGACCTTGAGACAAAGTCCACAGCTCCTGCACTCCAGAAGGGTTACAATGCTAAGAAGAAGACTCAGATCGATCAGAGCTCTCCTCAGAAGAGAGGCGTCTGCACAGCTGTAAGAACGGCTACACCTAAAAAGCCTAACTCAGCTATGAGAAAGATCGCCAGAGTTAAGCTCACAAACGGCTACGAAGTAACTTCTTACATTCCCGGTATCGGCCACAACCTTCAGGAGCACAGCGTCGTTCTCATCAGAGGCGGACGTGTAAAGGATCTCCCTGGTGTACGTTACCACATCATCAGAGGCGCACTCGATGCTCAGGGTGTTGCAAACCGTAATCAGGCTCGTTCCAAGTACGGTGCAAAGAAGCCCAAGCAGAAGTAAGGTTCTCTGCACAGCGTGCGGATATGCTGTATAAATATTGCCGCATCCATTAAAAAATAGGATAACTACTGCCGCAGAATAATGCGGAGATTATATATAGATTGCTGTATATTTCCTCTGCATTGGCTGCAAACATACCGTGCGGTGAAGCTGAGCTTCCGTATGGAAGCAGTAACTGTTACGGTACGAGTACCTATGAATTCATGAATCTATGTGAAGGAGGGAAGCGAAATGCCAAGAAGAGGTAATATCGCAAAGCGTGATGTATTACAGGATCCTGTATACAACTCAAAGCTCGTAACACGCCTTATCAACAACATTATGCTTGATGGTAAGAAGGGTGTTGCACAGAAGATCGTTTACGGTGCATTTGACATCGTAGCTGAAAAGACAGGCAAGGACGCTCTGGAGGTATTTGAGCAGGCTATGGAGAATATCATGCCTGAGCTCGAGGTAAAGGCTCGCCGTCTCGGCGGTGCAACTTACCAGGTACCTATGGAAGTAAGACCTGAAAGACGTCAGACACTCGGTCTCCGCTGGATAACAAAGTACTCCAGAGAGAGAAACGAGAAGACAATGAAGGAAAGACTTGCCGGTGAGATCCTCGACGCTCTCAACGGAACAGGCGGTGCCTGCAAGAAGCGTGACGATACTCACAAGATGGCTGAAGCAAACAAGGCGTTTGCTCACTACCGCTGGTAAGAGCCCAAGGAGGATATTATGGCAAGAGATTGTTCACTTGAAAACACCAGAAATATCGGTATCATGGCTCATATCGACGCCGGTAAGACCACAACTACCGAGCGTATCCTTTTCTACACCGGTGTAAACCACAAGATCGGTGAGACTCACGAAGGATCCGCTACCATGGACTGGATGGAGCAGGAGCAGGAGCGTGGTATCACTATCACTTCCGCAGCTACTACCTGCTACTGGGCAGATCACAGACTTAACATCATCGACACCCCCGGCCACGTTGACTTCACTGTTGAAGTTGAGCGTTCGCTCCGTGTACTTGACGGTTCTGTAACCGTTCTCTGTGCAAAGGGAGGCGTTGAGCCCCAGTCTGAGACCGTATGGCGTCAGGCTGATAACTATAAGGTACCCCGTATGGCTTATGTAAATAAGATGGATATCATGGGTGCCAACTTCTATCGTGTCGTTGACATGATGAAGGACAGACTCAAGTGTAATGCCGTTCCGATACAGCTCCCTATCGGTGCTGAGGACGAATTCAAGGGCCTTATCGACCTCGTTGAAATGAAGGCTTACATTTACACAAACGACCTCGGTACAGATATTCTGGTTGAGGATATCCCCGAGGATATGAAGGAACTCGCTCAGAAGTACCACGATGAAATGGTTGAGCACATTGCTGAGCAGGACGAAGCTCTTATGGAGAAATATTTCGAAGAGGGTGAGCTCTCTCAGGATGAGATCAAGACCTGCATAAGAAAGGCAACCATTGCTAACCAGATGGTACCTGTATGCTGCGGTACTTCTTATAAGAACAAGGGCGTTCAGAAGCTTCTCGATGCTATCATCGACTATATGCCTTCTCCGCTCGATGTTCCTGCTATCAAGGGTACAAATCCCGATACAGATGCTGAGGAAGAGAGACCTTCATCAGATGACGAGCCGTTTGCAGCTCTCGCGTTCAAGATCGCAACTGACCCGTTCGTTGGTAAGCTTGCTTTCTTCCGCGTTTACTCCGGAATCATCAATCAGGGCGACTCCGTTCTGAATGCGACAAAGGACAACAAGGAGCGTTTCGGCCGTATTGTTCAGATGCACGCTAACCACAGAAAAGACCTCACAACTGTTTACGCAGGCGATATTGCCGCTGCAGTTGGTCTCAAGAACACCACAACAGGTGATACACTCTGTGATGAAAAGCACCCGATCATCCTCGAATCCATGGAATTCCCCGAGCCTGTTATCCAGCTCGCTATCGAGCCTAAGACAAAGGCCGGTCAGGAAAAGATGGGTATCGCTCTTGCAAAGCTTGCAGAAGAGGATCCTACCTTCAAGACATGGACTGACGAGGAAACAGGTCAGACCATCATCGCAGGAATGGGTGAGCTTCACCTCGACATTATCGTTGACCGTCTCCTCCGTGAGTTCAAGGTCGAGGCTAATGTTGGTGCTCCTCAGGTTGCATATAAGGAAACAATCAAGGGCAACGCAGACATCGACTACAAGTATAAGAAGCAGTCGGGTGGTTCCGGTCAGTACGGACACGTTAAGATCCGCGTAGAGCCCAACGAGTCCGGTAAGGGTTACGAGTTCAAGAACGCCGTTGTCGGCGGTTCTATTCCGAAGGAGTACATCCCTGCCGTTGATGCAGGTATCCAGGGCGCAATGAAGTCCGGTATACTCGCAGGCTATGAGGTAGTTGACGTTAAGGTTGAGCTTTATGATGGCTCTTACCACGAAGTTGACTCATCTGAAATGGCATTCAAGATCGCAGGTTCTATCGCGTTCAAGGAAGCTCTCAAGCAGGCTAACGCGATCCTTATGGAGCCTGTTATGAAGGTTGCAGTTATCGTTCCTGATGATTACACAGGTACAGTTATCGGTGACCTCAGCTCACGTCGTGGCCAGATACAGGGTCAGGAAGCAAGAACAGGCTCAGTTCAGGTTGATGCCCTCGTTCCGCTTTCAGAAATGTTCGGCTATACTTCAGACCTCCGTTCCAACACACAGGGACGCGGTCAGTACACAATGGAGCCCCACAGCTACCAGGAAGTACCGAAGAGCATTGCCGAGAAGATCATGGCTTCAAGAAGCAAGAACTAAGCTTTTTTCAGCCGCTTGACGACGGAAAAAGCGATTATCAACAAAATCATGTGTTCTGGAGAAAGAAATTTCTCCAAAACACTTGAATTTACCAGAACAATCTGTTATAATATGTATACAGATTTCTGTATTTTTCTATATTAAGGAGGAAATTTCCAATGGCTAAGGCTAAATTTGAAAGAACCAAACCCCATGTAAACATTGGTACTATCGGACACGTTGACCACGGTAAGACCACTCTTACAGCTGCTATCACAAAGACTCTTGCCCTTAAGGGACAGGCTCAGTACGAGGCTTACGACATGATCGATAAGGCTCCTGAGGAGAGAGAGCGTGGTATCACAATCAATACAGCTCACGTTGAGTACGAGACAGACAAGCGTCACTATGCACACGTTGACTGCCCCGGACATGCTGACTATGTAAAGAACATGATCACAGGTGCTGCTCAGATGGATGGTGCTA
>JAKSQV010000034.1 GCA_024403935.1 Ruminococcus sp. | reverse complement strand
CTCGTCATATCGCGTCTGCCGTTTATGACGATAACGTCGGGGCTGTTTCCGCCGAGGATATCCGTCGAGAGCCCTTCAAGTCCGCTCGTGAAATATTTCAACTCGCCCTCGTAGCTGTCGCTCTTTTTGTTGTACTTCGCTATCATTTCCTCATGGTTTTTCGACCAGCGGGCATCCTTCGAGAGCACGCCCACCGTGTACTTCTCCCTGTTCTCGACGTAGTCATCGGGACGCACCGTCAGCAGTGAGAAATACGTGCCTGCATCATCTGCACCGTAGAGAGCAAACTTGCCCTCTCCCACGTATGCGAGAGCGTATATCTCCGTGAGCGTAAGGTGCGACTCAACAAAGTCGAGCACCTCCACTACCTGCCCGTCCGCAGTCAGACCGAAAATGCCGTCCTGCAATACAAAGAACAGCTTAAAATCGCCAGTGCCCGTGAATATGCCCTTGCTTAGCCGCAGGAATTCGCCGTATTTCGTCATATCGTCAGGGTCACGGAGCGTCTTGCCGTCCATATAGCAGAACTCGACGTCATTCGCGTGGATATACTTTCCGTCGCTGTCGATGCCGTAAGCCTCGAAGGTCATGCCGTCGTCGCTGCTCTCGGAAACAGTGCCGTCCGCGCCGATGAGCCAGCGACCAGTCTGACAGCCGATTATCCAGCCGTCGCCGTAGGTGCAGAAGTGCGTCAGCGGCGCCTCATATGGCGTGATATAGTCGCCGAAGTCGGTCAGCTCGACCGCCGAGAGCTCGCCGCCGTCAACGTCAAATGTGCGTATCTCGTAGCTGTATTCGCCCGTCTTGAAATAGTCTGGGTCTGTGAGCTCCTTGCTGAATTTGGCATGAATGATGAACAGCGTCATCGTCCCGTCGGGAGCAATGTACGCGAGGGAGTTGAAGCAGTCGTCAACAGAAAACAGCTCAACAGGCTGAGACGGTTTCATTTCCTCGCTGTAATCGGCATAACAGATTATTCCGCCTGCTTCCCAAAGCACACGAGTACCGAAGCCGCTGACATAAGCCATATCCAGCAGTGAGCCGAAGCCCTGTGGCTTCTCGACGCGCTCCTCCTTGTACTTGGTCTGCGAGACGGTGACCGCCTCCGAGACGGAGCTCTCATTTTTGCCGTCCGCGCACGCGGTCAACCCTCCGCAGAGCACCGCCGCTGCACATAGAATAGCCATTGCTTTTTTCATCGAATCACTCCTTTGCTGTCCGTTAAGGACATTTGACACTATAAAGTGATTTTCAAAGGGCAAAAAGACGAGCTTTCACAAAAAGTTCATATTTTTCTCTGTTATAACCAAAGAAGTGGCTTCAAAATAGTGCAAAACATAGAATCGAAAGTAAAAAACAATGCAAATCACATCAGAAACATGAACGGAATCAATGGAAGGTGTATGATTGAATGGATAAAATATTCTGTGCTGCGTCCCTTTTGATAAGGTGATTGGTGTTTTATATAATGGCATCATCATACAGAGTTAGCAATAAATCGGTTTTGTTTGAGACCTTTTTTTGTATTACATGAAAAGAACAGCGGCACTCATAACGAGTGCCGCTGTTTCGTATATGGAAAGCAGTTTATGTTGTTGAAAGTTTTGAATACTCGGCGAGGATATCAGATGCGTCAATAGCGTTTATTTGACCATCCCCATTCACATCCCCGACGAGGCAGTTTATATCCGCTCCTCTCGATGTCGAGAGTTTACTATATATTGCCAGAACTTGTGATGCATCGGAAGCATTTATCTTTCCGTCGCAGTTGATATCGCCTGTTCGTACTGGCACATCGAATACTCCGTCGCCGTTGTCATCGATGAAGAATCGGAAGTTCTCATTTTCATCGATGTTCACAAGAACATCGTTATTTGTCTGGAGATAGGTCGCTATTGTCTTGCTGTCTATGCTCAGATTTTTAAGTGCATATTGACCGTTCTCGTCATACAGCCATTTTGAAGCAGAAAGGGAAATGTTTATATTCCCGTTCGAGCTGAACAGTACTCCGTTATCCTTTATTTCAGCAGAAATATCGTCATCAATATACGAATTGAAGATCCATGCATAATAAGGAGATAACCCATATGTGCCCTCATTCATTCTTATTTGGACGGTAGCTTCTACCTTTGTGCCGCTGTTATTCTTTATACTTACCTTATTGTCTGAGATGTCAAATTCGCCGCTGTAAGGGGATTTGCTGCCTAAGTTATCCAGTTCCAAGTCTATCCATCTGTCAACATTGATATACCGCATATTGGGTGCGGAGTTCCATCGCTTTTCAAACTTAACGCGGACAGGGTCTTCAACAGTTACCTCTCCTGTCTGAATTGAACTGCTTGTCATTTTGGGATTCAATAATGTCAGCTTTGGTATGTCGGTTTCAATCGTATCAGAGGGATTTATAATCCCCTTGTAATTGAGAAGCGTATCGTCTGTTATTGCGATGAAGCTGAGAGAACTGCATTTCTCGCTGTAAAGGTCATACGCAGGAACGCATGAGCTGTGGGTCTCGGAATTAATATAAATGCAATAATTGTAATCGAAACCCTTTGCGTTTGCATCAAGTGTGAGGATACATTTGTCGTAGTCATTGCCGTTCCAGTTCCATTTTCCAGCGGCGATACCCATACCGCACACGTTATTGCGTTTTTTATTATTATCGCCTATCATAGATATGAAGAAATACTTGTTGTCAGCCATGCATTTCTTGGCGGAGTTCATAAGAGCATCTATCTGCTCATCATAGGTCTGTGAAGTAAAGAGATATGTCTTGTATAAGCTGAATTCAGTAAAGCTCTGCGAAGCTTGATAGCCGCTTATTATAAGGGCTGTTTCATTGTCGAGGGGGATATCGGCAAGGTTATCAGTTCCAGGCTTGATATCTTTTGGAGCGATAACTCCGTTGTGCGCGAGGACTTCCAGAATTGATATTCCTGTGTCGGAGCCTTCAAAAAGTGCCGAACTCAAGAATGAATAGGGAGAATATGTCGCTTCAAGCACCGAGCATCTGCGCATATAATCATCTTGAACAGCTTCATCGGGCTCGATATCTTCGAGATAATAATAGCAGAAATTTTCGATGTTGAGACGATCCGTCTCACAGCCGAGAGACCTTGCTAAATCATAGAGCTCGGACTCTCCTTCACTGACAGCGTGGGAATTCATCGGGACTGCCGCTAAAAGAGCGGCTGCTGATAATAATGAAACGATTTTTTTCATAACAATCCCTCCTCCGAATTATTGGTCGTATAATGTGTTTTCGTAAATGTGATATACATTTGAGCTTTTGATTTTTACCGCAAGCCTGTAGTCGGTGTTTGAGTATTTTATCTCATACAGCTCAACCGAGGTTTCAACAGGGGAAATGTACGGTCCAAGCTGATTTTGAACGGTCAGTTTCTCTAAGAATGAGCCTATTTTTTCCTCGCTGACACATCGGAAACAGTTTGAATATATCATCCCGTTCATCAGTTTGAGCTCGTTCAGTGAAGGCGGCAGCGCTTCGTCCTGTACGACCTGCGGCGGCAGCTCGGCAATTGGTGGCAAATCGTACTTTGGAACAGTGGTCGTTGTCGTGAGAGTTTTTTCCGTTGTCGCTGCCGTAGTTGGTACGACAGATGTGGTCTTTTGTGTGGTTTGATTTGCAGAAGTTACTCTCGCAGTCGTTACAGCTTTAAATGAATTATTTGTAGTCATTGGCACGGTACGAACCTCGGCGGAAGTGTACTCTGCACCTCCTGCCACAGGAACGGATGCAGTGACCGTCTCTCTTGTATGAGTCGTTGTTTCAGCCAACGATGCCGCAGTTGATGTTCCTGTGGTACGAATAGGCTCAGGGGCGGTTTTCACCGTCTGTACGGAAGCCTTTGCAGTCGTTTCCGCAGCTGTCGGAGTTTCCGACGACGTTGTTTCTGCTATTATTGAAGAGCTGTCAGCAGTCGGTTTCTTGGGAGGCTTGAGAGCATTTGCGCATATACCTACGCCGATAATAACTGCGGCTCCAAGTGTTAATCCAAAAGAACGACGCAGCAAGATTTTCTTTTTACGCTTAGACTCATTAATGATTTGCTCAGCCTTTTTATATGCATTGGCTTCAAGTTCTTCATAACTCCTCATACGTCATCCCCTCCTTGTCAAACTTATTTTTGAGCGCCTGCTTCGCTCTGTATAGCAGGTTTTCTATTTGCCGTTTCGATTTTTTCATAATATGAGCAGTTTCTTCATTATTAAAGCCCTCGAAGTATATAAGATACAGCACTTGGACATAATCCGGATTTAGCTTCTGCATGATTTTATGTAGTTCACGCTTTTGCTCATTCTTAATATACCTTTTTTCAATATCAGACTGGCTTGATATATTATCAAGCTCTGAAATATCAGCTCTTTTATAATTAGAATTGCGGCTGAGATAATCCATCGTGAGATTACGTGCAATTGTATAAAGCCACGTTTTAAAGCTGCTCTTGCCTGAATAATGAGGCTTTTTGGCAATAAGCTTTGCTAAAACATCTTCTGTTATATCCTCGGCAGTATGAATATCATGGACAAAGCTGTTTACGTAAAAAATCAGTCCGTCAGCATATGTATGAACGATTTCAGTCAAACCTTCTTTGTCACCATCAAGGAAACGTCGGTAGCTGCTTGCACCGTTATCCATAGAGAGCTCTCCTTCTATAGAATTTTGATTCTCTATTAATTAGACTGGTTTTTATATGTTTTTTTCTCACTTGATTTATATATTTTTATAATTTAACTATATTATATCCGAAGGGGGAGTGTTTTGTCAACAAAAACAGCGGCACTCATAACGAGTGCCGCTGCTTTGGTAATTTTAAAGGTGAGTACAATAGCTTAGTTGTTATTATTATAGTATTACATATTTTTTCAAAAAATACTTGACAAGCATGCTCGTCTGTGGTATAATATTTAAGCAATGCGGATATGGCGGAATTGGCAGACGCGTATGGTTCAGGTCCATATGTTCGCAAGGACATGCAGGTTCAAGTCCTGTTATCCGCACCATTGAAAAGCTCGATTTATCGAGCTTTTTTCTTTTGCCTACTTATTTGCCTATGTTGTCACTATGCAAACTTTTTCGCATAAGTTATGGTAATGCGTATGCCGAGAAAAAACAGCCGCAGGGGAGTTTTTCACGGCTGTTTATTGCTATATTTCGTTGCTTCAGCTCATCTCGGGCTCGATATCGGTCAATGTGTTACCATAGCTTGATTCAACATTGCTGCGCACCATTTGCATTACATCGACAACAACTATTTTCAAGTCATCGTGCTCTTTCTTGAAGCTTTCTATCTGTTTTTCAAGACCGCTGCCTATTTTGTCAGCAACTGTTGCGAAGTGTAGATTCTCAATAGGTTCAGCATTCATCTGAAACAATCTGTCCTGCACACGCTGATAGTTATCTTTCAAGCACAGGTACAGCGCTGTACCCTGAATAGTTTCTCGTCCGAGGACAGGATCTCCAGTTGCAATGCTGAGACAGATATCCATTGCCAGCCATGACTTGCGGACCTTCTGCGCTCCTGCAAGGACGTACAGTCCCTGTGTGAGCAGTCCGTCAATGATGAACTCCTTTGGTTTGAATACTGTTGACAGTATTTCTTCTGCGGTTTTCGTCTGTAACATATTACTCATACGATTCCTCCTTTCCCATATGATTCCAGAACACAGCCGACAGCCTATTTCGTTACGGACACCTTCCACGCGAAATATTTGTGTTGGCTGTGTCAGGCACTTCGTCACCTCCTTGTAATTTGGAACACCAAAAATCGCCGCAGCTGAATAAACAACTGCGGCATTCATGTTCCTCTAATATATATTATGGGAACTTTTTTTCATTTGCATAAAATATGGAGACATTTATTTTTTATTTGCAGAGACATTTTTTCTTCCCGATTTTTCGGCATTGACAAAAGAGATGAAATAGTATAGAATAAAGTTAAAATAAAAAAATATGTAAATCTGGTGAGACTTTTTAAATACAAAAAAGACTAATATACAGAGAATTAAATATTCTAAAGGAAGGAAGTTCCTATGGATAACGGTGCAAGTAGCTACCGCCGTTTCCTTGCCGGAGATAGAGAAGGACTTGCAGAAATAGTTCGTGAATATAGTGATGGGCTTATTCTCTACATAAACAGCATAGTTCAGAATATATGCGTTTCAGAAGAAATAGCAGAAGATGTCTTTGTAGAGATAGCTTTGAAAAAACACAAGTATTCAGAAAAGAGCTCTTTCAAGACATGGCTTTATGCAGTAGCGCGATATACTGCAATAGACTGTATAAAGCGACATTCTCGTATTTCGGATATTCCTGTCGACGAAATGTATGAGCTGAGCGACGAAACAAATATAGAAAAGAGTTATATAAAGGACGAACAGAAAAAACAGCTTCGTAAAGCTATTTCGTCTCTTCCTCCTGATTATAGCCAGGTTTTGTATTTGGTGTATTTCGAGGATTTCAGCTATTCGGAAGCCGCAAGAATAATGAGGAAATCAGAACGGCAGATCAAAAATTTAGTGTACAGAGCAAAACAGAGCCTAAAGACAGAACTTGAAAAGGAGGGCTTTGTATATGAAGAGTTATGATGAACGAATAGAAAGTATTTTTAAAAAGTATGATGAAAGGCTTGCGGAAAAAAAGCGGCACAGGTCAATGCTTATTCGCCGTACAGCAGCTGTTACGCTCGGTACTGCTGCGGTGCTTGTTATAGGTATAGCCACCCAGATAATGAAGCCTCCGAGAAAGCCAGATCCCCGGAGCAGCGGTATCATCACGGAGACAAGCGCCGCGACCACTGATGCAACCGTCACAACTACCGCACTCTTGCAGACATCGAAAGCGTCAACGCCTCAAGCAACGACCACAGCGACCGTTGCAACTACAACTGCGGAGAGCAGGACAACAGCAATGTATACCACAACAACCAAGCTGACAACTGTTGGTCAAGCCACTATTTCTACAGCAAAGCATACGACCGCATATACAACAACGCAAACACATAAATCGACTTCCGCTGTCTCGACGGTAATTTCAGAGACAACATTTCAGACAACGACAGCCGCCATAACCACAGCCGCATATTTTGAGGGTTCTACAGCCTGTGTCGGTACTGAGCTTATTGAAACGAATACCTCTGCTATTACAAAAAAACAGATTGTTGGCATACTAGATAATGATTACTTATTATATCATGCAGCATGTAAAAACAATGAAACAGTCTCTGTATCGACTACTCAGCTTGAAAGTATATTATACGAAGGTGAAATCAGCGTCACTTACGATGTATCGAAATATGAGAATGAACACGCAACGTTATACTCCATCAAAGAATTCTCACCGAAATTTGTAATTGCAGTTAAGACTTCCACGGACAGCGAACCTAAGCTCTATTGGAAATATCTTGCTGAATTCGATACATTTGAAGAATTGACAGAAGGAACTCAGCTAGAGAAAAATCTCGTTTTGAATGGCATTTACAAAGGAGATGTTGAACCTGGAGAAGAGCCTATTGGCTATCCATCATATAGTGACTTAGCAGAATTACTGAACAGCAAAGAGTCTAAGTGTATCGCCCAAAAGTTCTTTCCTTCTTCTGTCTCGTACATAATCAGAGTAAGAATGCCTGAATTAGATGACGGAATAGGTATTATTACCGTGATTATACAGCCCTGGGACGGATATGGATACGTCGCATTTGACGTATTGGGCGTTAAATGCCTCTATTCGGTAAATAAGGATAAAATAGACGAATTTATCCGCAAATTCGACGAAAACTACGACCCTACACAATAAAAAACAGAAAGGTGGTATTCTTATGAAAAAAATACGTACACTTGCAGCTTTAGCTGCAATGGCAGTGACAATACCCGTAACGGGCATAACGGGCAATGCTGCTTTCATTTCCTTCGATAACACGGAGGAGTATAACGCTATGTTAAGCGAACTGAGCGGCAACAAAGAGGCTCCCGAGCTCTGCGATGCAATAAGCGAGAATCTTTTCGCGGACGGCAGAGGCTATTGTTCGAGAGTATGGCGTGACAGAGGCGGCTCGGAGAACAGCATTTTCTGTTGGATAGAGTATCGCCACTATGACGAATTGAATCTGTCTTTCAATGATGCGACTATAACCGCCAAGGAGATAAATGCGCTCCTTGATGAACTCGGCATTTCGGAAGAAACAGCGCGAGCCGCAGAGCCCTATACAGACCCGAATACTGAGCTTCCCGCGGAGTATCTGAGCACACTACCCGCTTCTTCAATCATTGTTCGTTTCTATGAAAATGAGAACGTCAAAGAGAGATGTGATGAGCTCGCAAAAGCTGTAAAAGAAAGATACGGAGATAAGCTTGAAGCGGCAAGAGGCAGCTTCAATGTTGTAGAATTCTATCACGACAATTTCAAGTGGAACGTATTCACAACGATCAACGTTGATACGCTTGAGTTTGTTCAGCTTACCGATGAGCAGTATCAGATGATCAACGAAGACCTCAAAGAAAAAGGATTTGATATTCAGATTGAAACCGAACCTAAAAGAAAGATTGTCATGTCCGCGGATTATACCGAAGCGGAAAAATTCGGATTAATGACAATGCTCCGCAAGAACTATGGAATTGATTTGTACTGGTATAGGGAAACGAATGTACAGAATTCAGGTATGGAAATTGATTTCCTTGCCGATGGAGTTGATGGTGACGCCAACCTCGATGACAATGTCACAATCGCGGACGCAGTAGCGATTCTACAACATATAGGCTGCCGCGACAAGTATGCTCTCAAGGAGCAGGGACTCTACAATGCCGACGTTGACGGTGTAAAAGGCGTTACCGCCAACGATGCCCGCATAATCATGCAGTGGGACGCAGGAATACGCTGAACAAAAGAATTATCCACCAATACTATAAAGGCAGCGGCACTCATTATGAGTGCCGCTGCCTTTTTTGAATGGAGAAGTAAAAGTGATGTCAGCTAATGATCCAGTTGACGGTCTGACCGTCGTAGTCGTTCTTCTGCACCTTCACCTGCTGGAAGCAGACGGAGAGCATATCCACGTCGGCGTCGCTGGTGTCCCAAGCAGATGTAACGATTATTGCGGAGGAATCATTGGATAACTCTGTGCCTTTGACATTGAGGCGGCAGCTTCCGCCGCTTGTTTGCAACTGGCAGTTCATGAGAATAACGCAATGCTCGAAATAGCCCTCATAGAATTTAAGGTACTCGTCCACAACGTCCTTACTGAACACCTTTGAGAGGTACTCCTCAAGCTCTGCGGAGCTCGTGATAACCGCCGAATAATTACGTTTTACGAGCATATCCCACACCTCGGGATTCATATCGCTTCCCGTGTCGTAGTACCAGTCAGTCCTCGCGGAGGAGGAAAGGTATTTAGTCCTCGCAGGCGCAGGAACGGCAGTGTCATCATTGCATGTCCAAACTACGGGTTGCCCCTTGTATGCGTCCTTTGAGAACTCGACAGCGCCTATGAGAACCGACATTACTGCCTCTCCGACCTCGGGATAGTTCCAGACGGCGTTGACAGTTATATCGCTGCCGAGGTCAATGCTGTCAATGACTAGGCAGGGGTGAGCACTCATGCTCTGCAATACGGTGTTGAGGAAGAGCACATTCTGCGCGAAGAATTCGTCGCCGTATTTCGCGGTATATTCTGCGGTTTTCTCGTCCTTGCATATCTTGGAGAGGTAGGCTGAGAGCTCGTCCGTGCTCGTGATAACGCCCGCATATCCCCCTTTGATAGTGCTCCAGATGTCGTCCTTGAAGCCCTCATGACTCATAGTGTAGTCGATACTGCTTTTATAGAAAGCCTTATTGGGAGTGGAGTGCCACTGCCAGTCATCGCGCTCGGCGTCCTGCCTTTGCAGAGCGAGAGCGTCGTTAGCAGTAACTCCCGCTGATCTGTCAACATCGGCATTAACAAGTCCTTGCGGCGAGAGCCCATACTTGTCGCGATTTGCAATGTGCTGAAGAATGGCTACTGAGTCTGCAACTGTTGCTTTACCGTCGCAGTTGGCGTCTCCTTTTAGAATTATCTTGGCGGGTGCTCCCTTTTCATATACCACTTCACGACAGTTGTATTTCGTCATATTAAGCAAAGCAAGCTCAGTTACCGCACAGCTTAACATACAGTCTTCGTTTTCTGTGAGGCGTTTGAGTTCGGAATAATCAGCCGCGAGGTCTTTGGAGTTCAGCCTAATTGCGACAGTCTTGTCTCCGTGCTGGTAAATCTTGGAATTAATAATTTCAAGGTCGAGTGCATATTTGTTCATGATACTCTCTGGTGTAACGTCAGAACTAAAAAGTAAAACAGGGTCTGTACAGTAATTTGCGGTATCCTCCGCAACACTGTAAACATGCTCGATGAGCGTAACCTCATCGGTCTGTTCCAGAAGTCCGATCAGTTTTTGGTAATTAGCAGGTGTATACTCTGAGGTTGCAGCATCCTTGATGACATAGTTGTTGGAGCTGTCTGCGGTTATCTCAGCGGATATTCCATTCGTCTCCATTTCAGCCTTGAGAGCATCGAGATCAAAGCCATCCGATACCGTAAAGGATGCCTTTGTGAGCGAAGTATAGTAAAGATGGTACTTTCCTTTTTCGTCAAGAGCAATCAGTTCAACGGCTCCGCTGCGTCCGGGATAGAAGTAATCGGCGGTTTTAGTGAGAAGGATATGATTACCTGCTGTCTCGGTGATAAAGTTGTCAAGTTCCTTTACAGACTCTGTCTTATCTGAAAGCGAAACTATCAGCTTATTGTTATATGTTGCAACTGAAAAGTTTGCTCCCGATGAAGCCGTAGCGGGTACTGCTCCGAAGCAGCAAGCCGCAGCTGTAATGATAGTAATTATCTTCTTTTTCATACATCTCACTCCTTTTTAAGTTCGAGAATATATCCAGTAGCCGTCATATCCGTCAAATTTGATTATTATGAGCTTGTAAAATGCTTCTGCCTGCGTTATATATTCATAGATTGTCGCATTGCAGCTCATAAGGCTGTCGTTAGAGACGAGCTCGGTTGTGCCTATCAGTTCTCCTATCTCAATAGGGTTAGCAACCCAGCCATTAGTTCTGTATGTTCCCTTGTTGACCTCTACCGTGGTGTATCTTTCGTATATCTGTGCAGGGACTGTAGACGTAGTCTCCACGACTGTGGGAAATGCTGTAGTAACAGGCGATTCAGTATCCACAACCTGCGTCATTATAGACACCGTCGTGGTCTGTGGAACTGTAGTTACGGCGAGTGAAATCTGTCCCGTATTGGACGTCCGAGCCGAAGTTACAGTGGAAGTGGTACGTCTTGAAACTGCTGTAGTTGCGGCAGTTGTCAGGCGAGCAGTCGTGCTTTCAGTCGCGACATCATCGTCGCCTGAGTAGTTGATATCTTCCTCGTCGGAAGTGGCTGTAGTTGTTGAGGCTGCCGTCCCTGTCTCCGAAGAAGCCGTCTGCGTCTGAATGGCTGTTACTGTTTCAGTGGGAGTTCTCGTAGTCTGCACGGGAGTTGTACCCGTGGCCGATAACGCTCTGTCTGTGGTTACCTCTCCTTTTGTCTCTGTACTGTCCGACGTGCCTATTACTTCGATATCGGAGGCTTGTGGCGGACATTCGGGCATCGTCAGCTTTATCCCGACGAACACGAGCACGAACATACAGGCAGTCGACGTCACGAAAGCAGTCCTCTTTATGTATAACCTTCTTTTGTTTCGTTTTTCTATATAAGCGTCCCGTATCCGAAATACAGAATCAGCCATTTCCTTAGAACTCTTCATAGTGAAAGCCTGCCCTTTCCAGTTTTGACTTCAGTGACTTCTTTGCCCTGTAGAGCAGGTCTCCGACCTGCCGCTTCGACTTGTGCATGACTTCGGCTATACCGTCGGTGTCGAGCGACTCGAAGTACATCAGATACAGTGCCTGATAGTAGTCGGTAGCGAGCTCGCGCATAGCATTGTGGAGCTCGATATTACGTTCGGTTTTCAGGTATTCGTGCTCGACGTCGGTTCCGTCCGAGAGCGTTATGCACTCGTCGACAGGCTGCTCCGCGAACCTCGCCTTGTGGCGTTTCAGGTAGTTGTAGGCGGAGTTGCGTGCTATGGCGTAGAGCCACGTCTTGAACGTGCTTTTGCCGCTGAACCGCGGCTTTTTCACTGCGAGCCTTACGAACGTGTCCTGCACGATGTCCTCGGCCTCTGCAGCGTCTCTGACGATACCACTGATATACAGGATAAGACCGTTATAGTAGATGTCGATTATCTCTCTGAGTCCATTATCATCACCATCAAGGAAACGGCGGTAGCGATCCGCATCGTTGCCCATAGATTTCCTCCTCCGCAGTTAATGCAAATTTGCTTTAAATATTAGACACCGATGTCGCTCTTTTTTCGCACTATTTTTCTTATTATACATTATTTATTGAAGAAATGCAATATGGGATTCGTTTAGGCGGCTATTCTTAAATAGTGATTTACTATTGATATCTTGATATACAACCGCCGTGATATAGCAGGATTTATATGATTTAAGCGCCTTGAAACATGCGTATTTTTCTATAATAATCTCTGTATAGTAGAATTGGTTCACAGCTATAACATCGACCGCAACGATATTCAATTATTACCGATTGACCAATTATCTACTGTTATTTTACTAAAATAAATGTAGCTCACAAAAAAATGTGGAATCATTTTTTCCTTCTGGAAATATTAGTTTTATCATATATCCATAATACAGCAAGAGAAAACTTGTTCGTTTTGAATATTGCGGTCAGAACGCATGTGTGATATAATATATAAAAACATTTGTTCTAACGGAAGCAAGCTCTTCTACTGGAGGAATGCTAATTGGGGATTCAAAGACAGATTTGTCTTGTATTATATAGGCAATGTAAAAACTGACTTTCACTAAAGATGTGTGAATAATCTACGATAAATTTTCAGATAAATATATCGTAAGACTTGACATAACAAAAAAAATGAGGTATAATCAGAATAGAAAACTGATTCTGAAAGGAGCTGTTACTATGCCAAATATCGTGCCTATTTCAGATCTAAGGAACTATTCTGCTGTTTTGCAGGGCGTTGCGGTCGGCTCACCCGTTTATCTTACCAAGAACGGTCGCGGCTGCTATGCGATCGTTGATATCGAGGAGCAAGAGGAGTATGAGCGTACAAAGGCTGCTCTCCGTCTTATGTGTGAATTGGAAGAGGGAAGGAAATCCGGCGAACAGGAAAGCTGGATCACTTCCGATGATATGAGAAAGCATTTCGGAGCAAAAAAGCATGAATAAAATTGTTTACTCTCCGAAAGCCCGGAATGACCTTGATGAGATATGGACTTATATTTCTGAAAAATTGTTGAATCCTTCTGCTGCTGAAGCCACTGTCAACGGAATACTTGATACTATTGATACGCTTCAGGCACAACCTGAGATTGGAAAGCCTCTTTATTTCTCGTCCGACCTGTTCAGCGGATATCGTTTTCTTGTTTATAAGAATTACCTTGCATTCTACCGAACAAGCGAAGATACCGTATATATTGACCGTATCATTTACGGTAAACGTGATTATATGCGGCTGCTTTTCAGAGATTTGGATTGACCGTAAAAAACCACTATCGTGACCTATCCCTCAGGTCCATATGTTCGCAAGAACATGCAGGTTCAAGTCCTGTTATCCGCACCAGTGCCGATTAGGCACACGCAGTATCGCGGTTCATTCTTATGAGCCGCGATTTTTGTTCTTTATATTAATTCCGAATTGTATAATATGCAAAGAAGAGTGCCCGACAAAGGCTATGAGTATGGTAAACACTGCTCATAGAATTTGCCGGGCATTTTATCTGATATGTTTTTAAATTATTCACTTAATGTCCCAACCACAACTTGCCTCTGCTTTCCGTCATCAGTACACGAAATAACTGTAAGTCTGTCATCGCCATAATCATTTAACACCCATGTATCATTTGGTTCAACTGTTTTGTATTCAGTAACAATATATTTGTAGCGTGTTCTATTTTCATCGTTATCAATGAGATACATTTCGTCACCGTTCTTGATATTGTCAAGATCGTTGAATATCTCAGCATATACAGTGCTGTTGTGTCCGCAGATACAGTAATTGCCTTTGCCGAGCTCCCCTGTTCCTTCAAAATGACCGGCAGAAACTTGCAGCTGCTTCGAACCTGTACCTTCAAGTACGGGGACTTTTATTTCAAGAGAAGGTATCTCAAAATTAATGTTCTCCTTCAGCATCTTCCGAAGATACAACTCCCTGCTTATCTTCCTGTAGCCGTAGAAGGAAAGTATACCAATACTTAATACTATCATTATGATACCTATAATAAACATTGGTTTACTCTTTATTTGTTTCTTATCCATAATACTCCCCCACTCGGACTTTTTTCTATTATACCTCTTTTGCTGTTAAAATGCAATATGTGCGTAAACGCGAGAGCGCCGCCCGAAAGCGACGCCCTCATTATGAAAAATTATGGAAAAAGCTTTATTCTTCGTCTTCTTTTCTGCTCTTCTTTACAAGACCGATACCTGTGATACCCATAAGACCTGCAAGACCTGCAAACACCTTGTGGAGACCTGACATACCAGTCTGCGGGAGAGTGTTATAATCAGACTCTGCCTGTGTGAGGACATCATAGTTTGTTACAAGAGCTTTCTGCTCAGCTGTGAGCATATCATAAGCTGCTCTTGCTGCAACTATCTTGTTTTCAGAAGTATTGTTCTTCTCAACCTCACCGATTTTATTAATCTTTTCGATAACCTTTTCTGCAGCAGCCTTATCTGCTGTAGCCTTATCATCAGCTGCCTTCTTCTCGGCTTCTTCCTTTGCTTTTTCAGCGGCAAGCTTTTCAACCTCAGCCTGTGCAGCTAACTTTTCAGCTTCGCTTTGTGCTTCAGCTGCTTCCTTCGCGGCATTTTCAGCTACAGCCTTGTCTGCCTCAGCAATCTCTGCTGCTTCCTCAGCTGCCTTCTGTGCAGCAGCTGCTGCGGCTACCTTTGCAGCTGCATCTTTTTCGCCCTTTGCAAGTGCTTCTTCAGCAGCCTTCTGTGCTGTTTCTGCTGCTACAGCCTTTTCGCCGGCTTCCTTTGCAGATTTATCTGCCTTTGCCTTAGCTTCTTCGGCAGCGGCTACCTTTGCATTTGCCTCACTCTCAACTATAGCAAGTTTATCTTCTGCAGCTTTCTGAGCTGCTTCTGCTGCAGCCTGCTTTTCTTCGGCTGTTTTCTGTGCAGTCTCTGCATTTTCCTGTGCTTCCTTTGCTGCAGCTGCTTCTGCTTCAGCCTTTGTCTGTGCAGTCTTTGCATCACTTGCAGACTTTTCAGCTGTTGCCTGTGCTTTCTCGGCTTCCTTCTGAGCAGCTTCGGCAGCAGCCTGAGCCTTAGCTGCATCCTCTGCTGCCTTTTTCTGTGTTTCTGCTTCTGCTTCTGCGGCA
>JAKSQV010000033.1 GCA_024403935.1 Ruminococcus sp. | reverse complement strand
AAGCAGATCATCGGCGAAAATATCTGATCGGAGGATTAATCATGAGCAGTGTTAATTATAATGTTTTAGGTCTTATCTTTGCGAGTATGCATGACTCCTACGTCAGCGAGCTCACAAAGCAGAGAACTATGGGTTCTATCCCGTTCGGGGGCAGATACAGGCTTATTGACTTTCCCCTTTCCAATTTTGTAAATTCAGGCGTATCCGAGGTTGGCGTCATCACGAAGTCGAATTATGGCTCCCTGCTCGACCACCTCGGCTCAGGCCGTGACTGGGATCTCGCCCGCAAGAAGGGCGGTCTCCACCTCCTGCCTCCGTATAGTCAGACAGGCGGCATTTATAAGGGCAGACTTGATGCGCTCAACAATATATGGGGATTTGTTGAGCACTCCAACGCCAAGTATGTTATTCTTTCAAGCTGCGATGTAGTCGCAACCATCGACTTCACTCCCATTCTCAAGCAGCATAAGGAAACGGAAGCTGACATAACCCTCATATACAGCAGAGGCTTCTACGACAGTGAGAAAAACAACTGCGCTACAATACTCGAATTCAACAGCGACAATACACTCGGTGATGTACTCGTTGATCCTGTTATTGCAGGTGAATGCAACCAGTGGCTCGATATGATGATCGTCACCAAGGAATTCCTCAAGAAGATCGTACTCGATGCCGCAAGCCGCAACCTTTACAGCTTCACACGCGAGATCCTTCAGAACAGCTCAAACAACTACAAGATACTCGGATATGAGCACAAGGATTTCTTTGTCCGCATCGACGGTATACAGAATTATTATCACGCTAACAGGATGCTTCTCAAAAAGGATGTCAGGGACGCACTGTTCAGGACAGGTCAGCCCGTTTACACCAAGATAGGCGACAACGCTCCCGTAAAGTACGGTCTTGAATCAAGCATCAAGCACTCCCTCATCGCAGACGGCTGCATCATTGAAGGAACTGTTGAAAATTCCATCCTTTTCCGCGGCGTAAGAGTCGGCAAGGGTGCTGTCATCAGGGATTCAATTATCATGCAGGCAAGCAGGATAGGCAGCAATTGCAGCATCTCCTCGGTCATCACCGACAAGAATGTCGAGATAAGCGATGACAAGGTGCTCATGGGCTCTGAAACTTACCCTCTCTATATCGGTAAAAACGGTAAAATATGAAAAGTGGTGAATAGCGTATGAAAATTCTGTTTGCTGCCAGCGAAGCTGTCCCCTATGCAGCTTCAGGCGGTCTCGCTGATGTTGTTGGTTCGCTCCCGAAGGCAATTAGCGCAAAGGGACATGAATGCGCTGTTGTCATCCCGCTGTATCAGTCTATCAAGCCTGAGCTGCGCGATGATATGGAGTTCATAACAAATATCACCGTTGATGTATCATGGCGTAAGCAGTACTGCGGCATTTACAGCGCAGAATGTGACGGCGTGACCTACTTCTTCATCGACAATGAATATTACTTCCGCAGGGAAGGTCTGTACGGCTTTTACGATGACTGCGAGCGTTTCGTTTTCTTCGACCGCGCAGTCCTCGAAATGATAAAATATATCAGCTTCAAGCCCGATATTATCAGCTGCAACGACTGGCAGACCGCGCTGATCCCCGTATACTACCAGATATATTATAAGTATCAGCAGGGATACGACAGCATCAAAACCGTTTTTACGATACACAATATCGAGTATCAGGGCAAATACGGAAAGGAAGTACTCGGCGAGGTAATGGGAATCCCTACTTACAATGCAGGTCTGCTTGAATATGACGGACACATCAATATGCTGAAGGGTGCTCTCGAAACAGCAGATAAACTGATCACTGTCTCACCGAGCTATGCGTGGGAAATACTCGATCCGTGGTATGCTCACGGTCTCGACCGCATACTCGTCACGAAGCAGTACAAGCTTCAGGGCATATTGAACGGCATCGACACCAAGCTCTATGATCCGTCGAACGATCCGTGCATCGCGTGGAGGTTCACGGCAGACAATCTTTCAGGAAAGGCACAGTGCAAGACAGAGCTTCTGAACGAGCTCGGTCTGAACGATAACGGCGAACCTCTCATCGGCATCGTAACGCGTTTCGTACGCCATAAGGGTATCGACCTGATACGCTGCGTATTCGAGGAAATTGTCAAGAGCGGCACAAAGTTTGCTATTCTCGGCAGCGGCGAAAAAATGTATGAGGACTTCTTCCTCGAGATGGCAAGACGCTATCCCGAAAGCGTTGCTGTGAACATCGGATTCATTCCAGAACTTTCACATAAGATATACGCCGGTTCGGATATGTTCCTGATGCCGTCACAGAGCGAGCCTTGCGGTCTCGCCCAGATGATAGCCATGCGCTACGGCACTATCCCGATAGTACGCGAGACAGGCGGTCTGCGTGACACAATACGCGACAACGGCGGCGAAAATGGCAACGGCTTTACGTTCAAGACATACAACGCATTCGATATGCTCGATGCAGTATGGCGAGCCAAGCGCGACTATTCCGACTCCGCCTGCTGGGAGGCTCTTATCCGCAGAGCAATGGAGTGCGATTTCAGCTGGTCTTCTTCAGCAGATACCTATATAAAGACCTTTGAAGAAATGATAAATGCATAGCAGTCTTAAATTTGTCTGCACAAAAGCAACAATATATGGCTCTCCATGAGGAGAGCCATTCTTTTTCAGGTGATTGTACATACAATTATTGATTTGTTGAATGGTAAATTAATGACATCAGAATTTTCTCGCTGATAACACATTTTCACGCAGACGATTCGTCTTTCCGGCGATTTTCTGCAATAAATCAAGCTAAACGTACACGCTGTTTGCTAAATTATTCTACATATCATGACCGCACATTTCACAATTAAATGCTACATTTATTCGTATTGTACACCATTTCTTCGTTTTTTCGGTTGTCAAACACGATGCAGTATAGTACAATAATATTAATAGAATATTAATATCTAACGCACAAAAAATCTTAGGAGGGTTACTCATGAATGTATTCAAACGATTACTGTCGGGCGCAGTCCTGACAGCTGTCGCCGCGCTGTGCGTCGCTAACGTTTCTCCCAGTGTCAATGATGAAGTTGTTTCTCTTGAGGCTTCAGCAGCCGGAACAATTAACAACCCCATCATCTGGTCAGACGTTCCCGATGACGATATCATCCGTGTCGGCGACACCTACTACATGGTTAGTACTTCAATGTACTTCAGCCCTGTTGCCCCCATTATGAAGTCCAAGGACCTCGCTAACTGGGAAATCTGCAACTATGTTTGCACAACATACGCAAACGGCGATGTACAGAACCTTACAAACGGCAAGCATGACTATGCACACGGTCAGTGGGCTACATGTCTCCGCTACAACGAGAAGAAGGGCAAGTTCTACGCTTTCTTCGGAAGCTACGGTTCAAACAAGTCCTACATCTGTTCCACTGACGACATCGAGAACGGTGAATGGTCACGCGTTGAGCTGAACGGTATGTACCACGATGCTTCCATCCTTTTCGATGACGACGGAAGGAACTACCTCGTTTCAGGTGCCGGCGGTACCTGCAGCATCAAGGAATTCAATTCCGATATGACCGGCTGGAAGTCAGGCGGCTTGGAAAAACAGCTCTTCAAGACAAACTTCAACAACCTCGCCGGTGAAGGCTGGCACATCATCAAGATCAACGGCTATTACTACATCTTCGGTATTGCATGGCCCTCAGGTCATGGCAGACTTGAATTCGTTTACCGTTCAAAGAGCCTCACAGGCAACTGGGAGAGCAAAACGGTCCTCGACTCAGGCTTAGGTACTTACGGAAGCGGCGTTGCTCAGGGTGCTATCGTTGATACTCCAGACGGCAAGTGGTACGCTCTCCTCTTCCAGGATCACGGTGCAGTCGGACGTATTCCTGTCCTCGTTCCCGTTAACTGGCAGAGCGACTGGCCCATGATGGGCGTCAACGGCAAGGCTCCGCTGACTCTCGACCTCGGCACAAACAAGGGTACTGACGTTGCTGGTGATGACAGCTTCGATTATTCATCGAACGACCTCGCTCTTGAATGGCAGTGGAACCATAACCCCGATAACACCGCATGGTCTGTTACCGAGCGTGAAGGCTGGCTCCGTCTCAAGAACAAGTCGATCGCTTCACATCTCCTCAATGCCCGCAATACTCTTACAATGCGTACTGAGGGACCTCAGTGCAGCAGCTATATCAAGCTTGACACCTCGAATATGAAGGCAGGCGACTATGCAGGTCTTTCAGCATTCCAGCTCAAGTACGGCTGTATCGGCGTTCATGTAAACGACGACGGCTCCAAGAAGATCTATATGTCCATCAACAGCGGAAGCGAAGTTGCCAACAGCGCAAACAAGATCGTTGCTGAGCAGAATCTCAACGGCAATGAGATCTACCTCAAGGTCGATTTCAAGTTCGCAACAGTTAACAGCGACGGAAGTGCTTCCAATAACATTGATAAGGCTAACTTCTATTATTCATACGACGGTCAGAGCTGGACAAAGCTCGGTCAGGAGCTCTCAATGAGCTACGACCTCAAGCTCTTCACAGGCTACCGCAGCGGTATCTACAGCTACGCTACAAAAACAACAGGCGGCTATGCTGACATCGACTTCTTCGAGTACGAGCGTCAGACATGGAACGGCTGTAACGGAAGCAAGGTCCTCAGCAGTTCTCCTGTTATCATCGAGCCCGATGAGAACGGCTACTACTTCCACAACACATTCGAGAACAGCTCAGAGTCATGGACCGGCAGAGGCTCCGCTTCAGTTGAATCAAGCAGCAAGAATAAGTACGATGGAAGCAAGGCTCTCTACTGCTCAGGCAGAGGGGCTTCATGGAACGGTGCTACACGCACACTCGGCTCAGCCTTCAAGGCTGGTCAGGAATACAGCTTCAGCGTTGACGTAATGTACGACGAGGGAAGCTCAGATTCACAGCTCTTCTACCTCACTCTCCAGTACACGGATGCAAGCGGCGAGACTCAGTATGACAAGATCGCAAAGGGCGAGGGCGTAAAGGGCGAATGGTTCCAGCTCTCAAATGCAAACTATACCATCCCCGCAGGCGCATCAAGCCTCCAGTTCTACGTTGAAACAGACGCAGGCACAGACAGCTTCTATCTTGATGAAGCTATCGGCGGTGTTGCAGGCACAAAGATCGACGGCCCCGGCCCCGCAGCTGCATTTATCCTCGGTGATGTTACTCTTGACGGACGCGTTGATGCATTCGACCTCATTGCTGCTCGTCAGGGACTTATCAGCAACAAGTTCGCAAATGCTATCGCAGCAAAGGCTGCTGATGTTGACAAGAGCACTGAATACGAGATGAACGACCTCGTTCTCCTCAATGAATTCGTTCTCGGCAAGATCACAAAGTTCCCCGACAATACTCCGGCAGCTCCGGATCCCCCCAAGAGCACATTCAACTATAATGCAGCGGTTCAGTACCGTCCTAACGACAAGTATCTCAATCCCTGCTCACAGGCAGGCAAGATAACCAAGGAAACATATAACGGCATCAGAGGTTCAAAAAGCCTCAACGTTTACACTCCTTACAACTACGATCCCAGCAAGCAGTACAATATCTTCTACCTCATGCACGGCGGCGGTGAAAATGAGAACACCATTTTCAGCAATGATGTTAAGCTCCAGTACATCCTCGACAACATGATCATGAACGGCGAGCTTGAACCGCTTATCGTTGTAACTCCTACATTCAACGGTACAGGCAGTGAAGCCAGCAACTTCTGGGATGAGTTTAAGCAGAGCGTTGTTCCCTTCGTAGAGGGCAAGTACTCCACATACGCCAAGTCAACAAGCCTCTCAGACCTTCAGGCATCAAGAATGCACCGTGCATACGGCGGCTTCTCAATGGGCGGTCTCTCAACATGGTGTGTTGCTGACCACGATATGGATATCGTTGGTTACTTCATGCCGCTCTCAGGCAACAACTGGGAAGGCATGAATAAGCTCACAGGCGAGATCGACAGCCTCGGCTTATCACAGAGAGATTACTTCATCTTCGCTGCTACAGGCGACAAGGATATCGCTTACGGCAACATGAAGCCTGAGATGGAAGACCTCAAGACACGTACAAAGTACTTCACCTACACCTCAGATTTCTCAAAGGGTAACCTCTACTGGCTCGTTGCAAGCAGCAGCGACGGCGTTGAAAAGACTCACTGGTGGGGATTTGTAAGATGGTACATCATGGATGCACTTCCTTACTTCTTCCACGAAGGTCAGTAATTCATAACCTATAATAAAGGACGTTCTAAGGGAAGCTCCCTTAGAACGTCTCTTTTTTATTGCTATTGCGTTTCGGTTGTGGTATAATATACTCGTTAGAAGCTGTCCTGACAGCAGTCTCTCTATTTTGCATAAGGAGCATTTCTCTTGAAGAACATCATTTTCTTTGACATTGACGGCACTCTCATTACCGAGGATGCACGACATCTTATCCCCGACAGCACCCGCCGTGCAATAAAACTTGCACGAGAAAACGGCTGTCTCACTTTCATCAACACAGGTCGCACTGAATTCAACGTAAGACCGCAGGTGCGTGAGCTCGGCTTTGACGGGCTTATATGCGGATGCGGTACATACATCGAATTCCGCGGAGAGGTACTGCTCTACAACAGACTCACACAGGAGCACTGCCGCAGAATTGCAGCCCTGCTGCGCGATTGCGGTGTTACTCCCGTCTACGAACACAAGGACGGTTACTTCTTTGACCGTCTTGCCGTCCGTAACGCCGACCTTGAAGACTTCCTCGTTTCTTTTGTCGAGGACGGGATACCTGTTGACCGCGACATCACCGACTCTGATTTCATCTTTGACAAGTTCGTGATATGGGAAAACCCGAACGCGGACATGGAGCGTTTCCACCGCGAGATAGGCAAGGAGTACGAGAGCATCGACCGCGGCAGCGGCTTCTGGGAGAACGTTCCCCGCGGCTTCTCAAAGGCAACAGCTATGGACTTCATTCTGGATAAGCTCGGCATATCCCGCGATAACGCCTACGCGATAGGCGACAGCACAAACGACCTGCCCATGCTTCAGGCAGTCACTCACAGCATAGCTATGGGCGGAGCTGAAGTCATATATCCTTATGTCTCATACATCACAACTCCGATAGAGGAGGACGGAATATACAATGCCCTTGCACATTTCGGACTTATCCCGTCAGTCTGAAACCGATACCTGTTCCGATACTTGCCTTTTTCGGAAATGTATGCTATACTTTATTCAATAACTTTATCAGGAGGTTTTTCTATGAAAGCACTTATTGTTGTAGATATGCAGAACGACTTCACAACAGGCGTTCTCGGCAATCCGCAGACTGCGGCAGTCGTTGATAATGTCGCCGCAATGATAAATAAGTTCCGCAAGGATGAGCCCGACGCTCTTATTATCGCAACTCTCGACACTCACTTCGACAACTACTCCGAAACGCAGGAGGGCAGAAACCTTCCTGTGCCGCACTGCATCAAGGGCTCTGAGGGATGGGAACTCGTTCCCGAGGTCAGAACGGCTCTCGGCGACAAGTGCATACTTGCAGAAAAGCTCACATTTGGCAAGTACGATCTTCCTGAGCTTATTGGCTGGAACGCTGACATTGAGGAGTTCATCGTCATCGGCGTGTGCACCGACATATGCGTGATCTCAAATGTTATGATACTTAAAGCCGCATATCCTGAGATCCCCGTGAGAGTCATAGCTGACTGCTGTGCAGGTGTATCGCCTGAAAGCCACGAGAACGCACTTTCCGCCATGAAGGTATGTCAGGTGCGCGTAGATGAGACATATTGACAGGAGGTTATACAATGAGCTATTCATTCAATGCTGAAAAGACCGCAAATGACGTTGTAAACTGGGTGAAAAACTACTTTGAGGAAAACGCTTCACCCTCGACCTATGCCGTTATCGGCATTTCAGGCGGCAAGGACAGTTCCATAGCAGCTGCTGTATGTGTAAAGGCTCTCGGTAAGGACAGAGTCATCGGCGTGCTGATGCCGCAGGGCGAGCAGACTGACATCTCTTACAGCCGCCTTCTCGTTGATACTCTCGGAATTAAAAGCTACACTGTCAACATCGGTGACACTGTGAGCACATTCATGAACGAGCTCGGCAAACACATCGAGCCTTCACAGCAGGCGATAATCAATACTCCTGCACGCATAAGAATGACTACGCTCTACGCTATCGGAGCGTGCATCGGAGCGCGTGTTGTCAACACCTGTAATCTCTCGGAGGACTGGGTAGGCTACTCGACAAAATTCGGCGATGCCGCAGGCGACTTCTCTCCCCTCTCCGACCTCACCGTAACAGAGGTCTTGCAGATCGGCGACTATCTCGGACTTCCGTCAGAGCTTGTACACAAGGTACCGATAGACGGTCTGTGCGGCAAAACTGACGAGGAAAACCTCGGCTTCACATACGCGCTGCTTGACCGCTATATCAGAGGTCTTACCGACCTTTCCGATGATCCCGAGCTGAAGGCTAAGATCGACCGTATGCACGCAAATAATCTTCACAAGCTGAGACTTATGCCCAAATTTGAATACAAGGCATAAAAAAGAGCTCCATGCGGAAGCTCCCAATACAAAAGAAAAGGCTGCCTATGTAAGACAGCCTTTATTATTTTACTTCTTTGCGTATGAAACAGGAAGGTCGCTCTGCTTGATCTTCTTTGCGTCAAGCTGCTGGATTGTAAGAGCATCACTGCCTGTGATTCCGTCGCCGTTATTGTAAACGTCGCCGTTCTTTGCGCCCTGTGCCTTGAGAGCGTACTTGTCCTTGTTTGCAATGCTCTGGAGGATAGCTACTGCATCTGCAACAGTTACCTTCTTATCAAGGTTTGCATCGCCCCAGAGTATGTCGCCGCTCGGAGCTGTTGTACTGCTCTTGGTCGTTGATGATGAAGGCTCATCGCCGGGAGTTGTTCCGTCAGGCTCAACGCCCCATACAAGCTCATCATCTGCGTACAGAGTGATCTTATCGGTTATTGCAGCAGCCTCATTCTCATCAGCGAAGGATACAAGATCGGCATAGCTGTAATCGTTCTTGGAATCCCAAGATACATCCTCAAATGTCTCCTTGTCCTGATTGTAGCCGAGTGCGAACTGGAATACACGGCTTCCGTAGAAGTCACAGTCCTTCCACTGCATCTCTACGTAGTATGTACCGTTATCATCATACTTTGTAGGAGGTGTGAAATTAACTTCGTTCTTGTTATTTGAATAGCCCTTCTCCTGATCGTAGTCGATACGGTAGAAGATATAGTCTTCGGGATCATAGCCTGCTTCAATAAGCTCTTCGATATTGAAGTAATATCTTGCCTTGAGATTGCTCTCGAAGCGCGGAGGATCAATGGTCCTGTTGTAGACAACGACCTTGAGCTGAACGCTGCCTTCCTGCTCCTGATTCTTTCCGCCTGCTGCATAAATACCGGTAGGAAGCGGATTGCCGTCTGCATCTACCTGATCGAAGCCAGCCTTTGCGTTCTTGGACATATCAAAGTCGGGGATAAGGTAATTATCCTTCTCATACTTCTTGCCCTTTGCGCCGTAGAATGCGTACAGACCTGCAAGGTCGCCGCAGAGTGCAGCGTTATAGTCATCAGTAACTTCGTTGAAGATGTAGTCCTTTGTTTCATCAACGTGAATGTCCTTGAGGTCAGGACCGCCGACAAGTGCGCCCCAAAGGGTGTGTACCTGACTGATAGGATCGTCCATGCTCTGCTTGCCTGAGCAGTGTGATGAACGGTGGTGAGGATGAGTAGCATAGCTGTTCTCATAACCTACTATATAAGAGTAGCCCATCGGGTTGTCGCCGAGGATATATTCCATCTGATCCATAGCCCACATAGCGAACGTGTCGTCGCCTGTTTCCTTTGCATATACCATAGCCTGCAAGCCTGCCGCAGTGTTATAGCGCGCGCTTCCGTAGCCTGCAACAACAGCCCAGCCGTTCGGCGACTTGGCGATGAAGTTGTTTACCTGCTCATTTTCGGGAAGATCAGCTATTTCCTTATAGGTCATCGGCATATTCCAGATAAGGTCGTCCATGCCGAAGTACTTATGAGTAGTAGTAGCAACGTACGGCTTTCTCATCATTTCTGTCTTGACCTTATTGCCGTCCTCGTCTACGGACTCCATGCTGCCTGACTCAATCTGCTCAGCAGCGCTCTTGCTGTATCCTGACCAGAACTCAAGGTTCCAGTGGAAGATATACCAGTCACGAGCTGTATTGGTTACAGGTGCGAGCTTTGCAAAAACACCGCCCCATACTGTATCCCAGCAGTGTACCCAGATATTCTGCCAGCAGTTGCCTGTATCTGTCATGATACGCTTCAGGTAGCCGACATAAGGATGTGCGCCCTTATCGTTGGTGGTCTCCTCATCAACTGCAACGATATGGTCGATATAATCGTAATCCTCAGTGCAGTAGTAGAGCCATACAGCAGCCCATGCCAGTTCGTCATAGTCGTAGCTTGATGTATAGAAGCCGCCGTCATAGCCGAGGCTGGTAGCTGTCGGAACTTCACCGGGCTTCCATACCTCAGTATGAATCTCTCTTGCGAAGTCGTAGAGAGCCTTTGCGTACTTGAGGCTTTCCTCAGCATACTCAGGATCGGTGTCCTTGAAATTCAGGTAGTTGATAGCAAGCGAAGCAGCCGCACCTGCACACTGGTCAGATGCAGGCATCTCTGTCGTAGAGAAGTAGGCAGGACGCTTAACGCCGCATGATGATGAAGCAACGACAGTGTCATCGACCTGAAGCTCAGGTGCGCACCAGTAGTTATGGTCGTTGTTTCCTTCACCGACCTGATAGCAGTATGCAACAACATTATCCTTGTCGTCAAGGAATGTAACTTTCATGAAGTAGTCATTTATCCAGCGGAGCTCATCTTCAACGTGCTTGTCAAGTCCCATATCCTTGTATGCATCACGGAACTCATAATAGCCCCAGCCGACAGTTGATGCAGAATAGCTTCCGGGAAGTCCGAACTTGACATGGTCACCGGCATCGTGCCAGCCGCCTGTGAGGTCGAGAGTGCCGTTGCCGTCAGGATCAAGCCATTTTTTGTTCTTTTCAATGAATTCCTCGGACATATTTACTCCGACATAAAGGTCATGATCATCGTCACCGAGGTCGGGATCTTTCTTTCCTTCATCTCCGGGTCCTATGCCCTGACCGTCACCGAGCTCCTCATCGGTTTTGCCCTTGTTAACGGTAGGCATCGGGTTCATTGGCTGAAGAGGGATCTCTCCGTCCTTAACGTGGCAGTCGTCACGCCAGGAGTAGTAACCGTCCTCTCCGACCTGGTCTCCGCACTTATTCGCATCGTAGAAACAAAGTGCAAGCTGGAGAGCCTCTGCAAAGTTGTGATAATTGTTCGGATTATCAGGATCAACAACAGCAGCGTTTACGGGAGCTGCTGCGAATGAGCTGCTTCCGAGAAGAGTTGCCGCTGTGGTGAGCAGAGCTGCACTCTTCTTTAGAAAAGCCGATCGTTTCATATAAAACTTCCTTTCAAAAAGTATTTTGAAACCGCAAAGAGGTCAGACAGACATGACTGTACCGCAATACGCACAGCCTCATCCTGATTATTTAAGCAGATTCTTTTCTCTGAGCCTTTCAAATACGATATTATAACCGTCATTTCCGTCCTTGAGAGATCTGTTGACTCTGCTGATGGTCGCAGTGCTCGCACCCGTCTCTGTGACAATGCTGTTGTAAACGCGGTGTTCATCAAGAAGCTTTGCCACATGAAGTCTCTGAGCGAACGATTTAAGCTCTATGCTCGTACAGAGATCGTCGAAGAACTTGTAGCAGTCATCAACTGATTCAAGAGTAAGGACAGCTTCAAAGAGAAGATCCATGCTATCTGATTTGATTTTATCAATCATTGTTCTGACTCCAATCTGCCTGAGGGGCACATAATATTTTGGAAAAATTCCCTACTTTACATTGTAACACAATACATCGTAAAAGTAAAGCACAAGTTTTGCTAAAATATCTAAATATTTCCCGGTATTACTGTACACCTTTAGTATATGATAGCATAGAATAAACTGATTGTAAATAGAAAAACCGCAAAAAATACAACTTTGTAAAATCTAAACAATTTGCCGCCGAGTGCAATGTACAGACTTCCGATTAATTCTTCAAATATTGCTTTTTAGCTCCATATCCGCGATAATTTAACCGAAAATTGCGATAAGTCATTCTGCATTATGTTACATATTTACACGAATGAGATAAACAACTGAAACATCTCCCCTGCTTTCTTCCCGAAAAACAAAAAAGAGAGCCAAAGCTCTCTTTTTGTGACCAGACCGATAAGCCGGGTTCTGTCGTGCGCGGCAATTTATCTACGCTTATCATCGCCGATAAGCTCAAGCCGTCATTACTCCGTATCCGCCGAGCAGACGTTAAGATACGAAGCACCAATAGACGTTGCATCGGGTAGGGTTTACATAGCAATGCAGTCTCCTGCACTCTGGTGAGCTCTTGCCTCGCCTTTCCACCCTTACCGCATAAAGCGGCGGTATATCTCTGTTGCACTTGCCCTAAGGTCGCCCTCGGCTGCCGTTAACAGCTACCCTGCTCTGTGATGCCCGGACTTTCCTCATAAACTAAAACGTTTCCGCTGCCGCGTAGTCTGCTCGATGTATATTTTACCATTTTCTGCTAATCTTGTCAAGTGTCCTGCTAATATTATGACAACAGCCATGCATTTCTGCATGGCTGTTGTTTTTTAATCAGTTGTTTTTGCCGGCTGATACGGTGTGTCATACGGACCAAGGTCTACGCTTGCTGTGATAATATCATCATTTTCAAAGCTGACAATACTCAATTCAGCTGTTTCGTATTTTTCTTTCATATTACTTCGCCTCCTTGAAGTATGCCTTTGCAGCATCGTTATATAGTGCTATTGCTTTTACAAGTTCTACAAGTGCCGCATCATTGCTTTCCTGAGATACCTGATAGCAGTATGTGAGCGGTGAATATGTAACCATACTACCATCACTGGTCAAAACTGTGAAATCATTATCAAGGTTCAGAGGAGCGATATTCTTGATTTCAGCGAAGTAAAGTCCATTATTTTTGCCTGTTTCGAGTTTTTCCGAGCCATAGCTCATTGTAACTCCTGTTTCATCGTCGATTTCAAAGAACAGTCTGAGTGTTGTATTGCTGAGCATTGAGAGATTTGCCCCCTTGAACTCAACATTATCGCTTGGAGCCGCTGTAAAGCTGTGTGCTTTAATGTTATAAGTTGTCATGTCCATAGGCTCGCAAGGAAGATTATCGGTGTTATGTTCCTTGAATTTCTGAGCGTATGCGCCATAGTTGAGCATTGCCTTAACAAGCTCCTCAGCCTTTGCATATTCAGCATTACCCTCAGTATGCGCAAGAAGATAATCCGCATATTCCTTGACAGTATAGCTGTATTCAGTACCGTTTCCGTTAACTGTAATGATCTGAGCCTTGATAGTATCAGTCATTTCTGTTGCGGCTACATTACATTTGAATCCGTAATATGTCACACCGCCGACAGTTTTAGTTTCAGCCTTGCTAACTTTGATTTCTGAAGCTTCACCGTTTGGAAGCGTGAACAGCATATATGCGGTTTCATCTTCTAATACTTCTTCTGCAAGCTGCATATAGAAGTTTACGCCGATCGAGCCGTCAAGAGAAAGTGAAACGCCCGAAAGTCTTGCGCCGATACCGTCCTTGAATGCTCCGCATTTTTCGCAGATTCCGTCCTTATAGCTATGACCTGTTGCAGGAATTGCATTTTCTGACTTCCATGTTTCAATATCCTCAATTTCATTTGTACAGTCAGCATCTGAGAAATACATACCGCAGTCTTTGCAGTACCAGTATGCCTCACAGCCGTCCTCAGTACAAGTTGCTTCCTTTGCACATGAATCGGGTGCATGATTTTTATTTCCATCAGTATTTGAATATGTAACACAATTAGTTGTCAGATAAACTCTGCCGTGAGTGCTGTCGAGAACAGGGAAAGCTCCTTTGTCGATATTCTGGAAGAATGCAGGGGTTTCAGCCTGTGTCTCACCGCCGTTAAGAAGCCAGCATACTTCACCGCTTGCAAACTGTGAAGCAGACTTTGCTTCTGCTGAACCTGTCTCATCATCTACGTCACCTATGCCGTTTTTGCTATAGGACAGGGTGTGTCTTGTAGTTACTGCATAAATATATGTGTTTGCTTTTGTCTAATATTACTCTATATTGTCATCTTCTTCCTCCGCATCAAGCCTTACCTGATACTTTCTGTAGCTCTTCACTCTGTACTCACAAACCGTTATGTTTATTGCAGAAAATATGACCACCGTGATAACTGCATCATAGAGTATCGATCCCGTCACCTTTTTGTCTGCATATATATCAAGAGCAATAAGAACTGCACCATAGACAATTGACTCGATCACACACAAGCCTGCCCTTCTTGCAAATGCCTTTTTGCCCTGTGAGCAGTCAACGTCCTTGCTCCAGAGTGTGTGCGGCGGCTTGACCGTTTTGCTTGCAAATGACATCAGCGCAAACACTGCCGAAACGACAAGCAGTTGTGCCAGATAAGGGTATGTCTTCTCAATATTTCTTGTAATAAAATAGTATAGTATCATTACGCCGTCAAATATCAGCCCGAATACAAGAGCCGTATTTAATGCCTGAGAATTTTCCTGCATCTCACGCTCATCGGGCAGTCTGCCTCCGTTTTTGTTCTTCATCTTGTCGATATAATATTGCTCCAGCTTAGTTTTCTTGTCTTTCATAGTTATTCTCCTTCCTCGTCGAACCAGAACAGTTCATCAAGTGTTTTACCAAGTGCCCTGCAAATTGCAATGCACAGATTGAGTGTCGGGTTATAGTTTCCCGATTCTATCATGCTTATGGTCTGTCTTGTAACGCCTACCGCATCAGCAAGCTGCTGTTGGTTCATGTCATTTTCGAGACGGGCGATCTTAATTCTTTTGTTTTTCAAGGAGACACTCCTTTCAATTGTTCTGCAAATATTCGGTATAACTATCATGTAATTGTATTATACACTATATTTTTCTATTCGTCAAGTATATTTTACATAATTTCTGGTATTTTTTTATTTTGATAATGTAACAGCGGCAGTATCTGATCCAAATACCGTCGCTGTAATACTACATTATAGCCTCCGATAGGTGTCCATTCTCTGAAATCGCCTTCATTAAGTCCGCCGTTTTCGTTGAGAACATCGCAGTTTACTGTGATGTCGCAGGCAAGGAATGCATTTGCGCTGCCATAGTATGCATTGTCATTGTTAACCTTGTCTGCAAACCAGTAAAGGTCATCAGCAGAATCGAGCGCATAGCCCCATTCCTTTTCTTCATCCTCAATTTTTCCGTTACCGTTCACGTCAAAATCAGTTAGTTTCGGTTCATCGCCGCTATCGGCGTGTACAGTGAAATCAATTGCAGAAAAATCTGCATACGTCAGTAACATTGCCGCTGTACTCAGCAGGGCTGTTACGCTTTTGTATATTTTTCCTTTCATTTTTACCTCCCATTCATGCACTTCGGCATAAAAGTTTACAATATAAATTATAGGCAACACCGCAATGTCATCTATGATAAACGAAGCAAATCATCCGAGATTTAGATAGCAAAAAAGCCCGATATTTCGGGCTTTTTTGGGCATGTCATCAATTTTGTTATGCCATCATGTCTGGGTACAACAAAATTGATGACATTCATTTTTCCGTAATTTTAAGCGGTTTTTTATATCACCGTTTTTTAAAGCACCTATGTGCTAATCTTTTCTATACAAAGTATATCATATTCCATTGTATTTGTCAAGAGAAAAAGTTATTTCCCAAAATATTTTTTGTAGGATTACAATAGATGTGAGACAATTTACAAAAAAAGGTAGCGGAGCAGCA
>JAKSQV010000032.1 GCA_024403935.1 Ruminococcus sp. | reverse complement strand
TTCGATTTCCTCCTCCTTCTTCTCAGCCGCCTTTATCTTGTCCGAAAGGACTTTATCGTAATCCATCACGATCAATACAGTCCCCTTTCGTCAGGCTCCTCACTGTCGATAAAGATACCTTTTTCCTTGTATTTTTTCAATATGAAATGTGTTGAAGTTGAAAGCACTCCGTCGATCGTGGCAAGACGTTCCGACACGAAGAAAGCAACATCCTTCAGATCGCTGCCCTTGACCTCGACTGCAAGGTCATACGCACCCGAGGACATGAGGCTTACGCTCTCGACCTCGTCATACATCATTATGGTCTTTGCAATATCATTGAAACCGCGGTCACGCTGAGGAGTGACCTTCAGCTCGATCGTAGCACATACGGCAGGCTCAGCCAGCATATCACTGTCAAGTATTACGCTGTAACCGCGGATAACGCCGTCATCCTCAAGCTCTTTTATCTGTGCTGCTGCCTCCTCGGCTGAGATGCCGAGCATTTCTCCCAGCTCCTCATTGGAGATGCGGGCGTTCTGCTGAAGTATTCTGATTATCTGCTTTTTCATATATATCGTCCTTTCAGGGATATTGTCATCAGTTGATCCGTACGAAATTTGCTTTTCTGTTCTTGAAATATGTCAGATAACGGAAGCCTGCTGCTTCTGCAAGCTCTGCACCTGCCGAAACGTCCGCTCCGATATCCTCAGCCGTATGTGAATCTGAGCCGATGGTGATTATCTCTCCGCCAAGCTCACGGAACATATTCACGTATTTCAGGTCAGGGAAAGTTGCTCCGAAGCCCTGTCTGAGCCCCGAGGTATTTATCTCGATGCCTCTGCCGCTGTGAGCGAGCGAGCGGAAGCTCTCAGCGATGATATCATCAAATCGGCTTATATCCGGGCATATCCCGTGACGCTGCTTCATATATCTGAGTGAGTAGGTAATATGTCCTATGACATCAAACAGCCCTGTATTGCAAAGCTCATACACTTCCTTGAAATATCGTTCAAGCAGGCTGTATATCCCGTCTGTATCAAGCTGGGTGTAGTCGATGAAGTAAAAGTCCTTCTCGCCGTGGATACGGTGAACAGAGCCGATGATGAAATCCAGTCTCTTGTCGGAGTTCACAGCCTTTGCGGCATCAACGTCAAAGAGTATCTGTCCGAGTTCAGTACCGCACAGCAGATTCATTCTGCCGCTGTACTTCTCCTTCAGAGCAGTGACAGCAGCAACCGAAGCTTCAAAAGCTGCGGCATAATCCGCAGATTCATGAAAGCGGCTTTCCTCCTCCGAATAGTGCTCCGCAGGATACCACGCATCACACTCGCAATGGTCGGTTATTGCGTATGCTGTCAGCCCAAGAGTCGCAGCACGTTCAGCACAGGCATTTATATCAGCTTCGGAATCTACCGAGAACTGTGTATGCGTATGACAGTCCATTAATATCATAGCATCACCTCCTGAAAAATCCTATTTATACATTATATCACACATACACACAAATTGCAACCACTGTGACGAATGTTGTTCCTATCCTGCCGCTGAACTGATTGCTTATATAAATTCTCTGCGGGTGTTGCTATTTCAGAAATAGTGTGTTATAATATTATCATACTACATAGCCGTCAGCTGACAGGCAGATAACGGAGGTCAATATTATGAGAGCAGTCGTAACTGTTATTGGTAAGGACACTGTAGGAATCCTTCACAAGGTTAGCGGCATCTGTGCCGAGTACAATGTAAATGTTATCGAGGTGACCCAGAGCGTTTTGCAGGATATGTTCGCCATGATAATGCTTGTGGACATTTCAGACATCAATGCTGATTTCTCAAAGCTTGTTGACAGCATGGACAGTCTCGGACAAAAGCTCGGACTCTCTATCCATACAATGCACGAGGACATCTTCAATTCAATGCACTCTGTCTGAATCCGCTGCGTAATTCCGTATGATAAGCGGCATCGGACTGCATGAGAAAGAATGCCACATCAACAAAAATGAAAGGGTAGAATACAATGCTCAACGCATATAACATACTCGAGACTATCCGCATGATACAGGACGAATGTCTCGACATAAGAACGATAACAATGGGTATCTCACTGCTCGACTGCATAGATACCGATATAGACAGGGCGTGTGATAAGGTCTACAACAAGATCGTCACGAAAGCAGGACGGCTCGCCGAGGTCGGACAGCAGATCGAAAAGGAATACGGTATCCCGATAGTAAACAAGCGCATATCCGTAACTCCTATAGCCATGCTCGCAGCAGCCTGCCCCAACGGTGATCCCGTCAAGTTCGCTAAGGCTCTCCAGCGTGCGGCTGACACCTGCGGAGTCAACTTCATCGGCGGTTTCTCTGCCCTTGTACACAAAGGCTTCTCGGCAGGAGACGAGGCACTTATCCGCTCGATCCCCGAAGCCCTCGATGTAACTCAGAATATATGCTCATCCGTAAACATCGGCTCTACAAAGTCGGGTATCAATATGGACGCAGTAAAGCTCATGGGACAGATCGTCAGACAGACTGCCGAGCGTACTGCCGACCGCGACTGCATAGGTGCAGCAAAGCTCGTTGTATTCTGCAATGCCGTAGAAGACAACCCCTTTATGGCAGGAGCATTTCACGGTGTCGGAGAACCTGACTGCGAAATACACGTAGGCGTATCAGGTCCCGGAGTAGTACGCGCTGCCCTGACAAAGTATCCCGATGCTTCAATAAACGAGATTGCAGACATCATCAAAAAGACTGCATTCAAGATAACCCGTATGGGACAGCTCGTAGGCGCAAGAGCATCCGAGCTTCTCGGTGTTCCGTTCGGTATCGTTGACCTCTCGCTCGCTCCGACTCCTGCTGTCGGCGACAGCGTAGCTCATATACTTGAGGAAATGGGACTCGAAATGTGCGGCACACACGGTACGACCGCCTGCCTCGCAATGCTCAATGATGCCGTCAAGAAGGGCGGAGTCATGGCTTCCTCAACTGTCGGAGGTCTCTCGGGAGCATTTATCCCCGTATCAGAAGATGCAGGCATGATAGATGCAGCAGTTGACGGCGTCCTCACGCTTGAAAAGCTGGAAGCAATGACTGCTGTATGCTCCGTAGGACTCGATATGATAGTTGTTCCCGGCGACATAACCGCTGAGACTATCTCCGCCATCATCGCAGATGAAGCAGCAATAGGAATGATCAACACCAAAACCACCGCAGTACGACTTATCCCTGCTATCGGAAAAAAAGAGGGTGAGACTCTCGAATTCGGCGGACTCCTCGGAAGCGGTCCTGTTATGCCGATAAGGAACAAGTCTGCGGCAAAGTTCATCAATCGCGGCGGACGTATCCCTGCACCGATGCACAGTTTGAAGAACTGATTTTGCAAAATGACACTTGACATCATGAAAGGAGCGATATATGCAGACATCAGAGAGCTTCCGAGTATGTGCGCTCCTGTCTTTTTCGGGCGGCTTGCAGGACGCCTACACCTATAACGTCCGCGGACACGTTTTCGCCAACGCGCAGACAGGCAACGTCGTCCTGATGAGCCAGAACTTCATGACGGGACACTGGCGGGCATATTCATAGCAGAACGCGTCGAGAACCGTTACAAGGAGGACAGTAGCCTCCACTGGCGGCAGATAGTCATAGCAATAGAAATGGTAATGCTTTGCATAGTGGGATTTCTGCCGGAGAGCCTGAATATGGCTGCAAATATGCTCGTATCGTTGGCGTGCGCCATGCAGGTGCAGTCGTTCAGGACGGTACACGGCTTCGGCTACGCGAGCACGATGTGCATAGGCAACCTCCGCAGCGGTACCGAGAGCTTCTCGAAGTTCCTCCGTGACAGAGAAAGGGAATCGCTGTATAAGGTGCTCTACTTCTTTGGTATAATCATCATCTTTGCCATCGGAGCAGGCGCAGGCGGCGTGATATCGGCACGCCTCGGGCTCGGCACGATATGGTTGTCGGTAATGCTTCTCGTCATTGTGGCACTGATGATGACGAAAGAAACAAGATAAATCATTTTGCGGGCGGATAATATCCGCCCTGCGTTTTTCAGTGAAAGGAGTCCGCTATGGATATAATTACCGCAGCTCCCTCGGACCTCGAAACGGTCTTTGACATCGTACAAACTACGATAAAAACAGTATATCCGCACTATTACCCCATTGGAGCAGTGGATTTCTTCCTCGCGCACCACAGCCGCGAAAACATCTCCGCAGACATAGAAGCGGGCCTCGTATATCTTGCAATTTCAAATGAGAAGGCTGTGGGAACTGTGACCGTCAGCGGCGACAGTATAAACCGCCTGTTCGTTCTCCCGGATGAGCAGGGCAAAGGCTTCGGCGGCGAGCTGCTGCGCTTTGCAGAGAAAAAGGTCGCAGAGAGCTACGGAACAGCAAGGCTCGATTCGTCCCTGCCTGCCAAAAAGATATATCTGAAAAAGGGCTATATGGTCATAGATTCATACGTTGTCGAAGCTGAGGAAGACTACCTCTGCTACGACATCATGATAAAGAGAGTGGCTGAAAATGGAGACTGACAAGATACCCGCGCTGTTCGGAGCGACAGGCATACGCGAGATATGCAAGGTGAAAACAGGTCACATCAACCGCACCTTCATCGTCACGTCAGACAGCGGAAAATACGTACTGCAGTCACTCAACCGCAAAGCATTCCCCGATCCCGAAGCAGTAATGTCAAACATCAGACAGGTCGAAGCTGAATTCAGGAATTGTACGGACATTGATGTGCCGCATTTTCTCTCCTGCGGAGACAATAACTTCGCCAGAGCAGATGGCAATATATGGCGGATGTACAATTACTGTGAAGGCTCACCGTGCAAACACAGCTTTTACCGCGCAGGATTCGCCTACGGCACATTCATTCGCATTATGAGCTGTTCGGGAGCATCTATTCTTCATGTATCAGACGGCTTCCACGACTTCAGGAAATACTTCACACGCCTTACTGAGGACTGCCCTGCGGAATCTGTACCGCCTGTACTGACAGCTCTCGAAAAACGCCTTGAGCACTGCTTTGACGGCGTTCCGCTGCGTATCATTCACGGCGATGCCAAGACTGACAATATCCTGATAGGTGAACGCTGTACCGTACTCGACCTCGATACTGTAATGGTCGGAACGGCTGCGCTTGATTACGGCGATATGGTACGCTCCGTATGTTCGGACGGTATCAGCGCAAAGGCAGTGCGTGAGCTTACACAAGGCTTCAGGGAAGGTATCGGCGGGCTTCTGACCGAAGCGGAAAAGAACTCTCTGTACAGCGGTATCCTTTGGATGACAGGAGAACTCGCGGTGCGTTACCTTACTGATTATTACAGCAAGGACAGATATTTCCACGGAAAGACATGCGAGCAATGCCTGACACGCTCAGACGAGCTGCTTAAACAGCTTGACAGCTTCCTTGAGGCGGAAGCTGTATTCAAAAGCATAATTACGGAATAACGGCAGGAAAGAGCTTATTTTATGCTCTTTATCCTGCCGTTTTTTACTAAGAATACGCGTTCGGAAATATCCATCATCGAGCGGTCGTTGTAGGAATCTGTATAGAAACAGTCAACAGGCTCATCGCCGTAAAGCTCCCTGTAACGTCTGACTTTGTTCTCGCCGAAATTGAAAAATGATATCTTCATTTTTTCCCAGTCTACCTCTGTGCAAAGCAGGTTTGACGTGCCGAGCCTGTCCGCGATAGCACTGATAAGGAAGGACGGTCCTGCGGTGATAATGATGTCGTCATCATTGATACGTTTCAGCATACGGCTGTCGAGTTTATGATAATTACGCTCCCAGAAGCCTGCGGTTAGGGAGATGATTTCATTCTTGTCCCTGAAGATGAACTGTACCGCATTGTTTATCCGTTTCTCAAGCTTATCCCGGCTCACAAGGCACAGCCTGTACATCACAGCATTCCATAACAGTGACGGCAGATATAACAATATCCGCTTGTTCTTTCTTAATGCGAAAAAAGCGAAATCAACAGAGCTTTCGCCCTGATATATCGTATTATCAAAATCAAACGCCTTCACAGTATCCCTCCGATTCACAAAATCCCGATGTGTATATATCAATTATATCATATCTCAGAACATACTGCAATGCTTTTCTGATGTACATACTTTTTTACTTTGTCAGATACAAGTATTTGATAATTGTACAGACATTATTTTATCGCAATATTTGAACAATTCGCCATTTATTGCGCTTTTCTTGCAGACGACGCGCGGTATAAATGTCATTAATTTACCATTGCCAACATTTTACAAATGCACTTGCAGCCGTTCGCTTCTTCTATCGTGATTTTTGTTTTAACTCAGCACGATAATACGAATAACTTATAACTATTGACTCCGCTGATGTTTTTTTCTTTTAATATCTTGAATTCTTATATGCAATATGACAAAACATGTTCGCATAATCCACCCTATCTTCAAAAAATGGGTTGTTGTCAGACTGTATTTTTTATATAATGTTAACATAGTATTAATGTGCATAGGCACATATTCTCAGAAAGGGGTATATCATGATAAAGTTAAAGAAAATGCTACGCTCGGGACTAAGCCTTGTACTCAGTGCTTCACTCGCTGCTGTACCTGTCATAGACAACGGCTTTCTGTTTTCGACGGACGCTGATGCCGCTGACGGCACTGTGTTCTTCGTATCTCCCGACGGCAGCGACAACGGTGACGGTTCGATAAATTCACCGTTCAAATCGCTTGAAGCGGCAAGAGATGCCGTAAGAAATGTCAGCGGCAATATGTCGGGCGACATCACTGTCTACCTCAGAGGCGGTGACTACCGTCTGACTCAGCCTGTTGTTTTCGACACCCGTGACTCGGGTAAAAACGGCTACTCAATCATCTATAAGGCTTACGAGGACGAAGTCCCTGTCATCAACGGCTCCGAACAGGTAACAGGCTGGAGCAAATACAATGACAAGCTCTGGTCGGCTCCCCTCTCACGTTCGACCAAGCTCCGTAACCTCTACGTCAATGACAAGCGTGCCAACATGGGAAGTGTCCGTGTACAGTCAAAGGGCGGTTCGGGTAAATACAGCATAACCGCAGGACAGGCTGACTGGGCGTGGGTATCAGGCACCAAGGATGACGGCTCGTACTATGCCGACAGCTCAATGCCGAAGATCACCTCGAATTTCGACGACCTTGAGATAATCAACGGTACTACATGGAACGAAAACATTGTATGTACACGAAACGTTAAATATGAGAACGGCAATGTTGTCCTTCAGTATCAGCAGCCATACGGCGCGATAGCACAGACTCCCGGCTGGGGTGCGGGCTTCTCGACAGGCGGTACCCATACTATTTATAATGCGTTTTCATTTGTGGACGAGCCCGGCGAGTTCTACTTCGACAAGACGCAGAAGGTGCTCTATTATTACCCCAGACAGGGTGATGATATGTCAACGGCAGATGTTGAAGCTCCTATCGCTGAGCAGCTCCTCGTCATCGAGGGCAAAAACACTTCAGAGCGTGTAGAAAACCTCTCATTCAGCGGAATAACTTTCGCACACACTGATTATCAGCTCACCAATGTTGCAGGCTCACACGGAAAAGCAACCTGTCAGGCTGCCCAGACCTACACTGCATTCGCTGATTCAAACTGGCACAACAAGAAGTACGAAATGGCTGATACGCTCCCTGCTGCTGTAAAAGTCACCAACAGCAAAAACATCAGCTTTACAGGCAACGTCATCAAGCATACCGGTGCTGACGGCATTTCAATGACCAATGACGTTATCAATTCCGAGATCAGTCAGAACTTCATCACAGACATCACCTCAAGCGGTATCACTATCGGTCATCCTCAGCACGTTTACATCGGTGATGCTGCTTCAAACAACCATGAGCGTTTCCCCAAGGGTGTCGAGGGAATCTGTAAGGACGACATAATCACACAGAATATGCTCTATGACATCAGCGTTGTTCACGGCTTCGGCGGATGCGCTGCTATCACCTGCTACTACACAGACACCGTAAAGGTGCTCAGCAACACAATCGAAAAGACAGCTTACAACGGCATCCACATGGGCTGGGGCTGGTGCAACTTCAAGGACAGCACTACCTCACGCAACAACATGATCTGCTACAACCGCGTTATCAACTGCCTCAACCGTCTCCACGACAGCGGCGGTATCTACACAATCGGTCAGATGCCCGGAACTGTTATCAACGAGAACTATGTACAGGGCATACCTGCCGGCGGCGCAGGAGCTCCGACTTACGGTCTCCACAACGATGAAGGTACAGCTTACATCGAAGAACTCGACAACGTGCTCGAAATAAGCCCGAACGTTACTTACACCATCAACTGTGAGGATTACGGTCAGAAGCACGACCTCAAGATAAAGCGTACTTACGCTACTGTCAGCAAAATGGGCAAGAATCCTCCCAACAGTGAGATCGATCCCATCATCGTTGTCAGCGACAACGTATGGCCTTTTGAGCAGTATCAGATCTGCCTCAACTCAGGCGTTTCCGATGAAAACCGCAGCCTCGTTCCGAGAAGCGTTACATCTGCGGCAAACTTCGTGTTCCCTGCAAGCTGTCAGACAACGTGCAGCAGCAAGCTCCCCATCCATAAGGGTGACGGAATCGTATGGATCGCTCCTGACAACACCACAAGCTTCACAGCCGGCAAAACAATGACAAGAGCATCAACAAACGCAACAACAACCAAAACTCCCGCTGAGGAGGGCACATACCGCATCTACGTTACAGACGCAAGCGGAAAGATACTCAGCAAGTCCGATCACGTTCTCCGTCTCAAGGGCACAGGTGATATGAGCGATTATATCCAGGGTGAGAAGTGTACTTCTCAGAGCGGTATCGAATTCGAGACCTGCGAAGAAGGCGGACTCGATGTCGGCTTTATCGAGAACGGCGACTACATCGGCTTCAAGAACATTGACTTCAAGGGCGGCGAGGCTAAAACAGCCGACTTCCGCGTTTCATCCAACGGCAGCGGCGGTACGATCGAGATCCGTGTCGGCGGCGTTGACGGAACAAAGATCGGTGAAGTTCCCGTTGAACCGACAGGCGGCTGGCAGACATGGAAAACTGTTACCACCGACATAAGCAATGTTACAGGTATACATGATGTTTACCTTATATTCAAGGGCGGCGAGAGCTACCTCTATAATCTCAACTGGTGGAAGCTCAACTTCCCCGAGGGTATGGACGACTCCGTCATCAAGGGCGATCTCAACGGCGATAAGTCCGTAGATTCATTCGACCTTATCCTTATGCGTAAGGCAGGAGAAGAAGGCGATGCCGATTACTTCGATGCTGCCGATATCAACGAAGACGGCGTGATAAATGCCGACGACGTTCAGCTTCATTCGGATTTCATTCTTGGCAAAATTAAGAGTTTTTCATAAAATGGAGGTAATCAGATGAAAAAAGGAATTGCAATGCTCCTGTCCGGAATGATCGCAGCTATGCCTCTCACCGGTTCAATCGTACCGAAGAAGGCTGATGCTGCTGTATCGTTCACGCATCAGGAATGGACAGGAAAAAACGGAACTGAAAAGGTATTTGCGGTCAACCGGACACCTGCTTCAGTAAACGCTATCCCTTATCAGGACTCCGCTACTGCTCAGAAAGCAGTATGGGAGTACAACGCCCGCGAGGATTCAGAGTATTTACAGAAGCTCACAGGCGAAAACGAGAACTGGGAGCTCACAGTTAAACAGAACGACCAGCAGATCTCGGGACTTCGCAACAGCGGCTGCATGAATCCGAACTACAACCCCAATCCCGCTGACGGCTGGAAAACAGTTCAGCTCCCGAGAAGCTGGACAACCCAGGGCTTTGACTTCTCTATTTACAGAAACGTTCCTCAGCCATGGCAGGACAGATTCGACAACTACGTTCCTGCTCCGAACGCTCCTACAAACTACAACCCTGTCGGCGTATACCGCAAGAAGTTCACACTTGACAGCTCAATGAAAACTGGCGACAGACGTGTATACATCCAGTTCGACGGTGTTGAATCCGCTTACTATGTTTACCTCAACGGCAAAGAAGTAGGCTACAGTGAAGACTCCTTCAGCCCTCACAGATTCGATATTACCGATTACCTCACAAGCGGCGAGAATACGCTTGCCGTCGAGGTACACAAGTTCTGCGACGGTACATGGTTTGAAGATCAGGATATGATATATGACGGCGGTATCTTCCGTGATGTTATGCTCGTAAGTACTCCGTCCGTTCAGATTTTCGACTATACTGTACGCACAGACCTTGACAACTCATACACAAATGCTGACCTCTCAGTAAGTGTTGACGTTTTAAACGCCACCTCCTCTGCAAAAAGCGGCTGGACAATACAGGCTGATGCATACGATGAGGACGGCAACAATATCCTCAGCGGCGTATCAACTTCCATATCAGGTCTGAAGGAAAACAGCAAGGGCACTTATCAGCTCAGCACAAAGGTTACCTCCCCCAAGCTCTGGTCAGCCGAGACACCTAATCTCTATGCCCTTGTACTCACTCTCAAGGACGAAAGCGGAAATGTTCGGGAAGTCGTTTCAACTCAGCTTGGATTCCGCGAGGTCGGCTTCACCAGAACAGAGGTTGACGGCTCATACAGAGTAACCACAAAGAACTGGCAGACCTTCACGATCAACGGCAAGCCCCTTGTATTCAAGGGCGTTAACAGACATGATACAGACCCCTTCTACGGCAAGGCTGTTCCTCAGAGAACCATTGAAGAGGATATCCGCCTCATGCAGCAGAATAACGTTAACGCTATCCGTACTTCACATTACAGCAACGACTCATATCTCTACTGGCTGTGCAACAAGTACGGTATGTACGTAATGGCAGAGACAAACATGGAGTGCCACGCTCTCCAGAATAACAGTAACGACTCTAAAAGAGCGCTTTTCTATAACCTCGGTCTCGACAGAACAGAGACCAACTTCAAGCGTCTCAAGAACAACCCTGCTATCGTTGCATGGTCTATCGGTAACGAAATGGGCTATACAGGCGATCCGAATGCGTCAGGCGGTCTGTTCCGTGACATGATCTGGTACTACAAGAAGAACGACTTCACCCGTCCTGTTCACAGTGAAGGTCAGGGAACTGCAATGGGTACCGATATGAACAGCCAGATGTACCCCGGCTCGGGCGGCATCGGAAATAACCGCGGAGACGGCAAGATCCCCTACATTATGTGTGAATACGACCACGCTATGGGTAACTCGCTCGGTGCTCTCAAGGAGTACTGGGATGTAATCAGAAGCTCTGACAGACTTGTCGGCGGCTTCATCTGGGACTGGGTCGACCAGTCAAGAGCTGTTACGATCAAGAACGGCGGCTGGGATTACTACTCAGAGCCTTATGCTCACAAGAACCTCTATCAGGAAGAAAGCAAGGGCAAGTTCTACGGATACGGCGGTGACTGGGGCGATTCTCCTAATGACGGAAGCTTCTGTGAAAACGGACTCATCAGCCCTGACAGAACTCCTCAGCCTGAGCTCGCGGAAGTTAAGTTCCAGTACCAGAACTTCTGGTTCTCAGCTACGGCTGCTCAGCTCGCAAACAATGAAGTATCTGTAAAGAATGAATATGACTTCCTCGATCTCAGCGACTTTACGCTGAAGTGGGAGCTTTTAAAGAACGGTATCGCAATCGACAGCGGAATCGTTGAAAACGCATCTGCTGCACCTCAGAAGACAAGCACGATCAAGGTACCCTTTACTCTTCCCAAGAAGTATCTCGCAGGTGATGAATTCTACCTCAATCTCTCAGTCCTCAACAACAGAGGTACAGAGCTTGTTCCCGAGGGTTATGAGATCTCATACGGTCAGATACCGCTCACAGGAGGCAGCGGAGCTTCTGTACGCAGTGCTGCTTCGGAAGATACAGTTACGATCGTTGATACTCCCAATGCTTATGTCCCGACAGGAAAGAGCTTCAACTGCTCTATTGACAAGTCAACAGGTCTTATGAAGAGCTACACTCATGACGGTGAGGAGCTCATCACAAACGGCCCGACTCCCAACTTCTGGCGCGGCAATGTCGAGAACGACACAGGCTGGGGCGCAAACGGCTCATTCGATAAAACATGGCAGAACGCAGCAGGAAAATTCGACGTTAAGGGCATCGAGCAGAAGGACGGCGATAACGGCAAAAAGATCATTATCTCTCACCTCTCGCTTCCCAACGCAAAGAATGCAACTGTTGACATTACCTATACATTCTCTCCCGACGGCAGCGTTAATGTAGCATTCTCTGTTGACGCTACCCGCACAGGTCTCGGCAACTTCCTCAGAGTCGGCTCTATCATGCAGCTCCCCGCAGGCTTCGAGAACGTCACATGGTACGGCAACGGCCCTGTTGAAACCTTCAACGACAGAAAAACCAACGGAAGAATGGGCGTATGGAACAATTCAGTTTCCGCTATGTTCTATCCGTACATGAAGGCTGATGATACAGGTAACCTTACTAATGTAAAGTGGATCGCTGTTCAGAGCCAGAAAACAAATAATTCAGTTCTTATCGCAGCAGACGGCCCTGTTGAGGCAAGTGCTCTCCACTTCACCCCTGCTGACCTCCAGAAGGCTGACCATCCTTACAAACTCTCACCCCGTCAGGAAACAATGCTCAGCGTAGACTACGGCTCGATGGGTACCGGTTCAGCTACCTGCGGACAGGCAACTCTCGAACAGTACCGTCTCCCCACATCTAAGGTATACAACTGGAGCTACACTATCATGCCTGTTTCTTCAAGCCTTTCAGGTCAGGATATCTCAGACACGGCTGCAAAGCTCCGCTCAGACGGAACTTCTATTCAGGACAAGAGCCAGAATAACCTCATCATTCCCATTTCGGGAGGCGCAAAGCTCAAGTCCACTTCCGACGGCAACGCAGTATCAGGTGCAGTATCCGTACCTCAGTGCGATGCTATCGACAAGACTCTCACAGGAAAGAGCTCATTTACAGTTGAGGCTAATGTCGTCCCGACAGGAAATACCGACTTCAACATGATATCAAGTAAGGGTGACCACTCATTCGGTCTCAGAATCGGCAAAAATCAGCTCTATTTCTTCATCCACGCAGGCGGCGAATGGAGATCTGTAACATTTGACCGCAGCACAGATCAGTCATCCGGCTGGTTAGGCAAGAAGCACCAGATCGCAGGTGTTTACGATGCAGAAAACAATATGCTCAAACTGTACTGTGACGGAAAAATGGTCGCTGAAAAGGCTACCGGCACAACAAGCGGTATTACAGAATCAAGCTACAACTTCACAATAGGTAAGTGCCCGGAAACAAACCGCGGTTCATCTATTGACTTCTACGAAGTTCGCCTGTACAGCAAGGCTCTCTCAGAATCAGAGCTTGCTTCACAGAACACAGGCTCTCCTGCTTACGGTCCCAGCGACAAGAATGTTCAGCTCTGGATCGACTTTGATAACATTGCAGAGGATGTTGATATTCCTGACGATCCGACACCTTCACTCATCGGTGATGCAAATCTCGACGGAAAGGTAACAATCGCTGATTCAACTGCTATCCTCCAGTCAATAGCCAACAAGGACAAGTACGCTCTGAACGATGAGGCGAAGCTCAACGCTGACTGCTTCAACCCCGGTGACGGTGTTACAGCAAGTGACGCTCTCGCTATTCAGAAGCTCGACGCAGGACTTCTTACAAAGCTTCCTGAAATATCAGAATGATCTGATACCATTCAAAGCCCGTGAACTATTCACGGGCTTTGTTTTTTTATAGTTAATGTTATCTCAGACAAACAGTCATTTTGTTATCACAGGTAAACAAATATTGTATCAGAAATTGTTTGTGGTATAATAGAAAACAGATCATGCTGACAAATTATCAATCTGTATGAAAGAAAGGATAGCTATGCTCGAACTAAAAAACATTTCCTTCAATATTGAAGACGGCGACGGCAAGGCCGAAATAATACGCGACATTTCTCTGACGATCCCGGACAATAAATTCGTTGTCATCACAGGTCCGAACGGCGGCGGCAAATCCACCCTTGCACGCCTTATTGCAGGTATCTGCCCGCTTTCCTCGGGAAAAATCGTACTTGACGGTACAGACATTACAGGAATGTCTATTACCGAACGCGCACGAATGGGTATCGGATTCGCTTTCCAGCAGCCTGTACGCTTCAAGGGACTGACCGTGCTCGATCTCCTCAGGATCGCTGCAGGCACCAAGATCAGCGTATGTCAGGCTTGCGACTACCTTTCAGAGGTAGGACTGTGTGCCAAGGAGTATATCGACCGTGAAGTCAATTCATCACTCTCGGGCGGTGAGCTCAAGCGTATTGAAATTGCAACTATTCTCGCCCGTGATGTCAAGCTCGCAGTTTTTGACGAACCCGAAGCAGGCATTGACCTCTGGAGCTTCAACAACCTCATCCGTATCTTTGAAAAAATGCGGAGCAGCGATAAAAACAGAACTATTCTCGTTATCTCCCATCAGGAGCGTATACTCAATATCGCCGATGAGATAGTTGTTCTCGCTGACGGAAAGATACTGAAACAGGGAAGCAAGGATGAGATACTCCCCGACATCATAGGAACTCAGTATGCCGCAGGCGTTTGCTCAAGAATAGGATAAGGAGGTTTGCATTATGAATATTGATACTATACAGCAGCGTCTTCTCGAAGAAGTCGCCGACCTCCACGACGTTCCCGAGGGAGCTTACAATCTGCGCTCAAACGGTCAGTCGATCGGAAGGAACACAACTGCCAACATCGACATTCAGTCCAAGGCTGACGGAAGCGGCATTGATATACGGATCAAGGACGGCACTGTGAACGAAAGCGTGCATATCCCCGTCATTCTCAGTGAAAGCGGCATAAAAGAAACAGTATACAACGACTTCTTTGTAGGCGATAACTGTGATGTCCTTATTGTAGCAGGCTGCGGTATCGACAACTGCGGCAATCAGGATTCACAGCACAACGGTATCCACCGCTTCTATATCGGCAAAAACTCTCGTATCCGCTACGTTGAGAAACATTACGGCTCTGGCGACGGCAGCGGCAAGCGTATTCTCGATCCTGTCACCGAAGTCTATATAGAGGAAGGCAGCACGGTCGAAATGGAGATGGCTCAGATAAAGGGTGTTGACTCCACCGAGCGCACCACGCTCGCAGAATTAAAGGAAGGTGCTAAGCTCGTAATACGTGAGAGACTTATGACTCACGGTGAACAGCACGCTCTCAGCGTATATAAGGTCAGCCTGAACGGTGACGCTTCAAGCGCAGACATTGTTTCCCGTTCGGTAGCGCGTGACACCTCATACCAGAAGTTTGATGCGTGCATTATCGGAAACGCTGCCTGCTCGGGACACACCGAATGTGATTCTATCATCATGGATAACGGACGCATCCTCGCAGTCCCCTCCCTCGAAGCAAACAATATTGATGCTGCTCTTGTACACGAAGCAGCTATCGGTAAAATTGCAGGCGACCAGCTCATCAAGCTTATGACGCTCGGTCTTACCGAGTCTGAAGCCGAGGAGCAGATAATCAACGGCTTCCTGAAATAAACAACACAGAAAAACTCCGGGAACATAAGAACGGTACGCATAAAGAAGTTTTACGCCATAGTATTTCTGATTTACAGTCAGAAGTACTATGGCGTTTCTATTGACAGTATAGAGATGATGTGCTATAATTGTTACTGACAAAAATCGGAATTTGTGGAAGTGAAATATGAAACAGAAAAAAGAAAATCCGTTCAAACTGATTGGACTGGCACTGCTCATCATTGTGCTGATGTTCGTCCTGTTTGTAGGTCTGCTGTGGGCAGCGGCACTCGCAAATGAACCGCATTGATGCCCCGTGAGAGAGGACAAAGTATGAACGCAGAAATGATAATTGAAAAAATCAGGGACAGCATTGAAAACTATGAAGTGTTTAAGGAGCTTGCGCTTGATATCCGCTTCCGCAAAGCCGAGATGCAGCTTTATTCATGGTATAAAAATGTGCTCGGAATACATGTGTATCTATTTAGATTTGCGGAAAGGATAAATGATGATAATCTCGTAGAAACGATAGTTCAGTGCAGACTAATGAAAATGGCTGAGATGGAGGAATGGAAAGATGATTTCTGGGAAGTCAGCAGGGATGACCGCTTGATCACTTTAAATGCCACATCTTTCAGAGATTTTGACCTGATTATCAAGGAAGTCCGACTGACTCCGCTTGAAACCGCTGAATACTTGAGCATGGTGAATTATAAGATTTCGGAATATGAACCTTCAGAAGGCAATCCCCCCGATATTTCAGATACAATATGCGGCATTATCAGAAGATCGCAAAATATTGAACTCGGCGGATT
>JAKSQV010000031.1 GCA_024403935.1 Ruminococcus sp. | reverse complement strand
CAGCTATCAATGCGGCAGCTCAGGCAGTTCCCACTCCTGCTCCCGTTCAGGAAGCCGCTCCCGTAATTGATGATATTTCAGCAGCTATCAATGCGGCAGCTCAGGCAGTTCCCACTCCTGCTCCCGTTCAGGAAGCTGCTCCCGTAATTGATGATATTTCAGCAGCTATAAATACGGCTGCTCAGAAAATACCGGATGAAGTAACCAAAACAGAACAGGAGGCTGATGTTCCCGTGTTTGATGATATTTCCGCAGCAGTTGAGGCTGCTCAGAACGCTCCCAAGGCTGCACCTGTTCAGCAGGCTGCTCCGATATTCAACGACATCGCTTCTGCTGTTCCTCCGACACCTCAGAAGGCCGCTGAGCCTGCAAAGCCTGCACCTTCAATGATGTCCGCAGCTCCTGTTGCTCAGCAGGCAGCAGCTCCGGCAGGTATGCCTGCTATGGGACAGGTGATCTCAGTTCCTCAGATAACAGGTTATGATGCTGCAAAGCAGCCCATCTATACATACGTTCAGATGCAGATAACCGGCTACGGCGAAAACGGCCAGCCCGTTCTTTCACCCGTTCCCGGACAGGAGATCCCTGAATTTGAGATGCCCTTCAACAAGAATACCCGTCTCCAGGAAGCTATCAAGGCAGCTCAGGAGGTACCTACTTCCGCTCACGAGATGACTCCCGGACAGAGAATAGCTGCAGCAGAGGCTGCAAAGGGCTCACCCATAAGTGCAAACGTTTCCAAGATCGCAACAAATGCTCACTCGAGATCAACCTCGCAGGCATTCATCAATGCTATCTCGGAATCAAAGGAATACGCTAACCAGAGCCTGACCGATACTCAGGGACTCCAGCAGAGATCGCGTGTCATCGGTTCTATCGAGGACGTTCTTTCACAGCTCGGAGACAACTCCATTCAGCAGAAGAAAGCTGCTGATGCTCAGGTTCAGCAGAACATCCCCACATTCCAGGAATACAAGGCTCCCGCAAGAACCGCATCGCGTACTTCTTCTCCTTCTCCTGCAAGCAGACCTGTTTCCAGACCTGCTCCCATGGAAGAAAGATATTACACAAAGGCTGAACTCAAGGCTATGAAGAAGCAGGAAAAGATAGACGCAAAGTTCAGAAAGGAAATGGCTAAGAGAGGCAACTGAGCCGCTCTCATCCCCTGATACAAAAACAAATAACGCCGGACTTCAGTCCGGCGTTGATATTATACGAAATGAGGTCAATGCCAATGGCATACAACGATATACTTGCAAAGCTCCGTGCAAAGCTCGGAGATTCACCGGAAGAAAACGAAAAGATACTCAAGACTGAGGGCGAGAAGTTCGCCGCCGAGGGAAATTATGACGGCCTGAAGGCTGTCGGCGAGCTCATCATGGAGAATATGCCCGAAGAACGCCGCGAAGAGCTCAACCGTCTCACCTATATCGACGGCAAGCGTCTTAATGTAGTGTACGATGAGATCGAGGCACTTGTCAAGGAAAAGAAGTACCTCGAAGCTCTGCCTATCGCTGAAAAGCTCTATAAGAAGATTTGTCTGGAATTCTCAGAGACAGAAAAATCAAAGTTTGTATCGCTCCGCAACCCCTTTGAGGACAACCTCTGCCAGCTCCTTTTCAGTGAGAATAAGGTGCTCAACCGCACTCCATTCAACTTCACGATGTATCTCACTACTTATGCTTTCATCCTCATTGAGACAGGTGCCAATATCGACGCTATCCCTGTTCTCGAAAGAGCTATTGCGTTCAATCCCATTGACGTTGCTCCGAGATTTGAGCTTGCAGAGATATACAAGCTCATAAAGAACAAGAAAATGGTTCTCGATGTTTCGCGTGAGACTCTGAAAATCGCCTATTCTCCCCTTTCGATCGCTCGCTGCTATTCCAATATCGGCTACGCGCTGACAGATTCGGGCGACTATGAGGATGCTGCCGCTTTCTATGTTGCAAGCGTTATGTTTGCTCCCAATCCCGCTGTACCCTACGAAATGCAGCACCTTGCCAATATCAAGGGCTCGCCGATAAAGAAGCCCTCTATCGAGGAAATGGTCGAGGTCATGAAGAAGTATGACATCGAATACGGCCCCGACAAGCACGTTATCGAAGTTTCGGCACAGCTCGCCGCCCACTATATGGGCCTCGGCGACAAGGAAAACGCAGTTCAGGCAATGAAGATAACCTACAACCTTACACTCGATGAGGATATTAAAAAGCTCATTATCGAGCTTGATCCCAGAGCACAGATGCTGCGTCCCAAGGATGCTTCAAAAACTGAATATACTCCCGAGTCAGAGTCGTAACAGCACCGTTTCACGGAATGCTCGCAGACTGCCGCTATATGTGCCATCGGCTTATATCACGGCAGTCGTTTTTTTACCTGTATGATGCGGCTCACGCTATGCAATGCCGTTCGGGAATTGCTGTTCGCAGCCCAAAATATACGTAAAAAATTGTGGATTTTTTTGTAACGATATTTTACGGAAATTTATTGACATTTTATAAAATGTGCGTTATAATATAAATTGATAATTTATTCAAATTTACACGGAAAGAGGGTCATATTATGTCAAACGAAAAAAGTCTGAAGGTCCTTATTGTCGATGACGACAAGAATATCTGCGATCTTCTCAGACTCTACCTCGAAAAAGACGGCTACAGTGTCATTCTCTCTCACGACGGCGAGGAGGCTGTTGTAAAATTTAATGCTCTCAAGCCCGATATGGTGCTTCTTGACATTATGCTTCCGGGTATGGACGGCTGGCAGGTATGCCGTGAGATCCGCAAAAAGTCCAATGTTCCGATCATTATGATAACCGCCAAGGGCGAGACTATTGACAAGGTCATCGGTCTTGAACTCGGTGCGGACGATTACATAGTCAAGCCTTTTGATGCCAAGGAGGTCATTGCCCGTATCAACGCTGTTACGCGCAGAGTCGGCAATGTGAATGTTGAGCCCGAAATAAAGGAAGTCCGCTATGACAAGCTCTCTGTCAATATGACACGCTATGAGCTCAAGGTCAACGGCAAGAACATCGACACTCCCCCCAAGGAGCTTGAGCTTCTCTACTATCTCGCTTCAAATCCGAACAGAGTTTACACCCGTGACCAGCTTCTCGATGAGGTCTGGGGATTTGAATACTACGGAGATTCGCGTACTATCGATGTCCACATCAAGCGTCTGCGTGAAAAGCTCGAGGGTATTTCCGATAAGTGGGCTCTCAAGACCGTTTGGGGCGTAGGCTATAAATTTGAAGCAGAGGAAGAGGAATAAGCCCGATCCAAAGCTTGTCATCATCGCAGGGGACAGGCTGTCCCCTGCTTTTTTACGAGGTGATCTCCCATGGATAAGAAAAAAAGCTCGTACTTTAAGCTTTTCAGGCTTACGCTGATCTTTGTTATCCTCGTGCTGGTCCTCATAGGAACGGTAATGGTAAGCCTGTGCTCGGCTATCTACAAAAAATCCAAGCTCAACGAGGTGCGTTCTGTCGGCGAGCTGTATATAAGCTGCATATCTGAAGAATATGCAAAGAGCGGCGATGGCTATCTCGGGCAGGCTCAGCATCTTCAGGAAATGTTCATGGGACAGTACGATGTCAGAATATACATCTACAACGAAGCAGGCTCATGCATACTTACAGGAGACAGCGACGCGATAAGCAAGACCGCTCCCCTGCCCGTTTCCATGCAGGAATCGCTCGATGACGACTTCCTCCTCGGCATCAGCTCCAGTTCTATCTCGCATAACAAGCCGTATCTCGTTTACGGCTCGAAGGTGTACCTCAAGCAGTCATCCATGAAATATGTCCCTGTATTCGTCCTTGTGTACGGCAGCACTGACGAGCTGAATCTGTTCACTCTGATGGTGCTTGTGCTTTATATGTTCATTGCCGTCTTAGGAATGGCGTTGTGCTATTTTCTGCTCAGAAGAAGCTTCAGAAAGCCGATACTTTTCGAGGAACGCCTGCTCAAGATCAGTGAAAAATATTCAAAGGGCGACTTCACTGAGAAGATTCCCACCGACCTTCCCGGTAATCTCAAAAGTATTTCCGAACAAGTCAACGCGCTTGCCGCAAATGTCGAGAAAAGCGAGGATACAAGCAAGACCTTCATTGCGAATGTCTCGCACGAGCTTCGCACTCCTATCACGACTATCGGCGGCTTCGTAGACGGTATCCTCGACGGCACTATCCCCAAAAACCGCCAGCAGGAATACCTTATACTCGTTTCCAAGGAGATAAAACGCCTGCGTATCCTTATCAGCTCAATGCTCAATATGACGCGCTTTGAGTCGGGTACGCTCCGTCCGAATTTCCGGGAAACCAACCTCACCGACCTCGTTATTCAGGTCGTACTGATGTTTGAAAAGAAGATCGAGGACAAACACCTTAATGTTGAGGAGCTCGACAGCCACCGCCTCACCGCTGTTGTCGATGCTGACCTCATGCAGCAGGTCATCTACAACCTCGTGGAAAATGCAGTTAAATTCGTAAATGACGGCGGCACCCTCTCGTTCCGCTTTGACAAGGAGGACGACCTCTGCATCATCGGTATCAAGAATACCGGCGAAGGTCTCAAGGACGCCGAGATACGTCAGGTCTTTGACCGATTCTACAAAACAGATTCTTCACGCGGTAAGGATACTACCGGACTCGGACTCGGACTCTCAATCTCACGCAAGATCGTTCATCTTCATCACGGCCATATCGTAGTAAAGAGCGTTGAGGGCGAGTACACCGAGTTCCAGATACAGATACCCGTCGATCCGAGAGAAAAAGAAAATAAAAAGGATTCAGAGAAAAAAGAAAAGCAGAGCTCCTGATACACGGAAGCTCTGTCAAAGGAGCAAATATGGAAGATAACAACATCTACACAGGCGGCGGTATTGTTCCGCCTGCCTCTGATAATACATCCGACGATACGGACAGCCATTCCTATATCCCCAAGCACGAAAAAGCTCCGGAAATACATCAGCCTCAGCCGGACCAGCCGCGTAAGCCTGTCTATGATGCGTTCATGTACGAGCCGATAGGCTTCGATGAGTACGACAGAATAAGTGCTGCCGAGATCAAAGCCGACGAGGAGCGCAAGGAGAAAAAACTCCGTACAGCACGCGAAAGAATCATTATTGTACTGTTTTTCATAATGCTCCTGCTCGCACTCGCTGTCAGCATAACCGGCATTGTTGTCGATGTTCTGAGAAGCAAGCAGCACATGACGGCTATCGGCTCTCCGAATGTTGTGCTCTATCAGAATTCCAAGCCCGACGGAGCAAATGACCTTGAAAACTTCGTTGACGAGAATGGCAGATACACCACTGAGGGTGCTGCTGCCGCCGTGAAGGAATCTATCGTTGAAATATACACATACAGCGATGCGTTCCACGCTACGCTCAAGGGTACCGGCTCGGGAGTTGTCCTCTCCGAAGACGGTTACATCGTTACAAATACACACGTTCTTCTCGCTGACGGATATCACGATGTCCACACAGCCGACGGCAAGGTCTACAATGCCAAGATTGTCGGCAGAGATGCAAAGACCGACATTGCTGTCATCAAGGTCAACAATGCCGCTCTCAAGCCTGCCGTGCTCGGAAATTCCGATGAAGTAATGGTCGGTGAGAAGGTCATTGCTGTCGGAAACCCCGCAGGTCTGTCGAATACGGTCACTGACGGTATCGTGTCCGCTATGGGACGTAAGATAAAAAGTGACTCCAACGGCTTTGAGATGAACTGCATACAGACCAACGCCGACATAAGTCCCGGAAATTCGGGCGGTGCGCTCGTGAATATGTACGGTCAGGTCATCGGCATAACGTCATCAAAATACGTCAGCAGCTCCTATGAGGGCCTCGGCTTCGCTATCACAATCAACGATGCAAAGCCCATTATTGAGGAGCTTATCAGCAACGGCTTCATCGGAGGACGCTTCCGCATCGGTATTTCGCTCATTGATATGTCCTCTGACGACAAAATTGCCAGCATTGAAGAAAAGCTCGGCACTGAGCTTCCCGAAGACTTTGCGGGTATCTACATCGACACCATTGATGAGTCCTGTGACATTGCCAATACAGACCTCAAGGAAGGCGACTTCATCACTGCAATCAACGGCAAATCCATCAAGACATACGACGACCTCTACGACACTATCAGCGCAGCCTACGGTCCCGGAGACAAAGTGCCTGCCACCTGCGCCCACATCGGAAAGGACGGCAGTATTGATTATTACGTCATCGAATTCACGCTCATGCCTGATACGTCAGGAGATTTCTGATAAAGATAACCGAATATAAAAGTTACCGAGCCTGCTGATACAGGCTCGGTATTCTTTTACTGCAAAAAATTACAATGCTACCCTTTCAGGTTCTTGGGACGCTTTGTGTTTACGCCTGTTATTCCTCCGACTGCTCCTGATACCGTCAGAAGCACCAGCCGCCCTATATCAGGCGGAGCTGTGAGGATGCATATCCTTGCGGCAGAGAGGGCTCCGCCGAGTATCGCTCCGCAGGCAATGCCGTTCAGAAGTCCGTACCGTCTGCGGTATCTTCCGCATATCCAGCCTGACACAAAGCTTCCTGCCGCTGCCGACAGCCCTGCGAAAAAGTCGATGAACTGCGTGCTGACGAGGACAAAGCAGGACAATGCCGAAAATACTGCCGTAAAGGCAAGCATGGCTGCTGCTCCGCACAGCACAGACGCAGCAAGGCTGAAAGGCGCATTTGACCACGGACTTTGTCGGTTTCGGCGCATAAAAAAGCCTCCTTATAGTATCGTTCATACGATTCTATGCGGAGGCAGTTTTTTTTATTCTTCGCTGTCCTTCTTCTTGGCTTTCTTTTCTGATTTTTTCGGGGTTTCATCAAGTACAGCCGCAGAAGTAAGTCCTGTCTTTTTCTTGGGTGCAGCAGCCTTTGCACGCTCAGCTGCGCTGACATTCTCTGCAATAGCCCAGTTCTTCATTCTTATCTTGTTGCGCTCGCCGCCTGTCTCAATAACGATATTGTCCTCAGCTACACGTACTACCATTCCGATAATACCGCCCGTAGTGATTACCTCATCGCCTACCTGAATACTGTTCTGAAGGTCTTTCTGCTCCTGCTCTCTCTTTTTCTGCGGTCTGATAAGCATGAAGTAAACGACCACAAGGAAGAATAAAAGCGGAAGTCCGAGTGTGATAAGCGGATTTGCTGCCTTCTGTCCATCAGCCGCTGCAGCAGCAGTTGTACCGCCGGCAGTTTCTGTCGCAAATGCTTCCATTGCACAGTACATTGCGGATGAGGCAGTAATAATTGCTGTCGATATGATAGCAGATATCTTTCTTTTCATTGTTATAAACTCCTTCTGTCATTTGGATTTAATACAGATAATATTATACCACATCCCGCCCGATATTGCAAGCTTTTTTTGCCGATTTTCCGTATAAAAAAGAATACGGCTGCCGTTTTGACACGACAGCCGTATAATTCTGTGTTATTAGTCCACAAGCTTGATAATTGCCATTTCAGCAGCATCACCGTGGCGGGGACCGATCTTAACGATCTGTGTATAACCACCGTTTCTGTCTGCATACTTGGGTGAGATCTCGTCGAAAAGCTTCTTTGCAACGGATTCCTTTGTTACGTATGACATTACCTGACGCTTGGAGTGCAGATCTGTATTCTTACCGATGGTAATCATCTTTTCTGCAACCGCACGAACTTCCTTTGCTCTTGTAACAGTCGTTTCGATCTGACCGTTCTCAAGAAGGAAAGTTACCATGCCTCTGAGCATTGCCTTTCTGTGGTCAGATGTTCTGCCCAGCTTTCTTGTACCCGGCATGTATTTCACTCCTTTTCAATTATTTAAGTGATGGTTTTGTTATTCTTCTTCGGATGAGAGGTCAAAGCCCAGTGACTGGAGCTTTTCCTTTACCTCGTCGAAGGATTTCTTTCCAAGGTTTCTAACCTTCATCATTTCTTCCTCAGACTTGTTGATCAAGTCATCCACGGTATTAATTCCGGCACGCTTCAAGCAGTTGAATGAACGTACCGATAAGTCAAGATCCTCAATGGTCATCTCAAGGATTTTCTCCTTGCCCTTTTCGTCCTTTTCGACAAGAACTTCTGCCAGTCCAGCTTCCTCTGAGAGGTCGATGAACAGCTTCAGATGCTCGTTGAGGAGATTGGCTGCCTGTGATAATGCTTCCTTTGCGGAGATAGTACCGTCAGTCCATACCTCCATTGTAAGCTTATCATAGTCGGTAACCTGACCAAGACGTGTATCCTCTACGGTGTAGTTTACCTTCAGAACAGGCGTATAGATGCTGTCAACAGCGATAGCATCAACGGGGAGGTTGATCTGCTTTTTGTTTCTTTCTGCTGAAACATAGCCTCTGCCTCTGTCGATTGTGATCTCCATATACAGCTTTGCGTCCTTGCCAAGCGTAGCGATATGCATTCCGGGATCGAGGATATTGACCTCTGAATCAGTCTTTATATCGCCTGCTGTGATCTCGCATTCGCCTTCAGCCTCTACATAGACAGTCTTAGGGCCGTCGCCGTAGAGCTTTGCTGTAAGACCCTTGATGCTGAGGATGATCTCTGTGACATCTTCTTTTACACCCGGAATAGTTGACAGCTCGTGATGAACTGTACCGTCCTTACCCGAGAGCTTGACAGAAGTCACAGCCACACCCGGAAGTGAGGAGAGCAGCACACGTCTGAGACTGTTACCCAGTGTAATACCGTATCCGCGCTCAAGCGGTGCTAAAACGAATTTGCCGTATTTGCCGTCACTTTTAAGCTCGACGATGTCGATATCAGGCTTATTGATCTTTTCCAGCATAATGACCCTCCTGTTTCGCAATAATATATAATTTTCGAGTTATGCTATATCAAGCGATCCTATGATTACTTGGAGTACAGCTCGACGATGAGGTGTGTTGCTACCTCATAATCAATATCCTCAGCTGAGGGCATACGAGTTACTGTAGCAGAGAAGTCGTCCTTCTTGGCATCGAGCCATACAGGAACGATTCTGTCCTTAGTCTCTTCAACTGTAGCCTTGAATTTCTCGGAAGTTCTGTCCTTCTCCTTGAGAGCGATAACGTCGCCGACCTTAACTCTGTAAGAAGGAATGTTTACTTTCTGTCCGTTTACAGTGTAGTGGCTGTGAACAACGAGCTGTCTTGCCTCACGTCTTGTAAGTGCAAGGCCCATTCTGTAAACGACGCTGTCGAGTCTGGATTCGAGAACAGTGATAAGGTTATCACCGGCCTTACCCTCCATCTTTTCTGCGATCGAGAAGTAGTGTCTGAACTGCTTCTCAAGCACGCCGTAGATGAACTTCAGCTTCTGCTTTTCCTTGAGCTGGAGTCCGTATTCGGAAATCTTCTTTCTGTTATTTGCATTCTTGAAGCGGATGGATTCCTTCTTGGAAACGCCCATTACTGCCGGGCTGATGCCCAGGTATCTGCACTTCTTAAGAATAGGTTCTTTCTGTACTGCCATTTCAATCTTCCTCCTCTTTCATCAGACACGACGTCTCTTAGGCGGACGGCATCCATTGTGCGGTATAGGAGTTACATCCTTGATCATTTTTACCTCAAGACCAACTGTCTGGAGTGCTCTGATAGCAGCCTCACGACCTGCGCCGGGGCCCTTTACGTATACCTCTACGAACTTGAGACCATGCTCCATTGCAGCCTTTGCTGCTGTCTCAGCAGCTGTCTGTGCAGCAAAAGGAGTGGACTTCTTTGAGCCTCTGAATCCGAGCTCGCCTGCGCTTGCCCATGAGATTGCATTGCCCTGAGTATCTGTGATGGTTACGATTGTGTTATTGAAAGTGGACTGGATATGAACTGCGCCGCTTTCGATATTCTTACGCTCTCTACGTCTTCTGATAGTAGAGACCTTTTTACCTTTCTGCTGTGCCAAAGCTCATGACCTCCTTACTTCTTCTTGTTTGCGATAGTCTTTACAGGGCCCTTGCGGGTTCTTGCGTTTGTCTTGGTTCTCTGTCCTCTTACGGGGAGACCCTTTCTGTGACGAACGCCTCTGTAACAACCTATTTCAACAAGTCTCTTGATGTTAAGAGCTGTCTCACGGCGGAGATCACCCTCAACAGTGTAGTTTTCGTCGATATAGTCACGAAGCTTAGCTAAATCCTCTTCTGCGATGTCCTTGACTCTTACGTCAGGATCTACGCCTGTTGCGGCGAGGATATTTGTTGCAGTCTGACGACCGATTCCGTAGATGTAAGTAAGACCGATCTCGATCCTCTTATTCTTGGGAAGGTCAACACCAGCTATTCTTGCCATATTGTTATTACCTCCATATTTTCGCGGCAGGCTTAGCCCTGACGCTGCTTATGCTTAGGATTTTCGCAGATCACCATGATTCTGCCTTTACGTTTGATAACCTTGCACTTTTCGCAAATAGGTTTTACTGAAGGTCTGACTTTCATTGAAAATACCTCCTTTAGCGGATAGGGGAACTTTGTCCGTTTTTACTTTACGCGCCAGGTGATACGGCCCTTTGAAAGGTCATAGGGTGACATTTCAAGCTTTACCTTATCTCCCGGAACGATTCTGATATAATTCATTCTGAGCTTGCCGGATACGTGAGAAAGAACCTCATGACCGTTCTCCAGCTGTACCTTAAACATTGCATTGGGGAGTGCATCTGTTACGACGCCCTCTACCTCGATCACATCTTCTTTGGACACTTGAACAACCTCCTTACTCAGCCTTGCTCAGTTCCCTGAGCCTTATCCTGAGCTGTTTATCAGTTATATCGTTAATATCAATCATGCTGCCGGTCGGTGAAATATGCTTCATATTCTTGTGCTTGGGCTTTGCAAGCTTTCTGCTCCTGCCGTCTGCGATGAAGCAGCTTGTTCCGCCGGCTTCTGTTACAACGAAGTATCCTCCGCTGTCGCGGCCCGCGTTTGCTTTTACGACCGATCCTACGTTTATCTTCACAATAATTCCCTCCGTCAGGGCTGTGTCAGTATGACGGGACCATCAGGAGTTATTGCGATCATGTGCTCAAAATGAGCTGACAGCGAACCATTCTTGGTAACCACGGTCCAACCGTCTTTGAGAGTTTTTACATCATCGCCCTTGACGTTTATCATGGGCTCTATGCATATCGTCATACCCGATACCAGCCTCGGACCGTGACCTTCACGTCCCCAATTCGGTATTTCGGGTGATTCGTGTACCTCTCTGCCGATACCGTGGCCGCAGTAATTTCTTACGATCCCGTAGCCTCGTGAAGCGCAGTATTCTTCCACAGCATGAGAAATATCTCCGACTCTTGCGCCCGCCTGAGCTTTTGAGATGCCTTCAAAAAGGCTTTTCTCTGTGACCTCAAGCAATGCCTTTGCCTCATCAGAAATCTTGCCTACCGGGAAGGTCCAGCAGCTGTCGGCGTTGAAGCCGTTATATGCGGCTCCCGTATCGATGCTTACTATATCGCCTTCCTTTAACCTTCGGCTTGTCTTCGGTATTCCGTGTATTACCTCATCGTTTACTGAAATGCAGGCGTTTGCAGGGAATCCGTAAAGACCTTTAAAGCAGGATCTTACGCCATGTCTGGTGTAAAACTCACCGATCAGCTTATCAACGTCGAGAGTTGTCATACCCGGCTTTAATTTTTCGCCCGCATACCATATTGCGCCGCAGGTTATTCTGCCTGCCTCACGCATTATGGCTAATTCGGACTTTGATTTTATTGTTATGCTCATTACTTGGCACCTACGGCAGCAAGTGTGAGCTTTGATGTTTCAGCAACTTCCTCCTGACCCTTTACGGTAACAAGCTTGCCCTGTTTCTCGTAATAGTCCTTGAGGGGAGCTGTCTTTTCGTGATAGGTTGCGAGTCTGTCGAGAACGACTTCGGGCTGATCGTCCTTACGGATGATAGTCTTGTCGCCGCACTTATCGCAAACGCCCTCTACCTTAGTGGGCTTGTATTCGATGTGGTAAGAAGCTCCGCAGCCCTGGCAGACACGTCTGCCTGAAACTCTCTGCTTGATAGTTTCGTCTGCTACGTCGATCTCAATTACCTTGTCGATCTTGATACCCATTGCATCGAGTGCCTCAGCCTGCGGAACTGTTCTCGGGAAGCCGTCGAGGATGAAACCGTCCTTGCAGTCGTCCTCAGCGATACGCTCTCTGAGGATACCGATCACGATGTCATCAGAAACGAGTGCGCCCGCATCCATGGCAGCCTTAGCCTTGAGACCGTACTCTGTGCCATTCTTGGCAGCTTCACGAAGAATGTTGCCTGTGGAGATCTGAGGGATATTAAGAGCATCGGAAACGACCTCTGCCTGTGTACCCTTGCCTGCGCCGGGAGCGCCTAAGAAAATCAGATTCATTATATGTCCTCCATGGTCAGTTGCTTATGAAAGGAATCCCTTGTGGTGTCTCATCATAAGCTGTGATTCGAGTGTACGTGTTGTCTCAAGCGCAACGCTTACTGCGATAAGAATAGTCGTACCGCCCATTGACATATGGTTGAGCTTTTCGTCAGCCATTGAGAAGAAGATCGGGATAACAGCGATGATTCCGAGGAATATCGCACCTACGAGAGAGATCTTTGAAAGTACTCTCTGAATGTAATCCGCAGTGGGCTTACCGGGTCTGATACCGGGGATACCGCCGTTGGACTGACGCAGGTTGTTTGCAATCTCAACAGGGTTGTACTGTATTGATACGTAGAAGTAGTTGAACGCGATAATGAGTACAAAATAGATTGCTGCATATCCGAGGCTTCTTGTTGAGAAGAAGTCGCAGAACTTTGAATAGAAACTGTTGTCGTGGGGATTCTCCTTGAAGATCTGGATTGTCTGAGGGAGAGCCATGAACGACATTGCGAAGATGATAGGCATAACGCCGCTCATCATAACCTTCATGGGGATGTGTGTCTTCTGACCGCCGTACTGCTTTCTTCCGACAACACGCTTTGCGTACTGTATCGGGATACGTCTTTCAGCCTCATTCATGAATACGATGAATGCGAACTCAAAGATGATGAATACGAGGTAGCCGAGTGTTACCCAGAGGTACTTTGAAGGCTCATCAATTGTGTAGCCGATGAGCTTACCTGCATCAACGGGGAAGCGGGCAGCGATACCTGCGAAGAGGAGCATGGAAACACCGTTTCCGATACCCTTGTCGCTTATACGGTTACCCATCCAAACAACGAATGAAGCACCTGCAACAAATGTTGTGACGATGACGAATGCGGCAAAGATACCGTAACCGCCGTCTGAATATTTGAGAGCATCTCCGAGGAGATTACCGTCAGCGTCCTTTACGCCCTCCATACGTCTGAGGATCAGATAGTATCCGAGACCGAGAACAACTGAAAGTATCAGTGCTACTGCTGCTGTGATCTTATTGAGCTTCTTTCTGCCTTCCTCGCCCTCGTCCCTCAGTCTTTCGAGAGGCGGCAGTGCGTAGGTCAGCAGCTGCATAATGATCGATGCGTTGATGTATGGTGTGATTGAAAGTGAGAAGATAGTTGCCTGAGAAAGAGCACCACCGGTTATGGTGTTGAGGTACTCAAGGAAGTTGCCGTCAATGGCATTGCTGTCCATCCAGGCGTTTACTACCTCTGTGTTAAGATAGGGAACAGCGATCGCGCTTCCCAATCTGAAGATGATTACCATGAGTAATGTGTATAAAAGCTTTTTCCTTATCTCGGGAACGCTCCAAGCACGTTTCAGTGTCTGAAACACATTACATCACCTCTGTCTTTCCGCCTGCCTTTTCAATCTTCTCAACAGCACTCTGTGAGAATTTTGCAGCTTTAACTGTCAGCTGAGCGGTCAGTTCTCCGTTTCCGAGTACCTTTACGCCGTCGTACTCCTTATTGATAAGACCTGAAGCCTTCAGGAGCTCAGCATCAACTACTGTACCGTCCTTGAACTTGTTGAGATCTGCAACGTTTACGATCGCATACTTTGCAGCGAAAATGTTGTTGAAGCCTCTCTTAGGGATACGTCTTGCGAGGGGCATCTGACCGCCTTCAAAGCCGATTCTTACGCCGCCTCCGCTTCTTGCATTCTGACCCTTGTGGCCCTTGCCGGCAGTCTTGCCGTTACCTGAACCGTGACCTCTGCCGATACGCTTTACATCCTTGTTGGAATCAGCTGCGGGAGTTAATTCGTGAATTTTCATTCTTGTGCACCTCCTTGCTTACGCTTCTGTAACCTCGATGAGGTGTGAGATCTTATTGAGCTTGCCCTGTGTCTGAGCATTGTCGGGCTGAGTTGTTACATCGCCGACTTTGCGAAGGCCGAGTGACTGAGCAGTAGCGATCTGATCCTTTTTTCTGCCGATGAGGCTCTTTACGAGCTTGATATTCTTTGCCATTTGTCAGTCCTCCTTAACCTAATATTTCCTTTACGGACTTGCCTCTCTTTTCAGCAACGTCCTTTGCGGAAGTGCAAGCCTTGAGTCCGTCGATAGTAGCTCTTACAACATTGCAGGGATTATTGGAACGAAGTGACTTTGTTCTGATATCCTTTATGCCTGCTACTTCGATGACTGCACGTACAGGACCACCTGCGATAACGCCGGTACCGGGTGCAGCGGGCTTCATGAGAACTCTGCCTGCGCCGAATGCGCCGATAACTTCGTGGGGGATAGTTGTACCCTTGAGGGCTACCTTGCAGAGGTTCTTCTTTGCGTCCTCGATACCCTTGCGGATAGCATCCGGAACTTCTCCGGACTTACCGAGACCAAAGCCTACTGTGCCATTGCCGTCGCCGACAACAACGAGTGCCGAGAACTTCATGATACGGCCGCCCTTAACAGTCTTTGATACTCTGTTGATGGCTACGACCTTTTCCTGAAGCTCGGGAGCCTGTGTTTCTATATTAGCCATTGTTTTACCTCCCTCTTAGAACTTTAATCCGTTTTCGCGAGCACCCTCTGCAAGAGCCTGTACTCTTCCGTGGTAGAGGTAGCCGCCTCTGTCGAAAACGACTTCGCTGATACCCTTATCAGCTGCGTTCTTTGCGATGAGCTCGCCGACCTTGCGTGCACCGTCAACGTTGCCGCCGTTGCCATCAAAGCCCTTGTCCATGCTTGATGCAGAAGCAAGAGTAACGCCGTTTACGTCGTCGATGAGCTGTGCATAGATGTGCTTTGTTGAACGGAATACGTTAAGGCGGGGACGCTCAGCAGTTCCGGAGATCTTCGCGCGTACTCTGCGGTGTCTCTTTAATCTTGCCTTATTGCTGTCAAACTTTTTTACCATAGCAATTTGCTCCTCCTAATTACTTCTTGCCCTTACCGGTCTTACCTTCCTTGCGGATGATATGCTCGCCTTCATATCTGATACCCTTGCCCTTGTACGGCTCAGGCGGACGCTTTTCGCGAATCTCAGCTGCAAACTGACCTACAGCCTGCTTGTCGATACCGCTTACGATGATCTTGTTGGGCTGAGGAACATCAAGCTTGATCATATCTGTTTCCTCAAATACTACAGGATGTGAGAAGCCGAGTGTAAGGTTTACCTTATTGCCGCTCTTTGCAGCACGGTAGCCGACGCCCTCGATCTCAAGTGTCTTGGAGTAGCCGTTTGTTACGCCCTCAACCATATTTGCGATAAGTGTTCTTGTAAGACCGTGAAGTGAACGGTGACGCTTGTCATCGCTGGGTCTTGTTACTGTTATAACAGCTCCGTCGATCTCGATTCCGAGTTCATTGCTGAACTGTCTTGTAAGCTCGCCCTTGGGTCCCTTTACTGTAAGGCAGTTGTTCTCGTTCTTTACCTCTACACCTGCAGGAACTGCAATAGGCATTCTTCCTATTCTTGACATAATAGCTCCTCCTTACCAGATGTATGCGAGTACCTCGCCGCCGACATTGAGCTCTCTTGCCTTCTTGTCAGTTACGATACCCTTTGAAGTTGAAACGATTGCAATTCCAAGACCCTTACGAACCTTGGGCATATCTGCGCAGCTTGAATAGATACGCAGACCGGGCTTTGAAACTCTTCTGAGTCCGGTTATTACAGGTGACTTGTTGTCGCCGTATTTAAGCGTGATCCTTATAACACCCTGCTTTCCGTCTTCTATAATCTGAAAGCTCTTTACATAACCCTCATCTACAAGGATCTGTGTGATAGCCTTCTTTACGTTGGAAGCGGGAACGTCAACTGTGGCGTGCTTTGCGGTATTCGCATTGCGGATTCTTGTTAAAAGATCAGCGATTGTATCAGTGATTTGCATGCAGATGACCTCCTTTTCGTATTTTTACCAGCTTGCCTTCTTAACGCCGGGGATCTGTCCGTCGTGAGCAAGCTCTCTGAAGCATATACGGCAGATGCCGAACTTTCTGAGATATGCGTGCGGTCTGCCGCAGATCTTGCATCTGTTATATGCTCTTGTGGAATACTTGGGAGTTCTCTGCTGCTTAT
>JAKSQV010000030.1 GCA_024403935.1 Ruminococcus sp. | reverse complement strand
TTACATACAAGGAGAACTGACCATGATCAAAAAGATTCTTGTCATCCACGGTCCAAATCTCAATCTTCTCGGCGAGCGTGAGCCGGGTGTTTATGGAAATGCTGACATCTCCACGCTCAACAGCAGTATCATTGACAGGGCAAAGGAACAGGGACTTGAATGTGAAATATTCCAGTCAAACCATGAGGGAGCTATCATTGACAAGCTCCATGCGGCACGCACATCGTTTGACGGAGTTATAATCAATGCGGGTGCATATACGCATTACAGCTACGCTATACGCGATGCTATCGCCGCAATAAAGATACCTGTCATAGAGGTGCATATCAGTAACATAGATGCACGCGAGGAATTCCGCTCCAAGTCAGTTATTGCTCCAGTTTGCAGGGGCAGTATATGCGGATTGGGCTTCCTGAGCTATTACCTCGCAGTACAGGCTATGGCAGAGCTTTAAGGAGCAGAATATGACAAAATTTGAAAAGCTGTTCAGTCAGCTCCCCGACAGTGTTGACTGCGTATTGATAACGTCTGATATAAACAGACGTTATTTTACTGATATGAAATCTTCCGACGGAACGCTAATAGCTTTCCGCGACAAGGCGTACCTGATAATCGACTTCCGCTACATTGAGAAAGCAAGGGCAACTGTTACCGCTGCTGAAGTAATCGAACAGAAAAAACTGTATTCACAGCTTGCGGAGCTCATACACGAGCACAATGCTGCCAATGCTGCTATTGAGTCACAGAGCCTTACTGTGAGCAGGCTGCATACGCTTCGGTCACAGCTAAAGGACATAGAGATAATCGATACGGATGTGCTCAGCAATGCTGTAAATGCACTCAGAAGCGTGAAGGATGACTATGAGATCGACTGCATCAAAAAAGCTCAGGCGATAGCGGAAAAAGCTTTTGACGGAATACTCGGCTACATACGCGAGGGCGTTACGGAGCGTCAGATAGCTCTTGAGCTCAACCGTCTGATGTTTGAATACGGAGCGGAGGATCTCTCGTTCGAGACAATAGCTCTCTCTGGAGCCAATACTTCAATGCCGCATGGAGTGCCCTCGGATAAGAAGGTAATGACAGGGGAGTTCGTGCTTCTTGATTTCGGAGCCGTATACAACGGCTATCACAGCGATATGACAAGGACTGTATGTGTCGGCGAGCCTGATGATGAGATGCGCAGGATATACAATATCGTGCTCGAAGCTCAGACGGCTGCATTGGAAGCGGCTCATGCAGGTATGATGGGACATGAGCTCGACTCGGTCGCACGAGGCATTATTTCCGATGAAGGATTCGGAAACTGCTTCGGACACTCACTCGGTCACGGAGTCGGTCTTGAGATACACGAGCGCCCAAATGCCGCACCAAATTATAAGCAGACTCTCAATGCCGGAGCAGTGGTCACGGTCGAGCCCGGAATCTATATTGCAGGCAGATTTGGCGTGAGAATAGAGGATTTTGTCATTTTAACTGAAAATGGCTGTATTAATCTGACAAAAAGTGCAAAAAATATAATATCTTTATAATAATATCACTTTAGGTCTTGCCAAACACCTGAAAATGTGGTAAAATATTACATATAATTATAAATGAAAAATACGGAGGTATTTATAATGATTTCAGCAGGCGATTTCAGAAACGGCGTCACCTTTGAGCTTGACGGTCAGGTTGTACAGGTTGTTGAGTTCCAGCACGTAAAGCCCGGTAAAGGTGCAGCTTTCGTAAGAACAAAGTATAAGAACGTTATCACAGGTTCTGTTGTTGAAACTTCATTCAACCCTACTGCAAAGTTCCCCACAGCTTTCGTTGAGAGAAAGGATATGCAGTACAGCTACAATGACGGCGACCTTTACTACTTCATGGATATGGAGACCTATGAGCAGGTTCCGATCAGCGCTTCTATCCTCGGCGACAGCTTCAAGTTCGTCAAGGAGGAGATGATCTGTAAGATCCTTTCCTACAAGGGCACAGTTTTCGGCGTAGAGCCGCCTAACTTCGTAGAGCTTGTTGTTACTCAGACAGATCCCGGCTTCAAGGGCGATACAGCAACAAATGCTACAAAGCCTGCTGTCCTTGAGACAGGTGCCGAGATCAAGGTACCTCTCTTCATTGATGAGGGCGAGAAGATACAGGTTGATACTCGTACAGGCGAGTATATGTCACGCGCATAATCCGAAACTTTTTTATTCCTGAATACGGAAGGAGGAGCTGTTATGAAGCTTACAGAGAAAATGTCATATTTACAGGGACTTATCGATGGTCTCGAGATAGACACTACTACAAAAGAGGGCAAGGCTCTCTCTCAGATGACTGAGGTTATGTCTGAGTTGGTACTCTATGTTGAGGATCTTCAGTCACAGGTCGATGAACTCACAGAGCTTTGCGATATTCTCGATGAGGATCTCGGTCAGGTCGAGGACGATTTCTACGACGACGAGTGTGACGAGTGCGATGAGTGCTTTGATGATGATTTTGATTTCGATGAGGATGACGATGAGCTTTATGAGGTAACTTGTCCCACCTGCGGAGATACTATCCTTATTGATGAGGGTATGATCGAAGAAGGCTCGATAAACTGCCCCAACTGCAATGAGCTCCTCGAATTTGATGTTGACGACCTTACTATCGAGGACTTTGAGGAAACCTCAGAGGAATCCGAAAAGGCAGAAGACGATAAGAAGTAATTGCTTGTCCATTATGGTATAAGTTAATAATTTCAGCGGACGGACGGTGGAAAGCTGTCCGTCTGTTTTTATTTTGGAGACGGAAATGAAAGATGATACAAACAGATACGGCGATATTATAGATATGCCTCATCACGTTTCAGCAAAGCGCAGACAGATGACATTGGGCGAGCGTGCAGGGCAGTTCTCTGCATTTGCAGCTCTGACGGGACTTGACGACAAAATGGACGAGACAGCCCGACTTACAGATACCCGCCTTGAACCTGATGATGACCGTATCGCAAGGATAGATGCGTGCCTTCAGTATCTTATTGACAATGCCGCTGATATGCTGGAAGTGACCGTGGTTTACTTTGTCGCTGATGAGCTCAAGAGCGGAGGCGAATACAGGATGCACTCAGGCACGTTCAGGCGCATCGACGAGTATGGCAGCTTCCTCGTGCTGACTGATGGCCTATGTATCCCGATACAGGATATATGGGAAATTTCCGCTGAAGGACTGGTGATAACATGAGCAGTTCATATATAGCAGTAAAGAAAAGGATATTTGATATCATTCAGATCGGAAGGCGCAATGATCTTCTGAGCCTGTTATTCGACTGGGGACTATCAGTGGTGATAATAGTCAATATCGTGTCGATGTTCATGCAGACATTCGATCGTTTTGAGCCGATAATGTGGGTGCTCGACATAGTCGAAGCTGTGACGCTCGTGCTGTTCTGTGTGGAGTATGTGCTTCGTATCTGGACAGCTGACATGCTGTACCCTGAGTTGTCTCCTGCAAAAGCAAGATTCAGGTTTCTCGTCTCATTTGATGGCATTGTTGACCTTTGCACAATACTGCCGTTTTTCTATCTGTCGGGATTCATTGCTTTCAGGATGCTCAGAGTCGGACGTATCTTCCACTTATTCAGGATAAATTCGGTATATGATTCGTTCAGCATAATCACAACCGTTCTGTATGAAAAACGCAATCAGATCTTTTCATCGCTGTTCATAATAATTATACTGATGTTTGCTTCGTCGCTCGGAATGTACAGTGCTGAGCATGATGCTCAGCCTGAGGCTTTCAGCAACGCGTTTTCAGGAATATGGTGGAGCGTGTCAACGCTTCTGACAGTTGGTTATGGTGATATCTACCCTGTTACGATAGTGGGACGTATCATGGCGATCTGCATCGCTTTCTGCGGAGTCGGAGTAGTAGCGATACCAACAGGTATCATCAGTGCCGGCTTCGTTGAGCAGTACAGCAAACGCGCACATTCTGAGGATAAATTCCATGACATCAGCGAGGTAGGCGAGATACTCATTGACGGCGGAAGCGAGTTCCTCGGCCGCAGGATAGCGGAGATCAAAGATGAGTACGGACTACAGATATTCATGCTCCTTCGTGAGGACCTCACCATTATCCCTGTTGACAGTATCAAGGTCAAAGAGAAAGATATACTGATAGTCAGCTCAGAGAAAATACACAAGCAACCTGAAAAAAAGAATCGCAAAAAGAAATGAAATGTCAAAAAAACCGAGGTCAAGGAGGATTCCCCCTGACCTCGGTTTTATTTATTTTTGGTAGTCATAATTGTCGAGACGAGTCTCAAATTCGGTTGTCGGAAGTGGTTTGTCGCAGTAGAAGCCTTGCGTGCTGTTGCAGGATGTCGTTTTGAGCAGAGCCTCCTGCTCCTTTGTTTCGACGCCCTCTGCGATGCATTCAAGTCCTATCTCTTTGGACATTCCTATGACATATTTGAGAAGTGCTTCCTTCTTCTGATCGGATTGTTCTGCCTCAGGGATAAGACTCTTGTCGATCTTGAGGGTATCCCACGGCAGATCCTTGATAAGCGTCAGGAATGAATATCCGACACCGAAATCATCAACTGAAGTAGTAATTCCTTCTTCCTGCAAGCCGTCAATAACACGTCTGAGATTCTGGAACTCGACTTCAGAAGTCGTTTCGGTGAGCTCTATTTCAATGTATTCGTGAGGCAGCTCGTTTCTGTCGATTATTTCAACGATATGTTTGAGCAGATCGCTGTCTGAGAGGTGGCGTCTTGAGAGGTTTACAGACACCTTGACAGCATCCCTGCCTTCATCGAGCCATCTCCTGATATCGCGGCAAACGTGATCGAGCATATACAGGTCGAGCTTGCATATATCCATACCGCGTTCAAGGACGGGGATGAATTCATTAGGTGGGATTATCCTGCCGTTATGCTTCCACCTGCAAAGAGCTTCTGCGCCGACTATCCTGTATGTCTCGGTAGAAACCTTTGGCTGGTAGTACACAACGAATTCTTCGTTTTCGAGTGCGTTCGGGAACTGTGAGTGGATGAGAAGCTGATGGTTGTGTTTCTCCTGCATTTCTGCGTTGAAGAAAGCATGATTGTCCTTTGAATACCTTTTTGCTATTGCGAGAGCTATTGCTGCTCCCTCAATAACATCGTCAGTACTGTGTACGGGCATATCGTCTGTGACGACGTATATGCCGACATAGGCAGAAACAATGATACGGTCGCCTGTTTCCTCGTTGTAGGTTACAGCAGTACCCATGAGAGCATCCAGAACAGTATCGGTGTATTCATGCTTGCACAGGATAGCGAAGTTGTCGCCGCCGAAACGTGAGACAGTGTTTCCTTCACCGGCAATATCAGCGATATGGTGGATGAATTTTCTCATTACCTTGCTGCCCTGTTTCTGACCAAGCCGCATATTGATGCCGGAGAATTTCCTCAGATTAAAATACATCGCGGTATACTGGTTTATCAGACCTTTTCTTATCAGCTCGGCCATGGATTTGAAGTAATACTTTATGTTGCTTACCTGCATATCCTGATCGAAGAATGTGAGGCGGTAGTTTGACATCATGAGTCTGCTTTTTTCGTTGTTGGCGAACAGCAGATCAATCAGAATGCCAATGTCGTTTTTCTCCTCGTCTGACCACGGCTGTTCACCGCTTATACCGCAGATGTGGTAGATAAAATCAGTGCCTGTTTTTGTGCTTTTAGAGATAGTGAGCTCGTTTGATGCATCGGCGTTTCCGCAGTCGAACATCATAAAGTTCTCACACTTCCAGACGGAATCTTCACGCGGAGGTTCGCAGACCTCGGCACGTATCATGCCTATTCTCAGAAAAGCACAGGGTCTTGCAAGTGCAGAACCTGATTCGGGCGACAGAGTGTTGGTTATGGATTCAATGTCAGTAATGAAGCTTTGTATCAAACTTCTGAAAGAGTCATCGTGCATTGTATGTACCTCCTTTCACAAACGATTGATAAAATACAGACAATTATTACATATTAATTATAGCATATCTATAAAGAAATAAAAAGGTCTACGGGCAAAGATTGGAAGAATAGACAAATTATGAACGAAAATATTGGCGGATAAAACAATATTGTGTCGAAAATATCATTATTCTGCATATCATTGACTATCAGTATGAAGATATACTGTACAAATGTGATATGATTTGGTTGTGCAATGTGTCAAAAGGGATGATGAGAAGTGAAAATGATATGCTGTCTGTTACAGGAAATGGAATAATTTGTCTGATCAAGTCATATTATTGACCAGCACATCATGGAGGTGATATTATGCAGCTTAATGATTTCAGCAGCCGTTCAGAACAGTATAAAGCGGAACTTATGAAGCTTTACGGAAAAAGAAGTACGGACAACATAGCTGATACGGCGGAGAATAATGGGGGCGGGAAGCTCCCTGAGAGTGATGTTCTGCCTGAAGACGAGGAGATTTTCGGCGTGGATGAGGACGCTCCTGACGACACAACGTATTCGGATTATGCTGACGCGGAGAACAGGGATTCACCTGATGGTGAGACTGAATACAACAACCGCTATCCTGCCCCTGATCTGTCATTGACAGGGAGCGGAGAGCTTATCCCCGGAAATATTATTGATACTCCACCTGTGTACGTTTCCGAGGAAAGCCTCGGAGTCGGCAGGGGATATATCATTGTGAATGTACGGGCAGGAGACGAATCTACTCCTATCGAGGATGCCATTGTAATGGTCACGGCTATCGTCAACGGCAGCCTCCTTATTCTTGCTGAGGGACTGACCAACAGCAGCGGCTCGACTGAGAGACTTGTTCTCCCTGCGCCTGACATCAGGCATTCTCAGGCTCCTGATTCAGTAAGGCGTCCGTACAATCTGTTCGATGTCAGCGTCACGGCACGAGGCTTCTTCAATGCAAGAAGTGTCGATGTTTCTGTATTTGACGGCATCACGTCAGTACAAGATTTCAGTATGATACCTGTTCCGCTTATGATGAGAAGCTCGGATGAAACACTGACATATTTCAATCAGGAGCCTGACTTCGGCGGCGCGTCAGGACGATGAGGAGGCAGATATGCTGACAGGAACTCCATATATTCCCGAAACCATAACAGTCCATCTCGGTGCTCCTGATTCTCCCGCACCGAATGTTACTCTTGATTTTCCATCGTATATCAAGAATGTGGCTTCAAGCGAAATATTCCCGACGTGGCCCGACAGTGCTCTGCAAGCGAATATCTACGCGATAGTCAGCTTTGCTCTGAACCGTCTTTATACGGAATGGTACAGAGCACAGGGGTATGACTTCGATATTACCGCTACAACGCAGTACGACCAGAAATTCATCAACGGAAGGGAGTATTTCGAGAACATCAGCCATCTTGTCGAGGAACTTTACGATGATTATATCCGCAGGCAGGGGAGCATAGAGCCGCTGTATACGGCGTTCTGCAACGGCACGACCACAACCTGTGAGGGACTTTCGCAGTGGGGAACGGTTGACCTCGCAAACCGAGGATATACGCCGTATGAGATACTTCAGCACTATTACGGAAAGGATATTGATATCGTGAAGAATGCTCCTGTAAAGACATCCCAGCCGTCATATCCCGGAATACCGCTTGAGTTCGGCTCAGCAGGAAATGATGTCAGGTCACTTCAGATATTCCTCAACAGAATATCGCGCAATTACCCTGCAATACCGAAGATACCGGATGCAGACGGCATTTTCGATACTGCCACAGATGATGCTGTACGTACCTTTCAGCAGGTGTTCGGGCTTGAGGTCACAGGGGTGGTAGAGCAGTCCACATGGTACCGCATAACGAGTATCTATACTGCGGTCAAACGGATAGCAGAGCTTGATTCGGAGGGGGTGCGCCTTGAGGAGATACTGCCTTCCTTTACCGAAGACCTCAGCGTAGGAATGCAGAGCGATGAGGTGCGTATACTCCAGTACTATCTTGCGGTTATAGGGGCGTATTACGAATCTGTTATCCCCGTGGAGATAACAGGCTATTTCGGTGAGCAGACAGAAAAGTCGGTCAAGTCGTTCCAGCGCGTGTTCGGACTTCCGCAGACGGGATTTGTTGACCGTATGACGCGCAATGACCTCTATCGTGCTTATAAAGGGATCGCAGATTCTGTGAAGCCCGACTATACGGCAGTCGCGCTCTATCCGGGGACAGTTCTGCGTGAGGGCGCATCAAACGGCTCGGTGCGTATCATTCAGGAATACCTGACCTATATCCACGAAACGTATCCGAATATTTCTGCTGTGAACAATACGGGCTATTTCGGACCTGTAACACGGCAGGCTGTTACTGAGTTCCAGCAGCAGTTCGGCATCAGCCCGACAGGCATTGTCGGCGCGATAACATGGGATTCCATTGCAGGAGTATATTCCGACCTCAGATACGGCTTTGACAAGCGTCCGTATCAGGAGCCGGGCTATATTATTACAGGAGGCTGAGAAATGGCTTATACAAACATACAGCGCAAACAGCATATAACAGAGCTTCAGACATATCTTCACGCTATTGCACTTATGAATGACAGGATACCAGTCATAATCCCGAACGGAGTATACGGCAGTGAGACTGCGATAGCTGTAAGGGCATTCCAGCGTGAGTACGGGCTTCCCGATACAGGCGATACCGACGGCAAGACGTGGAGCAGGATCGTCAGCGTATATCGTGAATACCTCCGCGGCAACCCCATACCGTATTCGGTATTCCCTTCGGCAAAGTACATTGCAGCAAAAGGAGACAGCGGACAGCTTGTCTATATATTGCAGGCTATGCTCCATACAATAGGCAAGCGGTATGACAATGCGCCTTCGGTCGATGTCTGCGGTATCTACAACGATGACACCGCAGAGGCGGTATCGCGTTTTCAGTGCTGGTGCGGGATACCCCACAGCGGTAAGGTGGACAGCGGTACATGGAATATGCTTGTCCGCTCCTGTGAGCATCTGAACAGTATCTGAGAAAAGCGTGAGCAGTAATGGCTCACGCTTTTTGTGAAAAATAAGTGTAATGGCTTGCAAAAATGCTGTCTGAGTAGTATAATAGATAACAGATATGTATGACCTGCTGAGCGAAAGGCAGAAAAAGTGCATTTAGGCGTGTACAGGTCTTTCAGGCAGAAGGATATGATTAGGAGGATATACTGCGGTGAAAAGATATATAATTGCTGCCGCGGCGGCACTGGCTGCGGCAGCACTCGCGGTAACGACAGCTTCGGCGGCAGTAAGCTTTACGGCTGATGACCTGCGCGGACTCGGCGACCATATCATCGGCAGAGCAGGAGGAACTCCGGTCGATGTTGATGGCGACAGCGTAGTCGATACATTCGACCTCGTGGCAATGCGTAAGATGTTCGACCATACGGGAAATTTCTCGGAGCAGACAGTTCCGTTGACGGAGGATAACGTCAAATACACGGGACGTAATTACTATGATGCAGAAAAAGACATTGCATGGCTCGTCCTTAGCGGCTCGTCTGTTGACTTTGTCGTGAACGGCAGATCAGCAGAAATAACGATCAACGGCGATTACGGCATCAGCAACGGTGCTGAGCAGTCGCCGCGATATGCAGTTCTGGTTGACGGAGAGGTCATTCTTGACGAGCTCCTTACAGAAAAGCAGAAGACCGTCAAGCTGTTTGAGGGCAGTGAGCCGCGTATAGCTCATGTAAGTGTCATTCACCTTTCCGAAGCTAATAACGGAGCTGTGGGAGTGAGCGGACTTACGGCGGATACCGATATTTCCGTGCCCGTTGTTCCCGAGCCGAAGAAGGAACTTTCCATTGAGTTCATTGGCGATTCCATCACCTGCGCTTACGGCGTTGAAGGAAAGGATCAGTATGAAAGCTTCAAGACCGCGACAGAGAATTTCATGAAGTCGTATGCTTATCTTACGGCAAAGAAGCTCGATGCGGATTACAGCTCGGTAAGTTATAGCGGATACGGAATAGTGTCGGGATATTCGGGCTCAGGCAATAAGGAAGCAGGCAGCCTCATCCCCGATTATTATGATGTTATCGGCAGACCTGCTGACTACAAAAAGACGTGGGATCACTCTGCGCATAAATACGATGTTATCGTAATCAACCTCGGCACCAACGATAATACCTACGTTTCAAAACAGCCTGATACACGTTCGGAGGAATTCACAAACGGATATATTGATTTTCTCGGCAAGGTGCATGAAGCTCATCCCGAGGCGTATATAATCTGTACGCTCGGAACAATGGGCTGCACCGAGCTCTGCCCGAGCATAGAGAAAGCGGTCACGAGCTTCAGAAGTTCCACAGGCTTTGACAGGATAATGTTCTATCAGTCGGCTACTCAGGATATGAATGACGGACTCGGCTCAGACTGGCACCCGAATGAAACGACTCAGCGCAAGAGCGCGTATGTGCTCGCAGACAAGATATGTCAGGCACTCGGGCTGGAATCTGACCAGCAGGGACTTGATGTCGCGGCAGATGTTACTCTCAGGACCGTTACGTCGGATACGGCAATGATGTCAGACTATTTCAACGACTGGGACAAATCCTACTATGTAACGACAGTTACGGGAGGTAGCGGCAGAGGCTCTATACAGACAATTACTTCGGGAATTGAACTGAAAAAGAACGGGAAGTACAAGCTCGGCATTACACTTAAAACCGAAAATATCACGGATATTCCATTTTTCATAAGGAACACCGAAACAGGTAAGGTATATCTTGAGGACAAGATCGGAAACGAGGAAAACGATACCGTTTTTGAAAAAGAATTCACATTGCCTGAGGATGCAGAATGTGAGATCGTCTTTATGATAGGAGGAGCAGACAGCAGCAGGTTCACACTGCAAAAGCTCAGTCTTCTCAGGATTTCATGAGATAACACAGAGGGAGACATATTATGGAAAGTAAAAAACTAATTGCAATAGTATGCATTGCTTTTATTTCCACACTGTCAATATTCACTGTCAGAAGCTGTACTGAGGATGCATTGGCACATAAAAAACAATCTTCTGCAGCGAAAAAAACAGAAGAAGAATATCCGACTCACGAAGTCAGTATACAGACGGGCACTCATGAGCAGACCGAGTCTGTTGAATACGATCTTTTCGGTAATCCGATAGGTGCGACGACTGCCGAAAATGTGGAATATGACCTGTTCGGCAATCCGATAACAACTGCTCCGCCGACAACTGAGACAACTCCCGCTGAAACGGATGAGGAGGGCAATTTCATCGAGGAGCCGACAGATGAAGGCGAAAACGGTGAGACAACGACTTCCGGAGAGGATGAGCCGCAGGATGAACCAGAGGAGCCTGTTACTACCGATCTGCCGAGAATAAGCGGCTTTAATCACAACGAATACGACGACGAGGGCAATATAAAGCCAACTCTGCCGCCGGATTTTACACTCATTATTAATTAACGGAGGAAAACACAATGGTAATCATCGAAATGGAAAACGGAAGCAAGATAAAGCTTGAGCTCTATCCCGAGATAGCTCCTATCTCATGCGAAAACTTTGAAAAGCTTGTAAAGCAGGGATTCTATGACGGACTTATGTTCCACAGAGTTATTCCGGGCTTTATGATACAGGGCGGCTGTCCGAACGGAACAGGAACAGGCGGCCCCGGCTGGCACATCAAGGGGGAGTTCTCTGCTAACGGCGTTACAAACGACCTGAAGCATACAAGAGGAGTGCTCTCGATGGCGCGTGCTCAGGATTTTGATTCGGCAGGTTCACAGTTCTTCATCATGCACGAGGATGCACCCTATCTTGACGGACAGTATGCCGCATTCGGCAAGGTCGTTGAGGGCATCGAAGTCGTTGATGCTATTGCTGAGACAGCTACTGATTTCAGGGACAAGCCTCTTGAAGCACAGATAATGAAAAAGGTAACGATCGAATAAGAAATGTTTGCGCAATAACCGCCGTAAGGCGGTTATTGCTTTTTCAGGCAGATCATTGTACAGGAATATAACGAGCGTACAGAGCATATCCTGCTGAGCTGACAAAAAGAAAAAGGCTGTAATGAACATTACAGCCTTTATTTTTTTATTATCAGAGCTTTGTAAAGCGGCTGATAGTACCGTCGCCTGCTTTACCGCAGAATATTGCCTTAGGACGTGCCCATACACAGCCGTTCCTTATCGACTTGTATATTATGAGTTCCTCGTTGTTCTCACTGTGGCGTGCAACAGCAATGACCTCATATTCGTTGCCCTTGTAGTGGCGGTAGTGTGCACCTATCTCTACGTCTGTCTCGGTCTGTGAAGGTGCTTCCTGTGAGGATGAAGTTTCAGAGCCGCTGTTTACAATGTCATCTGCCACAATTATCATTGATGTGAACGGCTGGAGCATAACCTTCGCCTCTCCGTTCTTTACATCTATCTGTGTAGCACTAAGAACATCAACAAGAGCAGGAAGATGTGTGGAAAAGCTGAATTCATACGGAGATTCGGAAAGGTTGAGTGCGACGTATACTGTCTGATCACCCTGTACCTTTTTGAACAGAAGCTGCTGGTTTGAGATCTGGATGCGTTCGTAGCTGCCTGTTCTCAGTGCAGGATATGATCTGTATATGCGCCCGAGCTTTACAATGTGTTTATAGAGCTCGTTGTTCTCACGCTCCATATCTGCAAGGTGGAGACACGGACGGAGATTGTCATCGGAGTTGTTTTCCTTTCGTCCCTGAATGCCGTATTCACTTCCGTAATAGATCGACGGGATACCCGGCATCGTATACTCAAGAGTGTAGATAAGCGGCAGATAAGCGGGATTGGAAATAGTGCTTGCAAGGCGGTTTACGTCATGATTGTCAACGAAGTTGTAAAGGGAAATATTCTTGTATATACCGCCGTTTGTGCCTGACTGGCGATTGATGGAGTAGTCTATCTCAAAGTAGTTTTTGTCATTGTGTGAGGAGTAGAGTCCCTTATAGCACTCGTAATTGGTAACGCCATCGAGCATTTCAGGGTTTGCCCAGCGGTTGTAGTCGCCGTGGATGATCTCACCCATAAGCCAGAAATCATTCTTCTTGCTCTTGCAGAAGCTGCGTATCCTCTTAAAGAAGTCAAAATCGATGCAGTCAGCCGCATCGAAGCGGATGCCGTCGATGCCGAATGAATCGATCCAATAGTTGACAGCGTCCATGATATAGTCACAGACACCGCTGTTGCGGAGATTGAGCTTAACAAGGTTGTAGTGGCCGTTCCAGCCTTCGTACCAGAATGGATCACCGCAAGGGCTCTGACCGCCGAAGTTCAGATTCTGGAACCAGTTACAGTAACTGCTTCCCTGACCTTTTTCCTGAATGTCAACGAACTGCGGGAATTTTCTTCCGACATGGTTGAAAACGCCGTCGAGTATTACTTTGATGCCGTTTTCGTGAAGACGGTCGCAGATAAATCTGAAGGAATTATTATCACCGAGACGACGGTCGATTTTCTTGAAATCAACAATATCGTAGCCGTGCTCGACCGATTCAAAAACGGGACCTAAATAGAGGGCGTCCACGTTCATTTCCTTGAAGTGCGGAATCCAGTCGAGAACCTTATCAAGTCTGAAAGAAATTTCATCGCTGAAATCGTTGAATTTCGGCGCACCGCAGAATCCGAGAGGATAGATGTGATAGATTATGGCATTATCATACCAGTTCATTGTTGATCGACTCCTTTTTTATAATATAATAATGTATTTCCGATAATAGTAAACGTGTTATTTTTCGCTGCCTTCTATGAAATATGAAGCTTCCATATCGGCAACGTGAAGGGCAAAGGCGAGAGGATACATTTCAAGAGCTTTGCCTATTGTGTTTTTGTCCTCAATACCTGAGAAGCCCATGTGCCAGCGTATTGCACAGGCCTCATCGCGTGTGAGTCTTCCTTCGCCGTAAAGATAGCCTGAAATTATATATACTGATTTTTCACCGTGTCCGTAGGGGAGAGTATCGTTTATCGTGTAGAATGGTACTTTTTCCCACTGACCTGTCTCGTCATTTTTCTTGTTGCGCATTTCGGTGGCGTAGAAATTGATCTTGCACAGGTCGTGCAGCAGTGCCACTATCGCAATGCTTTCCTCGGAGAAGTCCATTCCGTAGAGCTCTTTTGTCCGCGGACGAGAGAGGTAGTCCTTGAGACAGTGATAGACATTGACGCTGTGCTCAACGAGTCCGCCTTCATACGAGCCGTGGAAGCGCGTGCTGCTCGGAGCAGTGAAAAAGTCGCTTTTTTTCAGAAATTCGAGGAGCTTATCAGCTCCCTGACGCTTGATATTTTCGTTATATATGGAGATAAATTCTTCCTTTGCTGTCAAGACGGAGTGCTCCTTTCATACTTACGGCTGAATGCTGCTTGCATATCAAAAGATAACTAACTATTAATGATTATACCACTATTAACAAAATAATGCAAGAGTTTTTTGGTAAAAAGCTTCAAAAAATACTTGAACAGTTCTTAAATATAGTGAATAAAGGACATATATATGGAAAAATCGGGCAGAATTGATCTGCCCGATAGTATTATTATTTCTTTTTTGCGCCTATTTCTGCCCATGAAGGCTTGAAACCGCAGTTCAGAGCGATGTTCCATGAATGATAGTTTCCTGTGTCAGTGCCGTAGAATGGGATGTCTCCGAGTTCAATAATCCTGTTTTTCAGGAGAGTAACGAGGTATGTACCCACTCCTTCCGAGCGGTATTCCGGCATAACGTCGATACCGATCTGCTGCCAGTGAGGTGCGTCCTCAGAGCAGCCTGCCATTCCCATTATTCTGTCGCCGTCATAGGCGCATACGACTATCCTGTCGGGACGCTCGGGGAGAAAGCTTGTGCATATCGCGTTCGGGAACCTTTCATCACCGTAGAATCGGTGTATATCGTCATCATAGAACCACTTTACAGGGTACGAAAGAGCGGGAGCGACCTGCCTGTCGGGGAGAAACATATGATGTATCTGCGTCAGCGTGTATCCGAACCAGTTCAGTTCCTGCTCTATCGGCATGAGATTCGGTATCTCGAAAAGCCTGTGTCCGCGGAGCTTTGCGATGTAGTCAGCAAGAAAATCATGCATACACTCATCTGCGGTCACTACGGAATTTCCTCCTGTTGTGACCATGTGAAAGAAGCTGGGCTCCGGTGAATACTGCCGTCTTCCGCTGCGAAGCTCAGATGTAGTCAGAACGTTGCTGCTCCTGAGAAAATCATCGGTTGAGCAGTTGTACTCTATGGACAGCAGTTCCAGCAGCTTGCTGAAATATTCGTTCTGCATAGGTCATTTCCCTTTCGCTATTTCTGACGGCAGCTCCGAGCGCGTGAAATTTGCCGCTTCTTCGCTTCCGATAAGCTCTGCGAAAGCTGATTCATCTTCAATCAGCCGGAGCTTCTGTGCCCTGCGCAGCTTTTTTATCGCGTATTCAAGCTTTGAAGCTGTGCTTCTGTCCTCACAGCTCCAAATAGCCTCAACAGCCTTTGGCGGATGCGAGTGTGTAAATTTTGCTCCGTTTGGAGCTTCTCCTGCGTGCTCGCGGAAACGCCGCACAGGATCAGTTGTGATGCCTGTGTAGAGCGAATCGTCGGTGCAGCGGATCATGTATACGAAGTACATTACTTCTGCTTTATGCGGAATGCGCTGTTGCGTATGCTGCTTGCATCAAATCCCTTGTTCTCGCGCTTTTCACGCTTCGGGCGGGGCTTTCTGTCGTTCTGCTTCTTCTCCTCCTCGTCGTTGAGACGCATTGTGAGGGAGATACGGTTGCGCTTGAGGTCAACATCGAGGACACGCACTTTTACGACCTCACCGACCTTTACTGCTTCGAGGGGGTGCTTGATGAATTTGCTGCACATCTGAGAGATGTGAACAAGACCGTCCTCGTGAACGCCGATGTCAACGAAAGCTCCGAAGTCGATGATGTTGCGTACGGTGCCTACAAGCTCCATTCCGGGCTTGAGGTCTTTTATGTCCATAACATCGCCGCTTCTCAGGAGCGGAGGCGGCAGCTCGTCACGAAGGTCTCTGCCGGGCTTTTTGAGTTCGGAGATGATGTCGGTCAGCGTAGGGATTCCGATGCCGAGCTTTTCGCTTATCTTGTCAACGCCCTCACTCTCAGCCTTTTCTGATATGCCTGCTGCACCGCCGTTTGATACGTCTGCAAGTGTGAAGCCGCACTCGCTGAGCAGTGACGAAGCCGCTGCGTAGCTTTCGGGGTGGACAGAGGTATTGTCAAGGGGATTGCTGCCGTCACGGACTCTGAGGAATCCTGCACACTGCTCAAATGCCTTTTTGCCGAGCTTGGGAACTTTGAGAAGCTCCTTGCGGTCCTTGAATTTGCCGTTCTCCTCACGGTAGGTCACGATGTTCTTTGCAACGGAAGCGTTAATGCCAGAAATGTAGGAGAGCAGAGAATGTGAAGCAGTATTGAGGTCAACACCGACGGAGTTTACGCAGTCCTCAACAACGCCTGAAAGAGCTTCGCTCATTCTTGCCTGCGGCATATCGTGCTGATACTGTCCGACACCGATAGCCTTCGGGTCGATCTTTACAAGCTCTGCAAGCGGATCCTGAAGTCGGCGTGCGATAGAGATGGCACCTCTTATTGAAACGTCATACTCGGGGAATTCCTCAGCAGCCGTCTTTGATGCAGAGTATACGGAAGCACCTGCCTCGCTTACAACCATGTAGCTCACGCCTGATGTCTCCTTGAGGATATCCGCAACGAAGCTTTCTGTCTCACGCGATGCAGTACCGTTTCCTATTGAAATGACATTAACGTTATACTTGTCGATAAATCTCTTTACGATCTTCTTTGCCTCCTCGACTCTTGAAGCGGAAGCGGACTCTCTTACAGGGTAAATGATGGCATGGTCGAGTACCTTGCCAGTAGAGTCGATGACAGCAGTTTTGCAGCCGTGTGCGTAGCCGGGGTCAAGTCCGAGGATAATGCTCTCCTTCATAGGCGGCTGCATGAGCATCTGTCTCAGGTTTGAGGCAAATACCTTTATGGATTCCTCTGCAGCTGTTGCAGTCATGTCGGAGCGTATCTCGCGCTCAATGGACGGGAAGATGAGACGCTTATAGCTGTCTGATGCAGCCTCGCGTACGATCTCACCGCACGCATTGTTTGCCTTGATATATTTGCCGAAGATAACGTCTGTTGCGAGCACCTCATCGAGAGTGACGCTGACCTTGAGCTTGCCTTCCTTTTCGCCTCTGTCAAGTGCGAGAACACGGTGATTTGCCACCTTGGGAACAGGCTCGCTGTATTCGTAATAATTCATATATACGGTCTCCTCCTCGGGGTCTGCTGCCTTGGAGACCATTTCGCCCTTTTCGCCTGCAAGGGCGCGGAGCTTCTTCCTTATATCCGCATCATCCGAAATATCCTCTGCGATGATGTCCATAGCTCCCTGTATTGCAGCCTGAACGTCTGCGACTTCCTTCTCCTCACTGATGAAGGCTTCTGCTTCCTTCTGCGGGTCGGTGGAGTTGTCCTGAGCGAGTATAAGCTCGGCAAGAGGCTCAAGTCCCTTTTCGCGTGCAATACTTGCGCGGGTTCTTCTCTTTGGCTTGAACGGAGGGTAAATGTCCTCGACCTCGACAAGAGTCATAG
>JAKSQV010000003.1 GCA_024403935.1 Ruminococcus sp. | reverse complement strand
GTGCTGCGGAAGCCGCCAGTGCAACTCCGAGGAGCGGCAGGAGTATACGCGGAGCGCACACGATGAATTCGTTCTGATTTGCCAGAAATGTATCAGCAGGAACGAAGAAGCAGGCGGTGAATGCAAGGGCAATGCTGAGAGCCAGTATTGCGAACTCGCGCTTTTTTGTGAAACGCTTCTTCTTTTTCTTTGCAGGAACTTCTGCGGCAGCCTTTACCTGCTCATTTTCTTTTGCGTTTTCAGAAGTTTTTTTCTTGGTTTCTGATGGGTTTGTTGGTTTTTCGCTGTTCTTTTCGTTGTTATTCATATATTTACCTTCTTTATTTACAAAAATAAACGTACGTTATAATGATAACACCAATTTGCCTGAATGTCAATAGTTTATTATTCTGTCAGGTGACAGAAAAAGCCGCTCTTTCGAGCGGCGCATATACTTTTATTTTCTTCTGGTGCCGTTTTTTCTGTCGGTGCTTCTTTTGAGGTCGCCGATACGCTCCTCGCTGGACTGCTTGAAGTGCGACATCATATCCTCAAAGGTCATTTCTGACTGCGGAACAGTCTTTTTCGGCTCCCAGACATTCGGCCTGCTTCTGCGCTCTCTTGGGGGTGTACTGCGCGGAGCCTTATCCTGCGGAGCTTCATTCTCAACGGCTTTCTTTATGGAAAGGCTTACCTTTCCTGCCTCGTTTATGCCGATCACCTTGACGCGGACATCCTGACCTTCAGTGAGGTGGTCGCGTATTTCGTTAACAAAAGTATTTGAGATCTCGGAAATATGTACCATACCGTTTCCGCCGCCGTCGATATCGACAAATGCGCCGTACTGGGTTATTCCCTTGACCTTGCCTGTGTATATTTTACCAATTTCAAGCTGCATACTGCTTCAAAGCTCCTTGCTCAATTTGTGAAATTGCAGACGTGACGCGCGGGTCAGTCTCTTGATGTGTCGTAGAAACGGCGTTCATTCGGATATGCATAGCCTCTTTCTTCGAGAGCGACCTTTTCCATATATGCGGAGATGTCGTCACTTTCGAGAGTTCTTCTCATATCCTCGTTTTCGATCTTATAAGAGTCTATCTTAGCCTGTATACGAGCAAGTTCTTTTTCCTTTTCGCTGCAGTCTTTTCCGGTAGTTATTATAAGTGCGGCACAGGCTGTTATGACAACTGCTGCCACAAGTTTAAACAGCCCGCGGTTGAACAAGCCTTTCTTCTTTGCATTTGTTCTATTTTTTTTCAGCAACGTTATTCACGTTCTTTCTCTTTATATTTTTTTCATTATAACGCAAAAGCCATTGGTTTGGCAATAGTAAATTTATCATTTTAATAGATTTTCTTAAAAATTTGGAACTTCCCACAAATTTCACCCTTGCTTTTTTACTTATAAGTACATAGAAGCGTCTTACGGGAGCAGTTACAGCTCTGACGAGCATGGCGGTCTTCATGTATATGCGTCCGAGCAGGCGGATGAAAATGCTTCCGAGGGTGAAATGGCAGAGCGCGAAGCCGAGCACATTGCCGATGATGTAGTAAAAGCGCAGTTCTCCGTGTGCTGCGACGGCTGCGAACGCCGACAGAAAAACCGCGTATGCCGCAAGGAAAATGAGATCCTCAAGGGCTGTGAGCCACGTTTTGTGGCGCAGTATCAGCCGAAAAGCCATTACTGCGTCATAACACATTCCTATCACTGCTCCCGAAACGCATGACAGCCCGAAGAGCGTGAGCTCCTCGCGGACGGAGAAGAATGTCTCGGGCACGTTCATCGGAACAGCTTCCCGAGCACCGAGAGCGGACCTCTGCGGTCGCGGTCACCGTAGATGACAGCCCATATCTCACCTGATATGGTCATATCGCCCGTTTCAACGCTCATTGTATCAATGTGGAGCTCACGTCCCTGTACAGTCAGCTCGCCGAGCTCTGTATAGAGACATATTGCCTTTTCGTCGAAGCTGTCAACATCGGTTATGCCCGATACGCTCATTTTTTTTCGGTTCTCAATGATCATGCCGTGGTCTTTTCTGATAGTCGTGTCCTGCATGGCTGCCCTCCGTGTGTTGATACTGAAAGCATATTCGTCAGGGGGCAGAAATATGCGGATTGTGAAAAACCACCAAAAACAGCGGTGGTTTTTTCTGTGCTTTTTCGAGATACGGCACTTGAAATGAGCTGCACAGTGTGGTATAATAGTAAAGCTAATTGAAATATGCGGCGTATGCCGTTTCGGAAATTGTCATATCAGGACGGTTTATATCAAAAAATAATCTGGAGGTCAATCATTATGGCATTATGGGAAATCATCGGAGGAGCAGCGCTCCTTCTCATAGCAGTAATCACAATCATTATCTGTCTTGCACAGGAGCAGAAATCTCAGGACAGCATGACGGCTGCACTTACAGGCGCAAGCACGGATTCGTTCTACACAAAGAATGAAGGCAGATCGCGTGAAGCAATTCTTGCAAAGATCACAAGAATGCTCGGAGTACTGATATTCATAATCACTCTTGCGCTCAACATCGTGCCGATCTTCGTTAAAAAGTGACCGACCTGCCCTGTGACTGACAGTCACGGGGCTTTTTACATTTGGAAAGAAAAGGGCAGACATGGCAGGAAAAACAAAAAAGAAATCACCGGAAAAGAAAAATACAGAGCTGAGCGTTGAGAGCTGCAGAAACAAGATAATCACGTTTCTGCGCTCATACAATAAGAAAACCATGCCGATATCCATGCTTGAGACGAAGTGCCGTACAAAGAAGAACAACAGGGATAACTTCGTAACGGCGTTCACGGAGCTGCGGAATGAAGGCGTGATAACCGTCAGAAAGGGTGCCAAGGCGGCATTGTGCTCTGCGCTCGGGCTCAAAGCAGGCGAAGTAACGCGGCTCAGCCGGACATTCGGCTTCGCTGTCACTGATGACGGCGTGGAGTATTTCATCCCGGGAAAGTGTATGCTCGGCGCAATGCCGGGAGACAGGGTGCTCATAGCAAATATAGTTTCACGTTCGGGCGAACCCGAGGGCGAGGTCGAGGACATCCTCAGCTTCGGAAGCTCCGCTCTCACGGGCAGGATAGTCAGTGAGGACGGAAGCCTGTACCTTGTTCCCGATATAGCGCGGCGCAACCACATGATAATAGTCAGGGACGGCTCAGTCCCGTTTGAGGAAGGCGACAAGGTGCTCGCGGAGATAGTTTACCGCGGCAAGCGTCACGCCGAACATAAAGTGAAGATAACTTCGGTTTTCGGCAGCAGCGAGCTTGCTTCCTCATGTGCACAGTCGATACTCAGCATCCACGGCGCACCTGCGGAGTTCTCCGCTGAGGTGCAGAGGGAAGCAAAGAAGATCTCAGAGGGAGGCGTGCAGGAGTACAGCTTCAATAACCGCGAAGACCTGCGTGACCTGCCGATATTCACCATAGACAGCGCGGAGTCCAAGGACCTCGACGATGCCGTGTCCGTTTCACGGACGGAAAGAGGCTATCTGCTCGGAGTCCACATCGCGGACGTTTCGCATTATGTGAAAGCCAACAGCGAGCTCGATAAGGAGGCAATGTGCCGCGGTACGAGCATCTACTACGCTGACAAGGTAATACCCATGCTCCCGAAGGAGCTTTCAAACGGGATATGCTCGCTCAATCCCGACGAGGACAGGCTCACGCTCACAGCGTTCACCGAGCTGTCTGATGAGGGAGAGATACTCGGCTACCGCTTCTGCAAGAGCGTTATCCGATCACGCGTCAAGGGCGTATATTCCGAGATAAACGCGCTTCTGGACGGAACAGCCGACAGCGGCATCACAGATAAATACAGCTCTGTGGCAGATGAGCTGGCTCTGATGAATGAGCTTGCGGACATTCTCATCGCAAAGAAGAAGAGACGACACGCTCCCGAGCTCGAAACGACCGAGAGTATGCTCGTTATCGGAGATGACGGCGTTTGCTGCGATGTCCTGCCGAGAGAACGCGGCAGGTCGGAGCGTATGATAGAGGAATTCATGCTTACGGCAAACGAATCTGCTGCCAGACTTGCAATGGAAAAGAAAGTCCCGTTCGTGTACCGTGTACATGAAGCTCCGCCCGAGGAAAAGACTGCCGCACTCTGTGAGGCACTGACGAAGGCGGGGATAGAGTATCCGCATTTTCAGGAGTTTAAGCCTGCCCATGCAGCCGCTATCCTTGACAGTGTACGCGGTTCCGATGAGTTTGAAGCCGTCAATATGATGGTGCTGCGCTCAATGGCAAAGGCAAAGTATTCCGATGAGCCGCTCGGGCATTTCGGGCTCGTGCTCAGTGACTACGCGCACTTCACTTCGCCGATACGCCGTTATCCCGACCTTGCGGTACATCGCATAATAACCGATGTTCTTGCAGGCTACAACGGAGAATGGCTCGACAAGCGATACAGCGGATTTGCGGCAAAGGCTGCCGAGACAGCTACGAATGCCGAGAACCGTGCAGTCACGATAGAACGCGAGTGCGAGGACTGCTACAAGGCGGAATATATGAAACAGCATATCGGCGAAAGCTTTACTGCTAAAATATCGGGTGTGACAGAATTCGGCTTCTATGCCGAGCTTCCTAATACGGTGGAGGGACTCGTTCACATACGCACTCTGTCTGAGGGCGAGTATGACTATTCTGAGCCTGTTGCGCTGACCGAGAAATTCAGCGGCAGGTCATACAGACTCGGCGATACTGTACAGGTGATATGCGCCGCTGTAAATGTAAGCGACGGTACAATAGATTTCAACCTTGATGAAGAATAGAAAGGATGACAGAAATGAAGAAATACAGCATGACGATCATTACAGCAGCACTCCTCTGCGGACTTTGCTCCTGCGGAACAGCCGTCGAGACAGGAAGTGCAGGTCAGCCCGTGACCGAGGCAGTCACAGAAGCTCCGATAGTTACCGGGGCTGAAACAGAGCCCGTGACGGAAGCGGAAGAACCTGCAGTAACAGCAGCCGCTACCGAGCCTGCCGCTGTTGAACCTGTTTCATCTCCTGAGACCGCAGATCTTGGCGTCTTCCACAACAATGGAAGCGGCGCGATAGTGTTTGACGCTCCTGCCGGCGACCAGTCTGACGCAACGCTTATAGCGGCTGCTCAGGAACTGTACGAGTCTGCACACGAAATGAGCCTGAAGTTCACGATAGGCTGTCCCTATCAGTGCGACTCCGAGCAGCAGATCGAGGGGGACTACGGCTGGAAATACTCCCTTGTCACTCAGGACGGCATTAATTCCGTTGCCGATGTCAAGGCGGATTATCACAGAGTATTCAGTGAAAAGTATCCCGACCACATCGAAGAAACATACCTCGACAGCAACGGCAGAGTGTACTGCCTCTGCGGAGCGCGCGGCACACATATCGAATATGTGAATTCAGAGATCATCAGCCTTGACGGCAAGACAGATGACGAACTGTTCTTTACTGTCCGCGACAACTATGACGGCTCTGACTGGGGCAACGAGAAATATTATGAGGACAGGACATTCTCTGTTGTCATTGATCCCGACGGTACATGGAAAGCAGGATCGTTTACTCTCCCCAACTGACAAGGATACTTCAATATATACAGCAATCAAGCCCCGAAGCGGTCAGCGCTTCGGGGCTTTGTGCTGCCGTGTCAATAAATCCCTGTCCCGTCATACTGCACTGTTCGTCCGCATATCATTTACTGACAGATGCAATCAAAGGAGTGGATGATATGGGACTTACCGAAAAGGAAGCGGCTGAACGCCTGAAAGCAGAGGGCGAAAATGTACTTGAAGAAAAGAAGAAAAACGGCGCGGTAAAAATATTTATCGGGCAGTTCAGGGATGTTATGGTGATGATACTGCTCGGAGCGACTGTTGTGTCCGTACTGCTCGGCGAGGTCTCGGACGCGGTAACGATAATCCTCATTGTCCTGCTGAATGCCATACTCGGCTTTATTCAGGAATTCCGCACTGAGCACACCCTCGAAGCCCTGCGCTCTATGACAGCTCCGACAGCTAAATGCTACCGTGACGGCAGGCTTTGTGTGATAGAGGCGGCACGGCTCGTGAGGGGAGATGTCATCGAGCTTGAAGCAGGAGACAGAGTGCCTGCGGACGGCGCGATACTCAGCTCGGCGGGCTTTTTCTGCGACGAGGCAATGCTTACGGGCGAATCAGAGCCTGCCGCAAAGCGGTCGGGAGCTGAAAATGACAGCGATAATTCAGTCGGCAAGTCCAACATTGTCTACTGCGGAACTTCCGCTGTCCGCGGTACCTGCCGTGCCCGTGTCATCGCAACAGGCAGAAATACGCAGATGGGACACATCTCCGACCTTCTTGCCGATATCGGCAGGGATATGACACCCCTGCAAAAGCGGCTTGCGGAGCTCGGAAAGGTCGTGGCAGTCATCTGCCTCGTTGTGTGTGCGGCAGTGTTCGGAGCAGGAGTACTGCGCGGCGAGGATGTGTTCGATATGCTGATGACGGGCATAACCATTGCAATAGCGGCGATCCCCGAGGGACTTCCTGCAACTGTGACTATCGCGCTTGCCCTTGCGGTGAGCCGTATGCTCAGGCAGAAAGCCCTTGTCAACAGGCTTCACAGCGTCGAGACGCTCGGCTGTACATCGGTGATATGCTCCGATAAGACGGGCACTATCACCGAAAACAAAATGACCATGACCGAGCTTGCGACCGTGGGGAGCCGCTATTACTTCAGCGGAATGGGCTATCGCATGAGCGGAGAGGTCACACGCGGCGAGGACGGTAAAGCTGTTGATGCAGCTTCGGAAAAGGCAATGAGTGAAGCTCTGCGCTGCGGAGTGCTCTGCTCTGATGCCGTAATAACGGGCAAAACTTCACGTTCTCTGCGGCGTGGAAAGGAAGAATGGGAGACAACGGGCGATCCGACTGAGGCAGCGATACTTATCGCGGCTGCAAAGGCAGGCTTCACAAGGCAGGCACTTGAGGCTGATAATCCGCGGCTAAGCGAGTATCCGTTCGACAGTGAAACGCGGTTTATGGCTGTTCATGTCGGCGGCAGGAGCGGCAGGCGCGCCTGCTTCAAGGGCGCGGAGGAGGTGATTCTTCCGCGATGCAGCCGCTATATGTCGGACAGCGGCGAGCTGCTGCCGCTCACGTTTGCTGTGCGCGGTGAAATATCGCGCATGGCAGAGGATATGTCCGACAGGGCACTGAGAGTCCTTGCGCTTGCCTGCTGTGACTGCGAGAGCTTTGACCCCGACCGCGGCGGTCTCGTATTTCTCGGGCTCGCAGGAATGCTCGATCCTCCGCGTGAGGAGGCAAGAGCCGCAATACGCAGGTGTGCGGCGGCTTCCGTGCGTACCGTGATGATTACGGGCGATCACAAAAATACTGCTGTTGCTGTTGCTAAAAAGGCAGGGCTGCTGAAAAACGGTCAGGCTGTTACAGGTGCGGAGCTGAATGAGATGTCCGATGAGGAGCTTGACAGAAATATCGGCAGATATACTGTATTTGCGCGTGTGGAGCCGATACACAAGCTCCGTATCGTGCAGAGTTTCAAGCGGCGCGGTGAGATAGTCACAATGACTGGCGACGGAGTGAACGATGCCCCTGCTGTAAAGGAAGCCGATGTCGGCGTGGCTATGGGGATAACGGGTACAGATGTTACCAAGCAGGCTGCTGACGTGATACTCCTCGATGATAATCTTGTCACTCTCGTCAATGCGGTCGAACAGGGACGCTGCGTGTACGCGAATATCCGTAAATTCGTGCGGTATCTGCTCTCGTGCAACATCGGCGAGGTACTGACGATGTTCGGAGGTATCGTCATGGGTATGCCGATAGTTCTGCTGCCTGCACAGATACTGCTTGTCAATCTTGTTACCGACGGTCTGCCTGCGATAGCTCTCGGGCTTGAGCCGCCCGAAAAGGAAATTATGAGCCGTCCGCCGCGCCGCTCTGATGAGGGCTTCTTTTCGGGCGGACTGATGTGGAAGATACTGTTCCGCGGCGTATTCATCGGGCTGTCAACGCTTGCGGCATTCTCGCTCGTGCTGCGCATGGGCGGAAGCCTCGAAGCAGGGCGGACTGCGGCTCTCATCACGCTTGTAATGTCACAGCTTATTCACGTATTTGAGTGTAAGTCGGAGCGGAGGTCGCTGTTCGGCATCAACCCGTTCAACAATATCAGGCTTGTGCTTGCGGTGTTGGTATCTGCTGCGGCACTTGCTTCGGCAGTGTTCGTTCCGCAGCTCCGGGCTGTTTTTGACACGGTGATGCTAACCTCCGAGCAGTTTTTCACGGCTGTCGGACTGAGTGTGTCAGTTCCGCTGCTGAGCGGACTATTCACGCTTGTCTTCAGACCGAAAAGTGAACGGCGGCTGAAATATTGAGCAGCAGAAGAAATTCTGTCTGAATAAACAGTGATCAGACTGCATATAATATTATCAATGAGTTTTAACCACTCTCTGACATATCTTATCCGGACGGTTTCAGGCTGACAACGACGGCAACTATTGGTTTGCCGTTGCTGCACCTTCTGACCGTCCGCTTTTTTTGGAGGAATAACGCGTTCTGCCCGAACCTGTCCGCGAGCCGCGCACAAGCGTATTTACTAAAAACACACGTCAGGAGTGACGGAAATTTGGCTTTCTGTCAATGGATTTTCCCCTTTTTTTGGAGTATAATTGATATTGTTGTATTATTATCAATAGAAATGTTTACTTCAAGGAAGGATATAACTATGGCTTATAAAGTTGTAAAATTCGGCGGAAGCTCACTCGCTGACGCAAACCAGTTCAGAAAGGTCGCTGCTATCATAAAGGCTGATGACAGCCGCCGTTTTGTAGTGCCCTCCGCACCCGGCAAGCGTTTTTCAGACGATATAAAGGTAACGGATATGCTTTACAAGTGCTGTGAGCTTGCAGGAAGCGGCGTTGATTTTGCCGATGACCTGCAGATGATAAAGGACAGATACAACGGTATCATCTCCGAGCTCGGCATGAGCATCTCACTTGACGGGGAGTTCGATACCATCGAGCGCGAGCTCAAGGCGCGTCCTGCAAAGGACTATGCAGCAAGCCGCGGCGAGTACCTCAACGGCAAGGTGCTTGCGGAATTCCTCGGATTCAACTTTGTTGATGCCGCTGATGTAATAGTATTCAATACCAAGGGAACTTTACTCCTCGATGAGACAATAAAGGCGATACGCGAGCGGATAAAGGGGCTTGACAACGCTGTTATCCCCGGCTTCTACGGCAGAACGACCGAGGGTATCATCAAGACCTTTTCGCGCGGCGGCTCAGACGTTACAGGTTCGATAATCGCAAACGCTGTCAGAGCGGAGATATACGAGAACTGGACTGACGTTTCAGGCTTCCTCGTTGCAGATCCGCGTATAGTCGAAAATCCTGATGTCATTGAGACGATAACCTACCGTGAGCTTCGTGAGCTTGCATATATGGGCGCATCCGTGCTCCACGAGGATGCCATTTTCCCTGTACGTTCAGCAGGTATACCGATAAATATCCGCAATACCAACGCTCCCGAGGATGCAGGCACGATGATCGTATCCAACGACCACGATTTCAGCCGTGAGAGCCTCGGACACACCATCACAGGTATCGCAGGCAAGAAGGGCTTCAGCTCTATCAATATCGAAAAAGCCATGATGAACAACGAGCGCGGCTTCGGAATGAAGGTACTGAAGGTGCTTTATGACAACGGTCTTTCGTTCGAGCACATGCCGTCGGGTATCGACACAATGAGCGTTACCATTGAAACTGCAAAGCTTGAGCCTGTACGCGATAAGGTAATAGCTGAGCTTCGCCGCGAGGTCGAGCCTGACCACATTGATGTCGAGGACGGACTTGCAATGCTTGCAGTAGTCGGCAGAAGAATGAAGAACACAAGAGGAACAGTTGCGCGTGTATTTGCTTCAATGGCACACGCAAGGATAAATGTAAAGCTGATAGATCAGGGCTCAAGTGAGCTGAACGTCATCATCGGTGTCAGCGAGAACGACCTCTCCGAGGCTATCCGCCGCATATACGATATGTTCATCAATTCCGAGAAATAATCAAAAAGGGGAGCATCGCTGTGCTCTCCTTTTTCAATGTATGAAAAAAGAAGCCTCAGTCCGCGGACTGAGGCTTGTTTCGTTTGTTATACTGCTGCTTTTGTGTTTTCCGATTTCGCATTCGGCTTGTCAGGAACGCTTACCTTTTCGATATCTGCTCCCATTGCACGGAGTTTTCCCTCCATGCAGTCATAGCCGCGCTCAATATGGAAGATGTCCTCTATTTCAGTGACGCCGCTTGCTGCAAGTCCTGCAATGATGAGAGCTGCGCCTGCTCTTAGGTCGCAGGCCTTCACGGGAGCTCCCATGAGCTTGCCTGTACCTTCAATAAGAGCGATCTTGCCGTTTACGGTAATATCTGCGCCCATACGTCTCAGCTCGTCAACGTAGCGGAAACGCTGTTCCCATATATTTTCGGTGATGATGCTTGTGCCCTCAGCGAGAGTGAGCAGTGTGGCTATCTGGGACTGCATATCCGTCGGGAATCCGGGGTGGGGAGCAGTCTTGATGTTTGCCTTTACGAGCGGGCCGTCTACCCATACGCGCATGCTGTCGTCATACTGTTCGATGTTGACGCCGATCTTTTCGAGCTTCTTTGTTATGGATTCGAGATGCTTGGGGATAATGTTCTTTACAATGGCATCGCCCTTTGTTGCGGCGATAGCGACCATGAAAGTTCCTGCCTCGATCTGGTCGGGGATAACGGAATAGGTCGTGCCGTAGAGCTTATCAACGCCTCTGACCTTGATTACATCCGTACCTGCACCCATGATATTTGCACCCATGGAGTTGAGGAAGTTGGCAAGGTCAACGATGTGAGGCTCCTTTGCGGCATTCTCGATAATAGTCAGTCCTTCTGCCTTGACAGCCGCAAGCATGGCATTCATGGTTGCGCCGACTGTAACGACATCGAAGAATATCTGACTGCCTCTGAGCTTGTCTGCTTTGAGGTCTATCATGCCCTGACTGAGCGTGTACTCAGCTCCGAGAGCCGAGAAAGCCTTGAGATGCTGGTCTATGGGGCGGTCTCCGAGAGGACAGCCGCCCGGCATTGAAACGCGTGCCTTGTTGAATTTTCCGAGCAGAGCTCCGAGGAAATAGTACGAAGCGCGCATTTTTCTTGCATACTCGTATGGTACACATACCTTGTTTATGCTGGTGGGGTCTATGAGGTAAGCGTCTTTGCCGACAGATCTGACATCTGCGCCCATTTCCTCAAGTATCTGCAGGCAGATATTGACATCGCTTATCGAAGGAACATTTTCGATAATGCAGGGCTCGTCGGAAAGGATAACAGCGGGAAGTATCGCAACAGCCGCATTTTTTGCGCCGCTTATGACAACTTCTCCTTCAAGGCGTCTGCCGCCCCTTATCACAAACTTATCCAAATGATTTCTCTCCTTATTTACCGGGATTTATTTCTGTATCTGTCCCCGGTGTCTTTCTTTTGTTTTCTGAAAAATTGTGCTCATTCTGCTGATTCGGAGGTTTCTGCGGTCGTATCCTCTGCATCAGCTTCGGTTACGGTTTCAGTAGTTTCCTCCTCTGAGGTCTCCTCTGTTTCGGAAGTCTCCTCAGCGTCGGTAGTTTCCTCAGAGCCGTCATAATCGGACATATACCAGCGTAACGGTGAACCGTCATACTCCTCGACTGTTACGGATTCGATGATGACGTCTTCCTTCGGCTTGTCGGTATCGTCTGTCTCGACCTGCTGTATCTTGAATACTATATCAAGTCCGTCATAGACCTGACCGAATACGGTATAACCTCCGTCGAGCCACGGTGCGCCGCCGTATGTGGTGTACACCTCAGCCGCTGAGTCGGTACACATTACCTGCTGTGCAAGCTCATCTGCGCTGAATACCTGACCGGTAACAATGTAGAACTGGCTGCCGTCGGTATTTGTTCCGCCCGAATTTGCATAAGCGAGTGCGCCTGCTGCATGGATAAGATTGAAGTATTTACCGCCGTCGAACTTGCCGCCCCAGATGGATTCACCGCCTGTGCCGTCGCCGGAGGGATCACCGCCCTGTATCATGAATTCGTTGATGATGCGGTGGAAAGTGAGTCCGTCGTAGTAGCCTTCCTTGGCGTGTGTGATGAAGTTCTCAACGCCTTCGGGAGCATATTCGGGGAACAGCTTGAACTTAACATTGCCGTAGTCCTTTATCTTCATGTTTACGACTGTCTCGCCCTGTTCGGGAGCTGTGAAGTTTGCAACGTCCGCAGCCGTGGGATCGTCGAAGTCGTAATCCTTGAGATACCAGAGTAGCGGCTCGTCGTTGTACTCGGTGACTTTTACTGAATCGATAACGACGCCGTCGCCGAGGGGCTTGTCATTCGCATCGGTAGGAACGCACTGTGCCTTGAAGACAACATCAAGTCCGCTTATTACCTGACCGAAAACGGTGTAGTTTCCGTCAAGGAACGGAACGCCGCCTGCCTGTTTGTATATTTCCTTCTGCTTGTCAGAGAATTTCAGATCGCTCTGAGCAGATTCGTAATAATCGAAGAGATCATCTGTAACTTCTGAGCCTGTTACGATGTAGAACTGGCTTCCGTCAGTTTCTGTGCCGCCCGAATTCGCATAGGCGAGAGCACCTGTAACGTGACAAAGGTGGGGATCCGTACCTCCGTCAAATTCGCCTCCCCAGAAGGACTCGCCGCCCGTTCCGTTTCCGAGGGGATCGCCGCCCTGTATCATGAAGTCCTTGATAACGCGGTGGAAGGTGAGGCCGTCATAGTAGCCCTTCTTTGCGAGCTCAATGAAGTTCTCGCAGCCCTTTTCGGCATATTCGGGGAAGAGGCGGAACTTTACCGTTCCGTAGTCCCTGATGTTCATTTCGATGATAGTATCGCCTATTTCAGGGGCGGTGAAGTTCATGATATCGACCTCTGCCGGAGCAGTTGTCTCGGAAGCAGATGAACCGCTGTCGCTGATCTCGACATCCTTTCCGCATCCGACTGAAACGGAGGCTGTCATAAGAGCACAGAGCGCAACAGCCAGAAATTTTTTACCAAACATTATTTCACTCCTCAATTTTATCGTGAAATCGCTTTAATTTTCATGTTGAGACAAAAATAGTGTACATCTCAACTAAATTATTATACTACAAAAAAACTGATTTGTAAATACTTTACCGTAATTTTTTGGCATATTGTGTCATAATTCTGCCTAATCGGAGCGGAAAATGCCGAGTATCACTTGTTTTTGACGTCATTTCCGGAGGAATAGGTATCAATTTTTACTGAATTTATCACGATATCTTCCTTGGGTATCATATATTTTCCGTTATTTTCCGTTTCGAGAGAAGTGAGCGCGTCGATGACATCGAGTCCCTCGTATGTCTGACCGATGACAGTAGCCTGCTGGGAAAGGTTCGGAACGCCGCCGAGGTCAATGAATGCCTGACCGAGAGCCTTATTGTCCGAGGCGTCGAGAAGCTGCTGCTTCGATTCGTCATCAAGCTCCACCTCGTCTATGAACATGAAGCAGCTTCCGTTATAGAACGTTCCGCCGCCCATGAGCTTGTTCTTGAACGAGCTTTCCTTGGCGGTATTCACCATGCACACTGCTCCGCGGAACGGCCACAGGTCCTGATGAAGCTCGCGCTCGGTCTTTTCGCGTGAGCTGTCGGAACTGCCCGAGATCTCGCCGTTTTTCTGCTTGCAGCCTGCCGAAGCATAAATGCCGTCCATTGCATCAAAAACGTAGGTGTTGTCGTACCAGCCGCTCTCTGCAAGCTCTGTGAAGTTCTTCACGGCGTTCGGTGAGCGGTCGGGATAGAGCACAAAGCGTATCTCTCCGAGCGTTGTATCGACGATCGCTATGGTGTCGCCGTCTTTCGGAGCTTCAAGCTGTACGAGCTGTATCGTATCGGGATCGATAAAGATATAGCGGTCGTTCTGCTGCCGCTTTGCCGAGAAATAGAGCAGCACGACCGTAACCACGAGCAGTATCACGGAAGCTGTTATTGTAAAAAGAAGTAAACTGCGGTATTTTTTCATTTCAGCACCTCATTGAATATCCTAAGGGCATTTCACTGCCCGTCTGAGTACACCTTTGCTGCGATGTCCACGGTCTGCTTGGCATCCTCAGCGTAGTAGCCGGCGTGTATCTTTTCCGCATAGGAAGCCGTCAGCACAGCTCCGCCCACGACAGTTTCACACTCGGGATAACGCTCGTTGAGCAGGCGTATCGTCTCCTCCATTGCGCCGAGAGTGGTCGTCATGAGTGCGGAAAGTCCCACAAGCTTTGTACCGTGTTCTATTGCAGCATCAACGATAACGCTCGGTTCAACGTCCTTGCCGAGGTCGATGACCGTGAAGCCGTAGCTTTCAAGAAGCACCTTTACGATGTTTTTGCCGATGTCGTGGATGTCGCCCTTTACGGTCGCAAGCACGACCTTGCCCTTGGAAACGGCTTCTCCTCCCGTCTGTGCGAGCCTGTCCTTGATTATCTCGAAGCATGCCTGTGCGGCTTCAGCCGTGAGGATAAGCTGCGGCAGGAAGATCCTGCCCTTCTCGAATTTCTCGCCTGCCGAATCAAGTGCAGGGACAAGGTAATTGTTGATTATATCCATTGCATCGGTCGTTCCGAGGAGCTGCTCTGCCGCCTTTACTGCATCAGCTTTCAGACCGCTGCTCACCGCGTTTATGAGGTCGGGCGAGCCGTTTGCTGCGGACGGAGCTGACGGAGCGGCATCCTCGTTTGCATAAACGGAGATATATTCCGCAGAATCACGGTCTATACCTGCAAGGAGCCTGTATGCGCGCACAGCTCCGATAACGGAAGCCGCATTCGGATTTATGATAGGCAGGTCAAGTCCGCAGTTGAGTGCCATAGTCAGGAATGTGAGTGTGATGAGTTCCCTGTTGGGGAGTCCGAACGAGATGTTCGATACGCCGAGCACGGTCCTCAGTCCGAGATCGTTCTTCACGCGGCTCAGAGCCTTCAGCGTCTCTGCCGCGCCGTCCTGTTCCGCAGAAGCAGTCAGCGTGAGGCAGTCGATATATACGTCCTCCTTCGGTATACCGTAGGACATTGCACGGTCGAGTATCTTTTCCGCAATGGCAAATCTGCCGTCAGCGGTCTTGGGGATACCGTTCTTGTCGAGTGTGAGTCCCACAACTGCCGCGCCGTATTTCTTGACTATGGGAAGTATCGTATCAAGCGAGCTGTCCTCGCCGTTCACGGAGTTGACTATGGGCTTGCCGTTGTATACGCGCAGTCCTGCTTCAAGCACCTCGGGTATCGTGGAATCGAGTTGGAGCGGCGTGTCGCACACGCTCTGTATTGCTTTTACGGCAGTCACCATCATGGCTTTTTCGTCAATTTCGGGGAGTCCCACATTCACATCGAGGATCTCTGCGCCTGCGCGTACCTGCTCGACAGCCTGACCGAGAATGTAGTCGATGTCATGAGCAAGGAGAGCTTCCTTGAAACGCTTCTTTCCTGTGGGATTGATTCTTTCGCCGATAATACGGGGCTGGTCTATCGCAACGCAGGTCACGCCCGAGCATACTGACGGGCAGCGTTCAGCCGACTGCGGAGAATACTCCATTCCGCTCAGAGCCTCGGCAACTGCGCTGATATGGGCAGGTGTAGTGCCGCAGCAGCCGCCGAATATCTTTACGCCGCATTCTGCGAATCTGGCTGCGCTTTCCGCGAACTGTTCGGGAGTTACGCCGAAGGTGTTCGTTACAGGGTCAGGGAGTCCTGCGTTCGGCTGGGCTATGACAGGGAGCGTTGTAAGGCGGCAAATCTTTTCTACGACAGGGTACAGCTCGTCAGGACCGAGTGAGCAGTTCACGCCTACCGCATCTGCTCCGAGTCCCTCTGCGAGAGATACCATACATTCGGGCAGCACGCCTGTGAAGGTGCGCTGATTCTCCTCAAAGCTCATGGTCAGGATAACGGGCTTGGAGGAGTTCTCCTTTGCGGCAAGGAGAGCAGCCTTGACTTCATAGAGGTCGGTCATCGTCTCGATCAGGATCAGATCGGCATCCTCTCCTGCAAGTACGACCTCCTTGAAGCAGTCGTAGGCTTCCTCGAACGTGAGTGTTCCCACAGGCTCGAGAAGTTGACCTATCGGACCTATATCAAGGGCTACGAGAGCAGTTCCGCCTGCCGCCTCCCTCGCGCATCTTATTGCCGCTTCGGTGACTTCCTGTACCGTATAGCTGCTTCCGCTGAGCTTATAGCGGTTTGCCCCGAAGGTGTTTGCTGTAATTATGTCCGCACCGCTTTCCGCGTAAGCGCGGTGGATGTCCTTTATCGGCTCGGGATCGGTGATGCAGAGCGCGGCAGGATACTTTCCCGTATCGATACCTGCGGACTGGAGCATTGTTCCGAAGCCTCCGTCAAAGAAAACAAAGCTGTTGTTTTCGAGCAATTCATTAAATCTGTCAGGCATGGCTGTTCCTCCGTAAAATCATTCGCTCCTGAATGTGCCGAGAAAGCGGAAAAATTCGAGATTCTCCGCAAGGTCGTTCATCAGTGCCTTCACGCTTGGGTCATCTATTCTTCCGCTGAAATCAAGGTAGAACATGACATCGAAGCTTCCATCCCTGACAGGACGGCTCTCGATACGCAGAAGGTTCATACCGTTCACGCAGAATTTTGTAAGGAGCCGATAGAGGCTTCCTTCGGTGTGCGGTATCTTCAGCATCACCGATATTGCATCGGATTCGGGTGCGACCTGAAGCTCTCTTGATATGCAGACGAAGCGCGTGCGGTTGAGAGCGCAGTCGGCGATGTTTTCAGCGATTATGTTCAGCCCGAACTTTTCTGCACAGTCCGCGGAGCATATTGCCGCGAGCCGTTCGGATACGTCACTTTCAGCGACCATTGCGGCGGCTGTCGCAGTATTGCCGTATTCGGCGGTTTTCAGCCCGTGAGCCGTGAGATAGTCGCAGCACTGAGCTATCGCCTGCGGATGGGAATATACCGTAGTCAGTTCCGATTCGGCAACATCAGCCTTTGCGGCAAGGCAGTGGTTTATCTCCACGCACGTCTCACTGACCGTATACACGCTGTATTTTGCCATGAGATCGTAGGTACTGCTGACACTACCCGCTGTTGAATTGTGAACGGGCAGCACACCGTAATCGAGCTCGCCTGCCTGTACAGCCGCGAACACCTCCTCAAACGATTTGTAGAAGATGGGCTGTATATCGCCGAAAAGTTTTTTTGCGGCGGCCTCTGAGTTGGCACCCGATGTTCCCTGACAGCCTATCCGTGACGCACCTGCAAAGTCGGGTACGGTAAAGCTGTAATCGGGGCTGTCCGCGAGTATCCTGCGGTTCTGAAGTATCTTGCTGATGTCCATTATCGAGGTGAACAGAGCTGCCGTACCTGCTTCAAGCTCGCTGTCTCCAGTAAGAGCGCGTATCCTGTCGATGACCTGCTTTTCACGTCCACCCTGAAAAACGGGCATATTATGCTGTTTTTTGTATTCTGCGACACCGCAGCAAAGCTCCATTCTTTTCAGAAAAAGCTCAAGGATGCTGCTGTCGATCTCGTCAATGCCTTCACGAAGCTGCTGAAGATCCATATTGTCCCTCCGAATCATTCAGAATTATACATTACAGATTCTATCACACATCACATGGAATGTCAACAAGAATTCCGCTTTCTTCCGGCGGTGCAGGAGTGGTGATATGTCCTGTACGAGCGGTATAATCAGCGCAGGGGGGCAGCCATTTAGTCAAAACAAATAAAAATTGTTCAAATTGTTGCAATGCTTGTGATGTTTGTGGTATAATAATAAAGTATATGGTGAGGCAGTGCGGCTGCGCGCGGAAAATTCATGAGAGCTTCCGTTCATGCCGCTGGTCAATATTAGGAAAATACAGCTAGTTATCGTGAACAAAGTACGTATTTTAGGCGTTGACCCGGGATATGCCATTGTCGGCTTCGGTGTGCTCGATTACGACGGGCTCCGATTTACTCCCGTGGAATACGGCGCGATCCTCACTGAAGCAGGTACGCCGTTCCCTGAGAGGCTGAAGGCGATACGCAATGATATGGAGTTTATCTTCGGGAAGTATGCACCCGAATGCATGGCTATCGAAAAGCTCTATTTCAACACCAACCAGAAAACGGGAATCGACGTTGCACAGGCAAGAGGAGTCACCGTGCTCTCGGCAGCCGAACGCAATGTGCCGATATTTGAATATACGCCGCTTCAGGTGAAATCAGCCGTTGTCGGATACGGAAAAGCAGAGAAGAAGCAGGTCATGGAAATGACGCGCCAGCTTCTCGGGCTGGCTCAGATACCAAAGCCCGATGATGCTGCGGATGCGCTCGCTATCGCTATCTGTCACGGACACTCCACTCGCTGGGGCTGATGCAGGAGGAGATTACAATGATATACAGTCTGCGCGGCAGGCTCGCGCTGAAAGAGCTTGGTTTCGTTGTCGTTGAATGCGGAGGAGTCGGATACGGATGCAGAACATCCTACAATACCGTCTCGCGGCTCGGTGAAACAGACAGTGAGGTCACGTTATATACCCACCTCTATGTGAGAGAGGATGCTGTGGAGCTGTTCGGCTTCGCAACATTGCAGGAGCTGAGCTGCTTCCGCCTGCTCATATCGGTAACAGGCGTGGGGCCGAAGGCTGCGACCTCGATACTCTCGGATATGACACCCGAGCAGTTCGCCTTCACAGTTGCTTCGGGCGACAGCAAATCGTTCACAAGAACAAAGGGCATCGGCGCAAAAACGGCGCAGAGAATAGTTCTTGAGCTGAAGGACAAAATGTCCGCGGAGTCAGTGGGAGGTTCTGTTGCAGTAGATGCGGCAAGCTTCTCGGCTGTCCCTGACGGGGCGGTAACGTCTGCAGTTACCGAGGCTCTTGAAGCTCTCATGGTGCTCGGATATTCGCAGGGAGAGGCGGCTCCGATACTCGGAAAGCTCGATAAGTCGCTCTCCACGCAGGATATGATAAAGGAGACCCTCAGAATAATTAACGCAAATAATATGCGATAATCATACCAAATCACACACGAAAGGAAAGAACAATCATGAATCTTGACGAGTTATTAAAGGCTGCCATCAAAGACCCATCAAAACGTTCGCTTTTTTTGCAGACACTTATCAAAAGCGATGTATATGTAATCTGCAAGAATCCCGTCAAGGAGGACAGAAGCAGAGAAGAGGGCGGTATCCAGCTTGAGCTGATAACCACCCAGAATCCCAACGGCGATATTTTTATCCCGTTCTTTACAAGTTATCGCTCACTCCAGCAGTTTGCAAAGAGATATGTTGACTGCTATAAGATCAACTGCCTCAGACTTTTCGACCTTATCCAGTCAGTCTCGGCAGTTCTCAACCCCAACTCCTACGGCAAGGAATTCTCATCGCAGGAGATCAAGAGCATCCTCATGATAGCCCGCAACCTCAAAATCAAAGCCATTTCCTACAACGAAGCGGACACTATCAGCTATCGTCCGTGTCAGCAGTCTGTAGGACATATCACAAAGGCAGCTTCCAAATTCCTCTCGAAGCAGCCCAACGTTGACCGCGCTTACATCATGGAGATGACAAAGGGCTGCGAAAGACCGCAGATACTCATCGTTCTTGACATGATGGGCAGCACGAGAAAGCTTTTTGTTCCGCTGTCAAAGTATCTCTCCAAAACAGTAAAGGCAAACGAGCACCTCTGCTTTATCAGCTTCGAGCAGGATATGGGCAAGAAGGCGGCAGGCACGGTAGAACCGTTCTATGTCCGCAAGAAGCGTTATTTTGAGAAGTAATCAGGGCGTATCACAAAGGTGAGGTGAGGATCGGCAATGATAGAGACTGAGGAAATGGAATTTGCCCCGAGAGTAATTTCTCCCGAGGTAACTCAGGATGACGGCGACATAGAGATCTCTCTCCGCCCGCAGAACCTGCATGAATACATCGGTCAGGACAAGGTCAAGGAAAAGATAGCCATTTACATCGAGGCTGCCCGCAAGCGCGGCGAGCCGCTTGACCACGTCCTGCTGTACGGGCCTCCCGGCCTCGGAAAGACCACGCTTTCGTCAATAATCGCACATGAGCTCGGAGTAAACCTCCGCGTGACCACAGGTCCCGCTATCGAGAAGCCCGGCGACCTTGTTTCGCTGCTCACGAGCCTCAATGACAACGATGTTCTCTTTATCGACGAGATACACCGCCTTTCGCGCGCTGTTGAGGAGATACTTTACCCTGCCCTTGAGGACAGAGTAATAGACATCATTATCGGAAAAGGTCCTTCTGCGCGTTCGATACGCATGGACCTCAAGCCGTTCACACTCATTGGTGCGACTACGAGGGCAGGTCAGCTCTCTGCACCGCTGCGCGACCGTTTCGGCGTTATCGAGCGTCTTGAGCTCTATACGGCGGAACAGCTCACAGACATCGTCCGCAGAAGCGCGATGATACTATGTATCCCGTGCGACACCGACGGTGCAGCCGAAATAGCAGGCAGAGCACGCGGTACGCCGCGTATCGCAAACCGTCTGCTGAAGCGTGTGCGCGATTTCGCGGACGTAATGGGCAACGGTCAGATAACGAAGGAAATAGCCTCTGTTGCACTGAGCAGGCTTGAGATCGATTCTCTCGGTCTCGACAGCCTTGACAGGCGTATGCTTCAGATGATAATAAAGGGCTACGGCGGCGGTCCCGTCGGACTTGAAACGATCGCCTCGGCAATAGGCGAGGAATCGGTCACACTGGAGGATATATGCGAGCCGTTTCTTATGCAGCTCGGCTTTCTCGGCAGGACTCCGCGCGGACGTGTCGCAACTCGTCTTGCATACGAGCACCTCGGGATAGTACCGCCCGAGAACAGTGCTTCAGGCGGTACTGACGGTCAGCTCTCATTCTGAACGGGATAATGCTATGAAGATACAGACTACAAGGAAAGCCAACTATGAGCACAACTGCGCCTGTGAGTTCAGTGACCGCATGATAAACGGTCAGGGAATGGGCGACATATCAAAGCTGAAATACGGATTCTTCTGCATGAGCTACAACGGCTGTGAGGTCATATCCGTATATAATGCGCTCCGCTACATCGGAAAGCCGCAGCCGCTTCAGGAGATCGCGTTCTATCTTGAAAAGTACAGGGTGCTGTTCGGCTTGTTTGGCTGCAATGTATACCGCATAGGCAAGGCTCTGAAGAAGTTCGGCGCGGAATATGAACGTATCAGCGAGGTGGGCGATACGCCTGCCTTTATTATATCATTCTGGACGGGAAAACGCTTCCGTTCCTCTCTCCATACCGTTTTCTGCAGACGCGAGAACGGCAGGATAAAAATATACAACAGGTACAACAATTGCGATACAGTACGTTATGCGGATTCACCCGAAAAGCTTCTCGGCGGACGCAGACCTGTTGTGATATATGCAATAAAAAATCAGAAGTAACAACGTATTCTACAAGAAAGGGGGACTCCTAATGGGAAGACTGTTCGGACGTGACGGTATGCGCGGCATAGCCGTAACGGAACTCACCTGCGAGCTTGCATTGCAGATAGGACGTGCAGCAGCAGTGGTGCTCGGCGGGAATAACGCCGAGGGAACACGTATTCTTATCGGCATGGATACAAGAAGCTCCTCTGATTCGATAGCCGCAGCCCTCTGTGCGGGAATATGCTCTGCAGGAGCGGATGCCGAGCTTATCGGCAAGGTGCCGACTCCGGCACTGGCATGGCTTGTCAGGGAGAACGGAGCAAGCGGCGGCATAATGGTGACCGCATCACATATAAATGCGGAATTCAGCGGTATAAAGCTGTTCTCGTCACACGGCCACCGTCTCAGCGACGACCGTGAAGAGGAGATAGAGAGGCTCATTCTCGACTCTCCCGAGGAGATAATCCCGATACCGCGCAGAAAATATGGAAAGCTTACATTTGCCGATAGGGCGAATGAGCAATATATCGCCCATATCACAGAGATTGCCGGCGCAGACCTCAGCGGTCTGAAGGTCGCGATAGACTGTGCAAACGGCTGTGCTTCGGCAACTGCGGAGAAGATATTCTCTGCTCTCGGAGCTGAGGTCGTACTCATGGGCAATGTTCCCGACGGAGAAAACATCAACAAGGACTGCGGAAGCACACACATCGACGCGCTTATGCGGTTTGTCGGCGAGAATAAGTGCGACTGCGGCATTGCCTTTGACGGAGCGGCAGAACGCTGTCTCGCCATTGATGAGCTCGGGAATATCGTTGACGGCGACGTTATAGTTGCTGTTTGTGCAAAGGATATGAAGGAGCACGGCACTCTCAGCAACGGCTCTATCATTTTCACGCAGGCAAACAATCTCGGACTGCTCCAGTTCGCGCGAGCCAACGGAATAGGAATATCCGCTTCTTCTCCCGGCGAGAGGAGCATGATACGCCGTATGCTCGAATGCGGATACAGTCTCGGCGGCGACCCCGCAGGTCATATCCTGTTTCCCGACCTTGCCCCGTCCGCTGACGGTCAGCTCACGGGAGCAAGACTTCTCGACACGCTGAATCGTTCGGGGAAGAAGCTGAGCGAGCTTTCCGCTGTCATTGAGAAGTGTCCGCAGGTAATGCTTAATATCCCGATAGATAAGCGTTTTCGTGAGGTGTGGAAGAACGACCGCGCCGTTACCGGCATTATCGACGAGTTCGAGCAGATACTCGGCGAGGAGGGCAGAGTTGTTGTCCGTGAGGTCGGTGCAGAGCCTGTTATCCGCATAATGATAGAGGGCAGGGACTTCACCACGATAAATACAATGGCGCTTCAGATCGCCGATACCATAAAACAACGGCTGACACTCCAGCAGCCGCATTAAGGAGACATTGATTTGAGGACTGCAAACAACTGGAAGGACTATGTGATACTCGATACGTCCGACGGAGAAAAACTCGAAAAATGGGGAAACGTGTCGCTTGTACGGCCCGATCCGCAGATAATATGGAGAACGGACAGGACAGAGCCGCTCTGGAAAAGCGCAGACGGCCATTATCACCGCTCAAATAAGGGCGGCGGTGAGTGGGAATTCCGCAGGCGGCTTCCGGAAAGCTGGAAAATAAACTACAAAGCTCTGACCTTCAACATCCGTCCGACAGGCTTCAAGCATACGGGACTGTTCCCCGAACAGGCTGTCAACTGGGATTTCATGGCTGAGAAGATACGCGGCGCAGGACGTGAGATAAATGTACTGAATCTTTTCGCCTACACGGGCGGAGCAACTCTCGCGTGTGCTGAGGCAGGCGCGAATGTCTGCCACGTTGATGCCTCAAAGGGCATGGTGCAGTGGGCGCGTGATAACGCAGCGGCATCAGGTCTCGCTGACAAGCCCATACGTTGGATAGTGGACGACTGCGAGAAGTTCATTGCGCGTGAGATACGCCGTGAACGCAGGTATGATGCGGTTATCATGGATCCGCCGAGTTACGGCAGAGGTCCCGGCGGCGAGGTGTGGAAGCTTGAGGACAGCGTTTATGACCTCGTGAAGCTCTGCTCGGGCGTGCTTTCGGACGAGCCGCTCTTTTTTCTGATAAACAGCTATACAACAGGTCTGTCACCGTCCGTTATGGGATACATACTCGGAAGTGTCCTGACTGACAGATTCGGCGGCAGAGTGAGCTTCGACGAGATCGGTCTTCCCGTAAGATCAACGGGTATGACACTTCCCTGCGGCTCAACTGCGATATGGGAGAAATAGATTATGGAATATGCATATCTTGGCCTGTTTATGTGTTTTATGTGCTTGTATCTTTCTTCAGAGAGAAAGCTCAAAAAGAAAAAAGCAGAAATAATCCGGCTTAAAAAGAAAATGAATAATAACGGAGGTCCTGAAATGTCAAAGCTCATATCTGAATATATAGGAAAAAAATGCAAATTCATCTTTAGCGATACCGTGATCGAGTCGCTGAGTCAGACGGCAGTATGTACCGTTCTTGAATGTGATGACGAGTGGATGAAGGTACAGTACCTGAAAAAGCCCAATAAGGCTGACAGCCCCGTTATTACGAAGATCATAAGAATGGACAGCATCATGTCGATTGAGCCGGTCGAATAATGGGTAATATCATCGAAATAAGCGGTCTGCATTTCAGCTATCCTGCGGACGAGGGCGCAGAAGCCTCCGAGGTGCTGAAAGGCATTGACCTTACTATAAAAGAAGGCGAATTCGTCGCCGTGCTCGGGCACAACGGCTCGGGCAAGTCAACTCTTGCCAAACACATCAACGCGATACTGCTCCCGACAGAGGGAAAGGTCGTCGTGAACGGCATCGACACCGCAGACGAGGAGCATATCTTCGAGCTTCGTCAGTGTGCAGGCATGGTGTTCCAGAATCCCGACAACCAGATAGTTTCCTCTGTTGTCGAGGAGGATGTGGCGTTTGCACTTGAGAATCTCGGCGTTCCCTATGATGAGATGAGACAGCGCGTGGATGATGCGCTTAAAGCCGTTAATATGTACGACTACCGTCTTCACTCGCCGAGCCAGCTCTCTGGCGGACAGAAACAGCGTATTGCTATCGCGGGCATTATCGCAATGCAGCCAAAATGCATCATTCTTGACGAGCCAACGGCAATGCTTGATCCGCAGGGCAGAAAAGAAGTTATGGCAACAATAAGAAAAATGAACCGCGAACAGGGCATCACTATCGTCCTTATAACGCACTATATGGACGAAGCTGCTCAGTGCGACCGTGTGGTCGTCATGGACAAGGGCACTGTTGCTCTCGACGACACGCCGCGCAAGGTGTTTGCACAGGTCGAGCGCGTAATGGAGATAGGGCTCGATGTGCCGCAGGTTACGGAGCTTGCGTGGGAGCTGCGCAAGGCAGGCTTTGACATTTCGCAGGGTATCATCACCGAGGAGGAATGTGTCGAAGCTGTTCGCAGGCTCTTCTCAGATAAGCAACTCATTCGGAAAGAGGTATGACCATTGGCAATTCTTGAGACCCGTCAGCTGACATACACATACAGCATCGGTTCGCCGTTTGAAAAGACGGCTGTCGATCATGTGGACCTGAAAATAGAAGAGGGAGAAATGGTCGGCGTGATGGGGCATACAGGCTCAGGCAAATCCACGCTGATACAGCATTTCAACGGTCTGCTCCGTCCGACATCGGGCACAGTCCTGCTTGACGGGCAGGATATATGGGCAGACAAGAAGAAAATACGTGACGTGCGGTTTCAGGTGGGACTCGTTTTCCAGTACCCCGAATACCAGATATTCGAGGAGACCGTATTCAAGGATATTGCGTTCGGTCCTCGGAATATGGGGCTTGACGAAAAGGAGATAAAACGCCGTGTCCTTGAAACAGCGCATGATATAGGTCTGAAGGAGGAGTTACTCAGCCGCTCTCCGTTTGAGCTGTCAGGCGGACAGAAACGCCGTGTTGCTATCGCAGGCGTTATGGCTATGGAGCCGAAGGTGCTCATTCTCGATGAGCCTACGGCAGGTCTTGATCCCGCAGGCAGAGACAAGATACTCGAACATATCAGACAGTACCATGAGCGCAGGAAAAACACCATTCTCATAGTATCGCACAGCATGGAGGACATTGCAGGCTTTGCCGACAAGATCCTCGTTATGAACAAGGCTAAGCTGTTCTGCTATGATGACACCGAAAAGGTGTTCGGCAGAGCTGAGGAGATAGCTGAGATAGGGCTTGATGTTCCACAGATAACCAAGGTTTTCATGGAACTGAAAAAGCAGGGGCTCGACTTCGGCAAGGAGGTCTATACCGTGCCGTATGCGCGTGACCTGCTGCTGAAGCACCTGAACGGAGGTGCAGAGTAATGCTGAAGGATGTTACCATAGGACAGTATTTCCCCGGAAACAGCCTGATACACCGTCTTGACCCCCGCTTCAAGATCATCATTACCATGATCTATATATTAATGCTCTTTACCGGAAGCAGCGTGGCGTGTCTCGCCGTAGGAGCAGCGTATACGATGATCGCGGTCTTTCTGTCACACATCCCGCTGAAAATGTTCTGGAAGAGCGTGAAGCCGCTTCTTCCGTTCCTGTTTATTACGGCATTGCTGAATATCCTGCTCGTTGACGGCGGAGATGTGTACTTCAAATGGAAATTTATCAAAATCACCTCCGAAGGTGTAAATATCAGCATCTTTATGATAATAAGGATAGTCCTGCTCATCATGGGCAGCTCTCTGCTGACATATACCACCTCACCCATTACGCTGACGGATGCGATAGAGCGTCTGCTCTCACCGCTCAGACTGCTGAAGTTCCCTGTGCATGAGCTTGCGATGATGATGTCGATAGCACTCCGCTTCGTGCCGACTCTCATTGAGGAGACCGATAAGATAATGTCGGCTCAGAAGGCAAGAGGAGCTGAGATAGACTCCGGCAGCTTCATGACAAGGGCAAAGAATATGATCTCCATACTCGTTCCGCTTTTCATATCGTCGTTCAGACGTGCTGATGAGCTTGCCACGGCTATGGAATGCCGCTGTTACAACGGCGGCGAGGGACGCACAAGGCTGAGACAGCTTAAAGCGTCCGCACGCGATGTTATCGCGCTTATTATAACGTTACTCTTCTATGCTGCGGCTATCGCCGTGAGCATAGTCTTCAACCGCCTGATGAAATAAAGTTTATGACAAAGGAAAAGACAATGAAACGCAATATGAGAAGCTCCGCTGTATCTGCATACAGGAGCTTCAGAAGAAGCAGGGCAGGCAGGATACTGTTTGACAGGGGCGTGCTGAATTATCTGCTTGCTTTTCTGATACCGTCGGTCCTGATGCTCATCGGATTTGCCGTGCAGGGCATTCACCCCTTCGGTTCACAGCAGATGCTCGTCGTTGACCTGTGGCACCAGTATTACCCGTTTTTTCGCGTAGAAAGCGAAAAGCTGAGAACGGGAGGCTCATTCCTGTACTCGTGGCAGAACGGTATGGGTACGAACTTCCTTTCGCTCATATCATATTATGCCGCAAGTCCGCTCAATCTGCTGTCGGTGTTCAGCAGCAACAGCACCTCACGCGATGCACTGACATATATACTTGTCGCAAAGATAGGCTTTTCGGGAGCTTTCTTCAACCGCTTCCTGAGATATACCTACAAGCGCAGGGATTTCTCAACGCCTGTATTTTCGGCTATGTTTGCGCTGTGCAGCTATATGCTCGGCTACTACTGGAACGTTATGTGGTTCGATACGGTCGCACTGTTCCCTCTTGTTATGACAGGGCTTACTGCTCTGTGCCGCGAGGGAAAGTGGAAGCTGTATACCGCAGCTCTTGCGCTGTCACTCATATCCAACTACTATGTCGGATTCTTTACCTGTGTATTCACGCTTTTCGCGTTCTTTGCGGCGGCTGTGACAGAGTGCAGGGGTGTGAAGGACTTTTTCCGCAAGCTCTGGCTGATCGCCCGTTCTTCCGCGATAGGGATCGCGCTCGGAGCATTTCTGCTCGTTCCTGCTTATGAGGGGCTGAAGCTCACATACAGCATAAACAACCATTTCCCCGAAACAGTAAAATGGTACGAGAAATGGTATGACATTATTGCCAATCTCATCTCTTACAGCGAGCCTGCGAAAAAGGACGGACTTCCCAATTTTGCCTGCGGTATGCTTGCAGTTGTGCTGTTCGGAGTATTCCTTTTCTCGGCAGGTATAAAGATACGTGAGAAAATCGCTTCTGTATCGCTTCTTGCATTTATATTCGTAAGCTGCAACCTCAATGTGCTGAACTACATCTGGCACGGCTTCCACGCAACGAATCAGATACCGTACCGCTTTGCGTTCATATTCTGCTTCCTGCTCGTTGCTGCGGCGTACCGCGCCTATGATGTGATGACGGCAGGAGGGATAAGGATATATCAGCTTTTCCTGCTCGTTCCTGCACCTGCATTCGTTCTCGGGCTCAATGTGTGGAAGGCGAACAAGTCGGGCGAGGGATTCTCGTTTGACGGAGCTTTCCGTGCATCTGCGATCATCACGGCAGCGTATCTGCTTGTGTTTATTGCAGGAAGACTGTTCCCGTTCAGGAACAGGACCACGCGCAGGCGCGCGATCAACGCTGCGCTGGCTGCCGCAGTTATCACGGAGCTGACAAGCAATACGATCATCGGTGTCAAGACGGTCGGAAGCTCAAGCTATACTTCCTATCCGTACCTGAACGACAACGTACAGGAGCTTCTTTCCGATATGCGCGAGGACGACGAAAGCCTGTTCTCACGGTCGGAGATCGCCTCTGTCTACACGCTCAATGACGGCGCGTTATACGGCTACAACGGCGTATCGCAGTTCTCGTCAATGGCGAACGTATCCGTGACAAGATACTTCCGCAAGCTCGGGCTTTATTCCTCTGAGGCGGGCAACCGCTACTACTACCGCAATTCCACGCCCATGGTCAACGATCTTCTGGGCATCAACTATATTATTTCCAAGGGAAGCAGACTGAATAACAGCGAAATGTCGCTCGAACACATTTCCGAGAGCGGCTCATCTCACCTTTACAGAAGCAGATACCCCATGTCGATAGGATTCATGATGAACAGCGATGTGCTCAAGCTTGAGCTCGCCGCTGCGGATAATCCGTTTGAGTTCCAGAATGATGTTGTCATGCTCGGAACAGGCTCAAAGCATGGTATTTTCACGCGCCGTTCCATCAGCGATTATACCTTTGAGAATGCTGAGGGGACAAGCTTCGGCTCAGGCTCCTGTACGTACGAGGTCACGGACCCGAATGAAAAGGCATCGGCAACCCTTATCTGCGACGGCGTGGAGGGAGCGTATCTGTACGGCTATGTCAACGGCGGTGCAGCCGAAACGATAGATGTAAAATGTGACGGCATACCTGCCGACAGCAATATTGCTGCTGATGACTACCCCATCGCATTCCCGATGGGAAACGGTCAGGAGGGCAGTGTTATCGAGACAACACTGAATTTCGAGGAGAAAAAGACCTCGGGAACGTTCAATGTACAGGTCTATGCTCTTGACGAGGAAGCCTTCGACAAGGCATATTCCGCATTCGCTGACGAGCAGCTTGAACTGACAGAGTTCTCCGATACAAGGCTGAAGGGCTGGATAAATGTCAGGAGCCGCGGTCTGCTCTACCTCTCGATACCCTACGAGAACGGCTGGAGCGTATTCGTTGACGGAGAGAAAGTACCGACGGTCAAGGTGTTCGATGCCATGCTCGGTGCGGAGATCGGTCCCGGAGAGCATGAGGTCGAGCTGAGATATTTTCCTGACGGTCTCGGCACGGGCATAATTATCAGCCTGTCAGCAGCGGCAGTATCACTTCTTCTGCTTGCTGCCGAAAAAGCAGGAAAGAAACGCAGGAGAGCGCGCCGCGAAGCCGCTGTGTCTGCGGACAGCAATAACGGAACGGAAGATGTTGAAAAATGAGAAATCTGAAGGTGATGACCGCCTACCGCGGAACAGGATACCACGGCTTTCAGCGGCAGACAAATGCCGTTACCGTGCAGGAGGTGCTTGAAAAAGCCGTATCCAAGGTGCTGAACGAGCCTGTGAGCATCATCGGCTGCTCGCGCACGGATACGGGAGTTCACGCAAACAATTTCTGCTTCAATGTCAAAACAGAGAGCAATATCCGCACTCTCGGCTTCTGCCGCGGAGTGAACGGGGAGCTTCCCGATGACATATCCATTCTGAGCTGCGAGGATGTGCCGCCTGATTTCCATGCGCGGTTTGACTGCAAGGGCAAGGAATACATCTATAAGATGCACTGCCGCGAGTCAAAGGACCCCTTTTCGTCAGACCTTGCTTTTCATTACAGACGCGCCTTTGATGTTGAAAAGGCACGGCTTGCAGCGGCATATCTTGTCGGAACTCACGATTTTGCATCGTTTTGTGCCGACTGTACAAACACTTCAACAACTGTACGAACAATTTATTCCCTTGACATAGAAAATAATGGTGATTCCGTGATAATGCTTGTAAAAGGGAATGGTTTTCTGTATAATATGATTAGGATAATCGCGGGCACTCTGCTGGATATCAATGAGGGCAAGATAGCTCCGGAGGATATGCCGGAGATACTCGCCGCAAAAGACCGTCTCCGCGCAGGCAGGACTGCTATGGCACACGGTCTGTACCTGAACAGGGTTTTCTACTCCGAGGACGAGCTCTTCGGCAACAGATAGACAGAAATACGGTACTGCCCAAGGGAGCAGGCTGCGGAACAAGAGGAGGCAGAACAATGCCAATGTACGACGCCAACGATATCGTTGAGCAGAAAAAAAGGGACAAACGCAAAAAGCGGCGGATAAAGCTGCTGATAGTGCTTTTGCTGGCAACTATCGGAGCGGTACTGTTCTATACTCAGGAGTTGTGGATGCCAAAGCTGCGCGGACTGGGTACACAGTACAAGACCATAGTAAACGACGGACAGCTTGCCGAGGGAAACTTCCCTATCGAGATAAACGGCGGAGCACAGTACCAGCTCAGCTGCTCAAATGAAAATGTCATTGTCATGAGCGATGCATACATATACTTCTATAACGAGGAGGGCGGCGAGATAAAACGACGGCAGCATGCACTTACAAACGCCGTTATGGAAGCCGTGAACGGAAGGGCACTGCTCTTTGAGAGCGGCGGTACGGAGTTCAGCGTTGAGGATAAATCGGGCGTTCTGTATACGAACAAGCTCGACAAGAATATAATGTTCGCAAGGCTGAGCAAAGAGGGATATACCGCAGTGGTAACGACCTCTGACAACTATGACTGCGAGATAATCGTCTATGACCGCAAGGGTAAGATGATATACGAGAGAAAATGCGTAGAGCGCGTGAACGACATAAGCTTTGAGGAAGACAGTCAGGGCTGTGTCATCAGCTACTTCTATGCTGAAAACGGATCGCTCGTCACCTCTGTTCAGAAGGCAAGCTTCACAGAGGACAAGGCAAAATGGACTTCTCCGGGACTTGATACGCTCGGTCTTGATGTATACAGATTCGACGGCGGCGCATTCGTGCTCGGCATCGAGGCGTGCGGCTACGCTGACAGCAAAGGTCAGATAAGCTCGTTCTACCGCTATGAGGGCGACCTTGCGGGAGGTTCGAGCGACAACGGTGAATCGGCTGTCATAGTCAACAGCGACGACAGACGAAAGTATGAGATGATACTGTTCAGCGACGGCAGCTCTGAGCCTGTAATTGTCGGCTTTGAAAGTCCGCTCATTGATGTCACCGTTGAAAACGGTCTGGCTTACGTAATGACAAAAGATGCAGTCCTCGCGTATGATTTCAGCGGCAAGCTGCGCTCGACCGCGGCGGTCAACGATTCCTACACGGGATTTGTGAGAAGCGAAAATTATGTTTATCTGAAAAGTTATAAGAAAATCGACAGGATCAACTACGAAAGCTGATCAGTGTCCGAAGGGAGGATGTACAGACCCTTCACGCCTGTACTCAAATAACATGGGAAATCAATTCTGGTGGTTCTATGATGTAATCGCTGTTGCAATAATACTTGTATGTATATTCTTTTCCGGCAGAAAAGGAACCATGAAGGCTGCAATATCGACCGTTGGCTACGGAATAGCACTTGCACTTGCTCTCGGTATAAGCAGCAGCACGGCAGAGACACTTTACAAAAGCACACTGAGGAGCAGTTGTATCTCCAAGATCGACGATACAATAAAAGCCGATACATTTGTTAACAAGTATGCGGCATATCTCGATTCGTTCGGATACAATCTCCACGCAAACAACGAAAATCTCACTAATCTCTTCAGCTCTGATGATTACAGCGACGAAAAGATGATAAAATATATCAACAACATCAACGGCAGAAAGATAGGCGAAGATGAGGAGGTAGGCAGGCTTGTCCGTGAGGGCTATGCAGTCGTGATACGCGACATTGCAGCTCAGAATCTGAGCAAATATGCTGCCGAGACTGCTGCGCGTGAGATACGCAGCGACAGCAGCGGTATGAAGGAGCTGCTCCCCCTCATAACCGATGTCGAATACCGCACGCCTGCTGCGAAATATATTGCGGACAATTACACTGCGCCTGCATTCGTCACGATATACAAGCTGATAGGATTTATACTTCTGTTTGCCGCACTGGCAATACTGGTTTATTTCATATTCCATCAGTATACTTCCAGGGATGAGGAGCACATTGATGTCGGCTCACACATCAGCGGCGGTATCATAGGAGTGATAAAGGGCGGTCTGTTCGTGACTGTGGCAGCTGCGCTGATACGCGTCTGGGCTGTCATGGGAAGCGACGAGATGCTCTTCTTCAACAGCGGCGTTATTGACGATTCTATCATATTCAAATATTTCTATACCTTTGTTTCATCACTATAAGATTAAGGCAACACCGCACAAAGCGCGTCTGACGACTTTGTACGCCATAAACTTGCATCTTTTCCGTCATTCTGCACATAAATTTCTTGACATACGACAGTATGCCTGCAAAATTTCTGTACGATCTGACGAAAAATCTGACTGCGTTTCTGACGCACAATCTTTATGCGGTTTTGCCTTAACACGCTCCGCATATCCGGCGGAGGACATACAGCACATCTGCTTAACAGGAGGAACAACAATGATAATGTGCAGCAACTGCAAAAAACGACCTGCTGTCGTATTCATCACATCTGTACAGGGAAACGAAAAGAAAAATGAGGGTTTGTGCCTCGCCTGTGCAAGAGAGAGAAAGATACCGCAGGTCGCTGAATATATGGAAAAGCTCGGCATAACCGAGGAGGAGATCGAACAGCTTTCGGATCAGATGATGGGAATGCTTGACGGTGACTCATTCGAGATGGGCGGACAGGGCATAATGCCCGATCTGATAGCGAATATGTTCGGCGGCGAGGAAAGCTCCGACCAGCAGGAGGAAGGCTCAGCCGCTCCCGAGAACGAGGAGAAGCCGCACAGAAAGGGCTTATTCGGTCGTGACAAGGCTGAGAAGAAGGAAAAGAAGAAGGAACTGAAATTCCTCGGAAGCTACTGCACAAATCTCTCACAGAAGGCTGCTGACGGCAAGCTTGACCGCATAATCGGAAGGGATAAGGAAATAGCGCGTGTGATACAGATACTTTCACGCCGCACCAAGAACAACCCCTGCCTTATCGGTGAGCCGGGTGTCGGAAAGACAGCTATTGCCGAGGGTATCGCACAGAGAATAAATGAGGGCAACGTTCCGCTGAATCTTGCCGATAAGAAGCTGTATCTGCTCGACCTTACCGCTCTCGTGGCAGGAACGCAGTTCCGCGGACAGTTCGAGAGCCGAGTAAAGGGACTTGTTGACGAGGTAAAAAGCGAGGGCAATATCATCCTCTTTATTGACGAGGTGCATAATCTCGTAGGCGCAGGCGATTCAGAGGGCTCGATGAACGCGGCAAACATACTCAAGCCTGCCCTTTCACGCGGAGAGGTTCAGGTCATCGGAGCAACAACATTCGGCGAGTACAGAAAGTATATCGAGAAGGATTCCGCTCTTGAACGACGCTTTCAGCCCGTAACAGTCACTGAGCCGACAGTTGAGGACACTGTGAACGTGCTCCTCGGAATCAAGAAATACTATGAGGACTACCACAAGGTCCACATCTCGGATTATCTTATAAGAGTGTGTGCAGTGCTGTCCGAAAGATATATCACCGACCGCTTCCTGCCTGACAAGGCTATCGACCTCATGGACGAGGGATGCGCTCATGCGAATATCCGCTCGCCCGAAATAGCCGAATATGCCAAGCTCACCAAAGAAGCAGATGTGCTCAGAGGCATGGAAAAGACGCTCTCCGAGCAGAGTGAGCCCGATTATCAGGCACTCGCGGAGGTCAAGAGCAAGCTCATACATCTCCTTGATGATGCAGAAAAGCTGAAGGAAAAAGCAGAGAATGTTCAGGTCACGGAGGAGGACATCACCAAGGTCGTAGAGCTGTGGACGGGTATCCCTGCAAGCAAGATAGCTGAAACGGAATTCCTCAAAATATCAAAGCTCGAAGAGGCTCTGAAGAAGCGTGTTCTCGGACAGGACGAGGCTGTTGAGGTGCTCACACGCGCCATAAAGCGTACAAGAGTACAGCTCAGCAAGAGACGCAGACCTGCATCGTTCATATTCGTCGGCCCGACAGGTGTCGGCAAGACAGAGCTGGTCAAGGCTCTCTCCGAGGAGCTGTTCGACTCCACCGAGCCGCTGATACGGCTCGATATGACCGAGTATATGGAAAAGCACTCAGTCGCGCGCATGATAGGCTCGCCTCCCGGATATGTCGGCTATGATGAGGCAGGACAGCTCACCGAAAAGGTGCGCCGCAAGCCGTATTCCGTTATTCTCTTTGATGAGATAGAAAAGGCACATCCTGATGTTATGAATATCCTCATGCAGATACTTGATGAAGGTCACATTGATGATGCTCAGGGCAGAAACATCAATTTTGAGAATACCATAATCTGCATGACCTCAAATGCAGGCTCAACAGACAAGAGTGTCGGAGTCGGCTTCAACCGCACGGAGAATGACATCTCACGCGACAAGGCAATGAAGGGACTCCGTGATTTCCTGCGTCCCGAATTCATCAGCCGTATTGATGAGATAGTCGTATTCAGACAGCTCGAAAAGGATGATTTCGCACGCATCGCCGCCCTCATGATAGACGAAATGAAGGAGCCTCTTGCCGAAAAGAACATCTCCGTCTCCTATGACGATAAGGCACTCGCACTCATTGCGGAGAAGTCATACGGAAAGCCTTACGGAGCGCGTGACATCCGCCGTGTTATCCGTCAGGACATCGAAGATAAGGTCGCAGAATTGATAATCACGGATTCGTCGGAGATCAGCGAAATACACATCTCCGCCGACGGTGATGAGATAACCGTTACAGGCATCAAAAAGGAGCAGGGCAAAGAATGAACATTAAAAGAATTATTGCCATGACCGCAGCAGCAGCTATGCTTGCGCTTTCAGCAGCCTGCGGCAGCGATCATGATACATCGGCAGAAACAGGAAATCAGGGAGTTCCCGGCGCCGTCGGCTACGACAGCAGCATAACCGCCGCAGAGGACGGTCCCGAGCTGATGTTCTCGAATGTTGAGGCAGCAGCAGGAGAAGTTGCTGAGGTATCGCTTTTCGTGAACGGAGCAGTCAAGAACTGGAACACCTGCGGTCTGCACATCACTTTCGATGATGCCCTTACCTGTGAGATGGAAGATCCCAAGCAGAACACCATAAAATATGAACTCGGAGCTGCCTCCAAGCGTTCGATAGGCTCGGTGGGAATGCTCTGGACAAACAAGCTTCCCGAGGAGCTTACCTCAAATCATCTCGGCTCGCTCTTTTTCACGGAGATATTTGAAGGAAATATGGGAGGAGACGGCGAGATAGCCAAGTTCTTCTTCAAGGTGCCCGAAAACGCAAAATCGGGTACGGTATACAATATTGGCATATACTATCTGCCGCCCGACGATACACGGTCGGATATGTTCAGAAATGTGGAAGGCGACCTTTCTCTTGAAAAATACGCCTTTGAAAACTGGAAGGGCGGAACGGTCACTGTAAAGTGATCCTGTATAATAACAGAAAAAAGCCTCCTGTCTGTTACCGGACAGGAGGCTTCTGTTTTTTATAGCTGTATAAAGAGTTATTCCTTGACGTACACGCCGACTATTTCAGAAATGTAAGCGCGGTGATACGGATCTGAGCCGAAGAACTGCGCAGGTATGCCGTCATCTGTGAGGAAGCCGCTCTCCGTCAGGTCATAGCTGTACAGCTTTCTGCACACGAGCACCATATCTGCTTCCTCGAAGGCAACGTTTCCGTCAAATTCCGCAGGTGTAAGACCTGCCTCGCTGACCTTGTCGCAGTCCCTGCCTGAGTGTGAGCCGCAGAACGACAGAGCACTGCGGTACTGCTCACCGTAGAACGAAGCGGTAAAGGTGTCGCCGTCCTCGATGAAGCCGTAAGTATACCTGTTCGGGCGTATGTAGCAGGTCAGCACGTTTCTGTTCCACAGCACGCCGAGCTGTCCCCATGAAGCGGTCATGGTATTGAAGCTGTCCGGCTTGCCGCCTGTGAGCAGCATCCACTCCTTGCCTATTTTGGCGAACGGGTTGAACTGAAGCTCTGAAAGGTCGATTTTTCTGAATGACATGGTGATTCCTCCTTATTTCTGCCGCCTCATGCCTGAACCTGAGTCCTCCTGAGAGCCGCTTTGAAGCGCAGGCGGAGCTTGTCCGTGATGAGAGCGATAAATTCCGAATTTGTCGGTTTTCCCTTGCTTGTGTCAACGGTATAGCCGAAGAATGAGTTGAGAGTATCAACGTTGCCTCTGTCCCATGCTATCTCTATTGCGTGGCGGATAGCTCGTTCAACTCTTGAAGAGGTCGTATCGTATATCCCTGCGACTGTGGGATAGAGGAGCTTTGTTACGCTGTCAAGCAGGCTCTTGTCCTCAATGGAGTAGAGTATGGCTGTGCGGAGGTAGTGATATCCCTTGATGTGAGCAGGAACTCCGAGCTGATGGATAATATCGGTGACAGCTATCTCCATGTCGTCACTGAGGCTGTTAGCCTTGTCACCGAGGGCAGAGTTTATTGCTCCGAATAGGTCGTCCGCATCGTAGGGCTTGAGAAGGAACTTTGAAGCTCCGTTTTCCATGACCTGACGCTCGATGAATTCGTTGTCGAATGCAGATGTGATGACGAATGCAGGGAATTTGACTCCGAGCTCCCTCACCTTTTTCATTATTGTGACCGCATCGCCGTTTTCGGCAGTGATGTCGAGCACTGCGGCATCGGGCGGGTCATTCCGTATCGAATCGACAATAACGCCGCAGTCCTTTCTGCGCGTATATGCGTACATTCCCTTTTCGCGGAGCTTATTCGCCAGACTTACGCCTGTTCCTGCTGAATCGTCCCCGATGAGTACCTTTATTTTGTTGTTCATGGTTTTTTCCTCCTGCTTGATAGGTCGTTTTATGTTTTTTTCAACGATTCTATCTTATCACAGAAAGAGCGGTGTGAGCAACAGTAAAAAATGTCAGTTTCGGGAATGTTTTATCACGAACGAGTGAATGCCGTCAAGGGTGCGAAGATATGTCGCATACTAAGGAAGTCGGGCATATCACCGCACAGTATGCAGTATCATGAAAAAAGCTGTCAGTGCGACCTGCCCTTCATTTTGACGAGCATAGCGTCCGCAATGTTGCGCACCTTCGTTCCCGGCGGGAAGAGCTTGTCAGCGAGCTTTGCGGTGATGCTACTCTTGACCTTTCTTGCGTGGACAGGTGCGAGCTTAGGCTCTTTGGTACGTTCTGTCCAGCCGGCAAAATCGGTCGGATCGAGTCGGCTCTGGAAGATCGCTCTGTCACCTGCGGCACTGTGTTCCGCAAAGAAGCGAAGCGGCATATCGCAGTCTTTGAAGCCGTACTTTTCGAGATGTCCGTCAAAGTGGAAGTGGAAGAGTTTCTCCATATCCTCCATGCCTTGCAGTGCTTCGGGATTTTCCGATAGCGCGGCGAGCAGCTTTGTCTGGAACTTGTCGGCAGGGCGCATACCTGTGATGCGTGCTGTGCCGCCGACGATAAAGCCGAGCATATATTCATTTGCACAGAAGTCGCTCTGCGGCGACTTGCTGACCGGTATGTCGAACAGGTACGCTGCATATATGCCGAATGCGCCGTGAAGCGCGAGATAGTCGGCTTTGTCATAGTCGTAGATGTGCTTTGCCTGCACGAAGCCGCGAAGCCGGCCCGACCTGGCCATGAGAGGTATAGTCCCCGACAGAAGCAGTGCCCGTGAGCCGTTCATAATAGGAGTTTCAACATCTGCCTCAACATCGCCGCCGATATGGAGCAGCTTTGCAGGAGCAACGCCTGCCTTGGCGAGAACAGCATCATACAGAGCCTTATGGTCGGTGACACTGCCCTTGAGTTCTGATGGTACAACAAGCTCGTCAGCCTGCTCATAGCCGCACGCCGAGAGCATTCTTACTATCACATTGCGCGGGTATATCGTGTCCGCGACAATGATGATCTTCTTTTTCGTGCGTTTTGCCGCGTCAAAGAGCTCCTTTCCGAGTCCTCTTGCCATCGTGAAATGCACAGCAAGCTCAAACTCACGCTTCATGAGCTTGTCCTTGCCGAACGGAGAAAGCTTTGCTTCCTTTGCGATGATGTCATATATCCGTTCTGCTGTTGCTCCGCCCGAATTGCAGTATTTCTTTTCTGCGGCTTCTGCGGCGGCTGTTCGGAGCTCGGTAAATCCCTTTTTCACGGTCGTCAGATCGTCGAAGTCCTCCTCCATGAGCAGGAAAATGTCCTCATATTCGGAGAATGGCGAGACCGTGAGCGTATCCGTCAGGCGGAAGCTGACAGCCTTGTAGTCGGATTTGCTGACCTCAGAGAGCATTTTCTCCCTGAGCTCTGTCTGTTCCCTTGTGAGAGTGATATGCGGCTTGAATGTGTTCTCCATAGCGCACCTCCTTGTGTCAGTTCGCGGAAACTGCCGTAGTCTCTGTGCTTTCCGCTGATGAAGTACCTGTTGTATCAGTGGTGTCGGTTGTGGTCGCAGAAGTGGAAGAAGTAGTGGAAGCAGGCTTTTCGTCGCCGTATTCGGGAACGAGCTTCTCACCGCTGCGAAGCTTGATGTACTCGTCAAGAGTAAGAGCTCCGTCGGAGTTGTATGCGCGGACAAGCGCGTCCTTGCTTGTATATTCCTCAGAGTAGCCGCCCTTGTCGTCGCTGATATACTTGCCGTACCAGAGCCCGAAGAACGACCATACCGCATTATCACGGAAAGCTGCGTCAATGTCGGGAACAGTGCTGCATTCGCTCAGGGCGATGAGCTTATCCTTGCCGACGATATTCTGGAGCGCGAGGAACTGCTCATAGCGGCTGCCGTAATCCTTGCTGCTGTCGAGATATATGTCAAGAGCGGCAATATCGAAGGTGTTCTTGTTGACGAGAGAGCTTTCGCTCTGACCGTTCCATATCCAGATAAGGTTGTCAAGCTCAAAGAAGTTGGTATAGCGGCGGTACATCAGTTCCCACAGCCACTTGTAGGCATCGACTCCGCTCGCGCCCCACCAGAACCAGTCGCCGCTTCCCTCATGGAGAGGTCTCCAGAGCACGGGAACGCCCTTGTTCTTCAGAGATGTGAGCTGTCCTGCCATATTGTCGATGTCGAGGATAAGGCCGTAGCACTGCTCTGAGATCTTGCCTTCGCCGTACAGACCGCGTATCTCCTCCTGTGACATCTCTGCGATGTCGATGTCGGTCATTGCATCGGACAGCTTGAAATCGGTATCCTTTGCATAGACTGACGGTTTTTTCTTTGAAGGAGCCTCCCAGTACCACATCAGTCCGACGATGCCGCCCTTGTGATACCAGTCGGCGCAGGCATCAATGTCCCTGAACGCGCTGTCGAAGGTCTTGCTGTTCGTGTGCAGAGCCGAAAACCGTATCGCGGGATATTTACCAGTAGTGCGGTAGATGAGGTCAAGCTCCTCATTATTTTCATCCGAGGCATACTGTCCCATCAGCACGTATTTGCCGTAGTTGTCGGTCAGGAAGTCCATGAGCTCCTTTGCGGATACGCCTGCTTCCTTGTTGGAAAGGTCGTTTTCCGCGTTATATTTGATAGTACGCAGTGAGGTGTTGTTTGCCATTTTCAGGTAGTCGAGGGAAATGTCGCCGTGCGGACGTATCTCTATTTCCGATTTGCCTTTTGTGAGGAACACGCCGTAGAGCGTTATCAGCGTAAATTCGCCGTCGCTCATGGTCTTGAACACGGCGGTTTCAGTGCCGTTTACGAAGATGTCGCAGTTGACGAAGCGGTCAGCAGCGATGCTGAACGAGAGGTCGTAGTGCTGATTGCTCGGAGCATCCACCGTGAACACAACGCCTGTGCTTCCGTCATTTTTGAAGCCTTTGACATAGCCGTCACCGCTGTAATTTGTGATGAGAGTCTCGGGCTTGACGGTCGGGTCGAATTTTGTGGTCGGCTGGACAGCCTCTGCATCGGTGGATTTTTTGCCGCCCTTGCTGTCGGAGTCTTCCTTGGGGCTGCTGACGACCTTCAGACCCTTGCCGAGCTTTGCAGCCTCTGCTTCATAGAGATCGCCTGTCGTTTTTTCTTCTATCTCCGGGTAGGAAATGGGATAGTCGGGATAGGTGCTGACAGTTTCATCCTCGATTTTCCCGTTCGTATCGGTCACTGCTTGGCGGCTCGTGCTGTCGGATTTTTCTTTCTTTTTGCATGAGACCGCACATGAAGCGGTCATCACTGCCGCCGCTGCAAGAGCAGTCAGCTTACGTATATCCATTGATTTGTCCTCCTGTTGCAGATTCAGGCTGTAACACTGTACTTCCTGCCTGCCTCGGTATTGAAAATAACAGTTCCGTTCTCAGTGCGTACGTCAGTCTCGCTGCCGTCGCAGGTTATGCTGACGTCGCAGTTTGTGCGGAGGCGGCATTCTCCGCCTTTGTCAGATGTAATGACGGCTGAGACGAGCTTACAGCCGCTCCATTTTATATCTACTCCGAAGCCGCCCTTTGCACGCAGTCCGCGCACGCCGCCCTCGCTCCACTGGTCGGGGAGTGCGGGAAGGAGTATCAGCTCACCCGAAACGCTTTGCAGCAGCGATTCTGCAATGGCAGATACACCGCCGAAGTTGCCGTCTATCTGAAACGGCGGATGGATGTTGAGCAGATTGGGATTTGTGGAATGGCAAAGGAGCTTTTTCAGGTTCTCGTAGACCATTCGTCCGTCATACAGGCGTGCCCACATATTTGCTATCCATGCACAGCTCCAGCCCGTATGTCCGCCGCCGTGTATCAGTCTGCGGACGAGAGTTGCCCTTGCCGCATCTGCAAGCTTTGGAGTTTTCACAGGTGTTATCAGGTCGGCAGGGTGGAGCGCGAAAAGCTGTGAGATGTGACGGTGGCCTATCTCGACCTCGTCGTAGTCCTCAGCCCATTCCTTTATCTGTCCGAATTTGCCGATCTCAGGCTTCGGGAGCTTTTCAAGAAGCCCTCTGAGCCTGTCTGCAAGCTCGTTGTCCGTACCGAGTATCTCCGCCGCTCTGATAACATCGTTGAAGAGCACGGTGATTATCCCGGAATCCATTGACGGTCCTGCACAAAGGCAGCCGCGTGTTCCGTCGGACGTAATATAGGTGTTTTCAGGCGACACAGACGGACAGGTAACAAGTCTGCCCTTGCTGTCTTCGGTGAGAAAGTCCGCCATGAACTCAGCCGCACCTTTTAATATATGGTATTTCTCAGCAAGGAAGTCCTTGTCAAGAGTGTATTCGTAATGCTCGAAAATATGCAGAGCGAGCCATGCGCCGCCTGTCGGCCATATCGTCGCAGGCATCCACATATCCTGCGGAGCGCAGTCGCCCCATATATCGGTGTTGTGGTGGCATACAAAGCCGTTTTCTATGCCGTACATCTCCTTTGCGACTGTGGTGCCGTTTCCGTACACGCGCTCAAGGAGGTCAAAAAGCGGCAGGTGGCACTCTGAGAGATTGCAGCTCTCGGCGCACCAGTAGTTCATCTCGGTGTTGACGTTTATCGTGTACTTGCTGCCCCACGCGGGCCACATATCGCGGTTCCATATTCCCTGAAGATTCATGGGCTGGGTGTCGGGGCGGCTTGCAGAGATCATCAGGTATCTGCCGTAGTTGAAGAAAAGCTCTATCAGCTTGTTATCGTGGATAAGGCGTTCGCAGTCGGTGCTGTCGAGCTCGTCGCCCTTGAGGCGCAGGAGGCGCTCGTCAGTCGAGAGCTTTCCGAGATTCTCGCCGCTGTTGTCGTTGAGTGAGAGCTCAGTCCTGTCAAAGAGAGCTTTATAGTCGCAGACGTGGCGGAATAAAAGCTCGTCAAAGCCGCATTGGAGAGCCATTTCGGTATCGACCTCAGCCAGCTCGGCGTAATTCTCGGTGTAGAAGCTCGTTCTTGCAGACAGCACAATCATTGCAGAATCGGCATTTCTGACGACTATTTTTTCGCCGGCTGTACGCAGCTCGCCGCCTTCAGCCGAAGCTCCGAGGCAGGCGGCAAAGAAGATGCCGTCGCGGCTGCCTGTGCCGCCCGTGTAGAGTATCATATTATCGCCGCAGGGACGGTTGTCGTCATAGTAGTCATCGCGTCCGCCGATAGAGCATTCGAGCGAAACGCTGTTCGGCTTGTCGGCGTGTACCTCTATGACCATTACCTCGTCGGGAGCCGAAACGAATACGCTCCGTGTATAGCCGATGCCGTCAGCAGTGAAGCTGACACGCGAAACGGCAGAGGAGAGGTCAAGAGAACGTGAGTAATCCACGGGTTTGCCGTTGAAGCGACAGTGTATGCTGAGGTCGCCGAGAGGCATATAGTGACGCATATTCGGCGTAACCCCCTGCATCTTCTCGAAAGCGAGCTTTTCCGCAGCAGGAATGTCTCCGCTGAGGATGAGGCGGCGCACTTCCGCAGTTCCCTCACGCGCATCGGGATTGATGCGGTGACGAAGTCCTCCCGACCAGACAGAATCCTCATTGAGCCCGATAAGCTCATTTTCGGCTCTGCCGTATATCATGCCGCCGATACGGCCGTTTCCCACGGGAAGGGCACTGTTGAAATCTTCGGCAGGTTTTTTGTAGCTCAGCAGCGTTTCTGTTGCCATATAATACTCCTATCGTATAATGTTCTGTCTTAATATTATAACACAGTCCGCAGAAAAAAGCAAATTGCTTTTTCCGGGCGGTACAGGACTGCTGAACAAAATAACTCTTGACAATGCGGCGGTGATGTGGTAAAATAATATGTGGCGTCTGAAGCGCCGCTATGATATTATAAAGAAATTCCGAAATATAGATGTGCGGGCCCTGTGCAACAAGACACCGTGAACCATGTCAGGCGGGAGACCGAGCAGCATTAAGCGGATCGTCTCGTGTGCCGCAGCAAGCCTGCACATCTATGTTCCGGAATTTTTTTCGAGGCGGTCATAAATGTGTTGAAGGCTTTTTTCGGCAGACTTTCTGATGCCGCGATACACGCGGCTCCGATAGGTTCTCTCCTCGGCATGATATTGTTCTATATCGCAGTTCTTGCAGCAGAGCTGCTGAGGATAGAGCTGTCAGCAACGGCTCTGCTCGGGATGCTGGTCGGACTGCATATCATTTCGCTTGTGTTCATGATGCTCCATCATCTTGCATCGGGAGCTCACAAGTACGATCAGGACATCATCGGAAGGAGCTTCGGCGGCATAAGCAAGAAAAGCCGCATTTTCAGCCGCGCGCTTGATCTGCACTTCAACCGCAGGATCAACGCCTCGCTGAGCGGATTCAAAATGCTCAGCTCCGAGTATGCGGATAAGCTCACAGATGACGAAAAGGCACTGGTCAGCTTCTATACGGGGCGGTGCTATGAGCAGCTCCGCTATTATCCGAATGCGCTGACATACTATGAACGCGCCGAAGAACAGGGCTTCGGACACAGTGTGCTTCCCTTTCTGATGGCAAGGTGCTCAGGAGCAAACGGAGATGCAGACGATGCGCTTGCACTCTATAATAAGGTGCTTGAGGATCCGGACAGTCCGTTCCGCGAGCTCGTATACGTAAACATCGGCAGAATGTACCTCGACAGCGATGAGCCTGCCGAGGCTATGAAATGGTACAGCAAGGCAATTTCCGAGCGTATGTCTCTCGGTGAGGCGTACGGCGGAGCAGCTATCGCACAGCTTATGCTCGGCGACTTCACCGAGAGTGAACGGCTTCGTAAAATGGCTTTTGTCTGCCGCATAAAGGACCCGAACGGATTTTCGGAATACTACGACCGCGTTCACAGTGCAGCCTCCGCTGTACAGAGCGACCGCGAATGATAAGGGGAGGGAGATATTGTGTATAAGGCACTTTACCGCAAGTGGAGACCGCTTACGTTCGATGATGTTATCTCCCAGAGCCATATTACAGAAACACTGAAAAATCAGATAAAGAACGACAAGGCTGCTCATGCGTACCTGTTTACAGGCTCACGCGGAACAGGAAAGACCACCTGCGCAAGAATATTTGCCAAGGCTGTGAACTGTCCGAATATGAAGGACGGAAGCCCATGCCTTGAGTGTGACATCTGCCGCGATGCCGACAGCGGAGCTCTCACCGACATCATTGAGATAGATGCCGCCTCCAACAACGGAGTCAACGATATACGCGACGTCGGTGACGGCGCGATATATCCGCCAGAACGGGGCAGATGCAAGGTGAACACGAGCGACGACGTAGATATGCTGTCGATGCAGGCGTTCAATGCTCTGCTCAAAATAATGGAGGAGCCGCCGGAATATGTCAAATTCATACTTGCAACGACTGAGATACACAAGGTGCCTGCGACCATATCGTCACGCTGCCAGCGTTATGACTTCCGCCGCATAAAGCCGAAGGACATAGCCGCAAGGCTGATGTATATTGCTTCACAGGAGGACATCGCCCTCACAGATGACGGAGCCGATATGATAGCCAAGCTTGCCGACGGCGGTATGCGTGATGCGGTATCGCTGCTCGACCAGTGCTCTGTAACGGCTGAGAACATAGATGCCGCAGCAGTGTCCAATACCGCAGGAACGGCTGACAGGGACAGCGTTTACAGGATACTTGAAGCTGTCACGGATTCTGATGCCGCTTCCGCTCTTGCTGAAACGGACAGGCTGTATAATATGTCCAAGGACCTGACAAATCTGTGTGAGGAACTGATAGTGCAGCTCCGGAATATAATGCTCATCAAGGCTTCGCCCGAGAGTGCGGAGGAGATACTGGTATGTACTCCCGATGAATACAGCCTGCTCAGGACTGTCGCGGAAAGGTCGGAGCTCAGCGGAGTAATGAGCCGCATTGAGACCATGCAGGCTTGCCGCGAGCGCATGATGAGGGCACTCAACAAGCGTGTTGAGTTCGAGATGTCATTGATAAAGGTATGCGGAAAAGTCACAAATTCTGCTCCTGCTATTGACAATTCGGAAATATATGATAAAATAAAACAGTTGGAGGACAAGCTCAGTGCTGTTCCGCGGGGCGGAGCTGCTCCGTCTGAGCCGTCACGCGATACGCGCAGAGTGTATACAGCGTCAAGTCCTGCTGCTGACAGTGAGCCTGTTCCCGATGCGAAGGTAGATATCGGCACCGTTAAGGAGGAGGAACTCACTCCCTGCGAGAAATGGGACGAGATAATGGAGGAATTCCGTCAGCTCAACCCGTCATGTGCAGGAAGCCTTGAGGGCTCTACTGCGGCAACGAAAGGAAATGTCTTTTGTATTTTCACCCCCAACAACTTCTTTATATCGCTCTTCAAGAGCAATAAGGAAAACGCAGTCTCGCTCGGACGTGCGATATTCAACGTCCTCGGTCAGAAATACCGCCTGACTGCACGCTGCACCACATCGGTCGAGGAAACAAAGAGCCTTGCCGAGCAGCTCATACAGAAAGCCATTGACAGCAATGTTGAAACAGCTGTTGAGTAAGAGCCTGTTTGTACGGGAGGATTCCCTGTGCTGACAAGCCCGGATAAACAAAACAATATATCCAGAAGGAGAAATAACCATGAAAGCAAGAATACCCAAGAATATCGGCGGCGGTGCCCAGAACATGAACCAGATGATAAAGCAGGCTCAGAAGATGCAGGACGAGATAACTGTTCTTCAGGAGGATATCGAAGCACGCGACTTCACTGCAACAGCAGGCGGCGGAGCAGTAGAGGTAACTCTCACAGGTAAGAAGACTATCAAGTCACTCACACTCAAGCCCGAGGTCGTTGACCCCGAGGATATCGAGATGCTTCAGGATCTCATCATCAGCGCGATCAACGAGGCTGTCAATAATATCGAGACAACTACTGAAGGCGAAATGAGCAAGATAACCGGCGGCGTATCGCTTCCCGGCCTGTTCTGATCATGCCCGACCATAATGCTCTTCCGCTGGTCATACTGGCGGAAAAGTTTGCTTCTCTGCCCGGTATCGGCATGAAATCGGCGCAGAGGCTTGCCTACCACGTTATGTCAATGGACGAGGGCGCAGTTGAGGAATTTGCTCAGGCACTCCTTGATGCAAAGAGGAATGTCCGCTGCTGCAATATCTGCTGCAACCTGACAGAGCACGATATATGCCCGATATGTGATGATGACGAGCGCGACGGAAGTGTGATATGCGTTGTCGAAGGTCCGAAGGACGTTACAGCCTTTGAGCGGACACGCGAATATAACGGCGTATATCATGTTCTGCACGGGCTTCTATCACCTATGGACGGCGTTACTCCCGACAAGCTCCGTATCAAGGAGCTCCTTGCGCGTATCGCAAAAGGCGGCGTGGAGGAGGTCATAATGGCGACCAATCCGACTGTGGAGGGCGATGCTACGGCTATGTATGTGGCAGGACTTCTCAAGCCGCTCGGAGTCAGGGTCTCACGCCTTGCATTCGGACTGCCCGTGGGCGGCATACTCGAATATGCGGATGAGGTGACGCTGTACAAGGCACTCGAAAACCGCAATAATATGTAAAATGAGCCGTCTGTGTATGCAGACGGCTTTTTTGCGGACTGCTCAGAAGAGAGCCTGCACGTCCGAAAATGACAGCATCGGGTGAAGCGCAAGGTTTATTCCGAAAGCAATGAGCTGCGAGGCGCGTTCGGTCAGGCGGTCGATGTCTCTCGGTGTTACGAGCATATTCGGAACTCCGTCATCAATGTCCGAGCCTGTGAGACTGCGGACTATCGTGTGCATATCCACCACTGTCGGCACTCCCACCGCTATGACGGGGATGCCGAGCTGTGCCTGTGAAAGCTCACTCCGCACATTTGAAACACCGCTGCCGGGAGATATACCGCTGTCGCATATCTGAATGGTCGTACCGAGACGGCTGACATCCGAGCAGGCGAGCGCATCAGCGGCGATGACTGCGGCAGGCTGTATCCCGGCACACACGGCACGTATAAGCTCGGCTGTCTCGATGCCTGTCTGCCCGAGAACTCCGCCTGCCAGCGAGCTTACACGCCTCAGTGACGTGAGAAAGCCTGCCTCCCCGTCGGAAAGCTCGTCACGGAGATGACGTGTCGCAAGGACTTTTTCCGCTATGCGCGGACCTATCGCATCGGGAGTGATGTCGCGGTTCCCGAGCCCTGCAACGAGTATCTCTCCGTCAGGAATGAGCCTGCGCAGTTCCTCTGCAAGCTCAGTCGCCATGCTTTCATACTCGTCGGAGAAGCGGCTGAGGTCGCCGCATTCAAGCGTGATGTACCTGCCTTTGCCTTTGCCGAGAGTATCGCGGCAGCTTTCGTCAGATATGACTATCTCGGTGATGCTGAATGATCTTCCACGGGTTGAGACGGTAACTCCCGCGGGAAGGTCGCCTGTCTGTATCTGTTCTACGGCAAGATCTGATCTGAAATTCATGTATGGCCTCCTGAAAGTTGTGCATATTGCTCTGAAAAAAACTGTATTTATCAGCTTATTGCTCTAATTTGCCTATTGCATTTTTTGAATGGAAATGGTATAATATTTACTGTCTCAGTAGGGGCACTGTGCGTTGCAGTCCCCGCGCATACATCACAGTATGCTTATTATATGAAACAAACCGCGTATTATTCGCGGACGCACTACAGGAGGTGTACAGAATGCCGAACATCAAGTCTGCAAAGAAGAGAGTAAAGGTCAACGAAACCAAGGCTGCTGCTAACAAGTCAAGAAAGTCAAACCTTAAGACTGTTATCAAGAAGGCTGATATTGCTTGCTCAACAGGTGCTGCTGACAAGGCAGAGGCTGTAAAGGCAGCTATCAAGAAGGTTGATCAGGCTTGCGCACATGGTCTCATGCACAAGAATAAGGCTGCAAGAAAGAAGTCACAGCTTGCTAAGAAGCTCAACGCTGCTGAATAAGTCTTATACCATAAATGAAAATACCCTTGCGGACAACTCACGGTCACGCAAGGGTTTTTTTGTAAGGCAGCACCGCATAAAATCAAAAAGGACATCAAGGGGAGCTCCCCTGATGTCCTCTTTTATTTATTCTTCTGCGGAATTTTCGTCCTCGGCAGAGGTACCCTCCTCAGCTTCAGTCTCCTCCTCGGCGGCGGATGTCTCCTGTTCGGCAGTCTCCTGTCCGATCTCGGTCTTTTCGTCCTTGTGTACGGTGACTATGAATCCGTCGGAGTTGTTTCCCGATATATCGTATCTGCATCCGCTCGGTACGGGGATATTCGTGGTATCCTCACCGTCCTCCGAGGGAACGTAGAATATCTCATAGTGTGCGCCGTCGTCATCGGTGACCTGAAGGTGCTCGTCCTCGTACTTGTACTTGTCGCGGAGGAGGTCAATGTACTCCTCAAGGCAGAGGTCGTTATTCGTCATGTACGTTGCGTGCGCGATGCCGACATAGCGGAAGTGCCACGGCTCGGAGCGGATTTCCGTTATCTTTTCCTTAGCTTCTGTATAGCGCACTACAAATCCGTATTTATAGCAGTTCTCATTTATCCACGCAAAATCGCCGTCGCCCTGATAGTCGAGGTTTACAGTCTCGGTGAAGTCGAAGGCGTAGCCTGTTTCGTGCTCACTGTGGCCGGGAAGTGCTGCTCTCGGGAAGCCGTCTTCGTCCGTCTCGCCGTCATATCTGTCATAAATTTCCTGCTGATACTTCTTTGAACGGTACGAGCCGTATATCTGGAGCGTATCGTTTTCGTATTTCTCGTAGAAATCCTCTCTCATATTCACCATAGGCTCGTAAACGGGACGGAGGATAGTATAGGTATTATCGACCACGGAGAACGAGCTTATATCTCTTTCGCTGTTCATATCCGCGATATTTATGAGGTCCTCATTGTCGAGGCTGAAATACTCGTTGTCGTTGTTGACGAGTATGAGGTCGCCGAAGAACTTGTCCTTGGTGGGAACAGCAGTGTAGGAATACACCACATTGTCGGGGTCTGCTGTATTGGTTGGTTCTTCAGTATCGTCAGGCTCACTTGGCTCCTGAACGTAGCTTGAGGACGGTACGGGGTGCATATTGTCATACACGGTGTACACGTTATAGCCTGCAAATCCGAGAGCGACCGCACATATCACGATCTGAGTCAGGTTTCTGGCTCTGTTTATGCTTTTTTCTTTGTTTATATCTTTTGGCATCAACGTCATCTCCATTCTGTTGAAAACACGGCTGTCAGCTTGTTTTCTGGGGCTTTCTGTACCACACGCGATATATTATATCACATATTCCGTAAAAAATATAGTGTTTCATGACAATCTTTGTAGTTGTGACAAATATCAGTACTTGTTTTCATCTGCAAACAGTGCAGGTTGCACATTGCAAAGTGTTGAAAACAACATAATTTTCAAGAAGTTGTGCAAATCTGACAAAACCAGCTTCGTCCATTTGTCATCCACGTAAAATTGTACAAAGCAAAGCCCGCCAAAATGCTGTAATTCACAATCTTTCTTAAAAGACCTTGAAAAGAAAATGCTATGATGTTATAATAAACTTGTATAAAATGCGCTTATTAAGCAATTATTGTCGCATTTATCATATTTTTCGAGTTAGGAGTGATTTCAATGATATGTCCGTCATGTGGAACGACCAATGAGAAGGGTTTCAAGTTCTGCGTAAAATGCGGAAATAATCTTGAAAACCCCCAAGAAGTCAATTACGAGCAGGTGGATATGGGCGGCTATCATACAGAGGAAGAATTTGACTCTGCAAGCAAAGGCTTTACTGTCGGAAACGGTACCTTCACCATAAACGACAGAGCCACCGGATCGTCCGCTTCAGATATTTATACCGCTGATGAACTTAACGATTCCGACGAGGAATTTGATTTCAGTATGTATGACGAGCCTTTTATACCGAGGCTCGATTCAGACAGGCTCAGTCTGCCAAAGGCAGGAAGCGAGCCTATGCAGGCACAGCCGCAGGGCTTCCCTCAGCAGCCGATGATGGGCGGTATGCCGAATCAGTCTGCTGTCGGAGGTATGCCCCAGCAGGGCTTCCCTCAGCAGCCTCAGATGATGTATGGTCAGCCGCAGATAATAGGCTACGATCAGAACGGTATGCCGATATACAGCCAGCCGCAGCCTGTTATGTACGCACAGCCGCAGATAGTCGGCTATGACCAGAACGGTATGCCCGTTTATGCACAGGCTCCGCCTATTATTTATGGCCAGCCGCAGATAGTTGGCTACGACCAGAACGGTATGCCGATATACGGTCAGCCTCAGCAGATGATGTACGGTCAGCCGCAGATAATCGGATATGATCCCAATGGTATGCCGATATATGCTCAGGGCGCACCTGTTCCCATGCCTGAGATGCAGTCGGGAATGCAGAGCGCGCCCTCACAGGGAATGCCCGGAATGCCGTCCGCAGCTCCACAGGGAATGCCGGGAATGCCGTCTGCGGCTCCGCAGGGAATGCCGGGAATGCCGTCCGCGGCTCCGCAGGGAATGCCCGGAATGCCGTCCGCGGCTCCGCAAGGAATGCCCGGCATGCAGCCGCTTCCGCAGCAGGGAGCAGGAAATATGTACGGTATGCCTTCAATGCCCAAGGCTCAGCCAAAACAGGAGTCCAAGGAGCTCGTTGATGTATCGGAGGATTTCTGGAAATTCTTCGATGGCGGTTCTGCCACAAAGCACAAGGAGAGCAATCCCGAGGATTTCTTCGGAAAGTCACGCGGTGGAATGGGCGATCTTGGCGGTTCGCGCCAGAATGACAAAAAAAAGACAGACTATATGAATGATACGCCTATCGTTGATGCCAACAAGCTTGCACACAACGATACGGACAAATTCAACAAGTTCTATATGCGGCAGACAGAATCCGTCAATGCGGAAGACCTTGCTGCAAATACCCACACCAAAGTTCAGGACCACATGGGCGTGACAAAACAGGTCGATGCAGGTATGCTCTCTGATAATCTTACAGTAAAATCGCGTGTAACCATGTATGCAGCAGGCGAAGTCGATGCCGATTCGCTTGAGGCTTATGTTCCCGAGCACAAGGAGGCACTCATGGGTCAGGCAGATCATGCGGTAGAGGCTCTTCCCAAGAGACAGAATCCGTATGAGAGCGAGCTTGACAAGATAGAGCTTCCCGAATATATGCAGGCTAAAAAGACTGTGCGTGAAGAGACTATAAATATACCATCTCTCCCACAGGTCTGAATAGATCAAAGGACACCTCAGAATACTCAGACACGGCGTAATTTCCATGACAACAGCAAACAGCAAACAGCTTCGATCTTACTGTCTGCCGATTGCAGTCAATGCTTTTCGTACATGGGATACCGCTTGTGTTCGGGTTTGAGATGCACAAAATCAAAAATTCAAAGGAGATTTGAAAAGTGAAGAAGTTTTTAAAGGAATTCAAGGAATTCGCACTCAAGGGCAATGTAATGGATATGGCAGTCGGCGTAATTATCGGTGCTGCATTCGGCAACATTGTATCCGCACTCACCGATGATTTCATCAACCCGCTCATCGCTTCTATCGGAGGTGCTGAGATCGCAGGAAAGATCAAGCTTCCGTGGGTAAATTATGACGGCCTCGATACAGAAGCTGTTACTGCTCTCTGCCTTAACTACGGTCATTTCATCACAACTATCATCAACTTCATTATCATGGCTTTCTGCATATTCCTGATGATAAAGGCTGTAAACAAGCTTATGTCGATCGGCAAGAAGAAGGAAGAGGAAAAGCCTGCTGCTCCTTCAAAGGAGGAGGTGCTCCTTACAGAGATCAGAGATCTCCTCAAGGAGCAGAACAAGTAAGCTTACATATCTTCAAATAACCTGATTTATGGAGCTGTTTCCGTGCGGAAGCAGCTCTTTTTTCTGCATTGTGTTTCTGTATCTGCTTATTCGAGCTTTTTTCTGTTGACAAGTTCATTGTATCACTGTATAATAAATGTGGACAATAACCGCGATAGGCGGCTATTGGTCCGACATGAAAAAAGGGAGGTCAAAAATATGAAATGTATATCATGCGGCTTTGAACACGAAGCTGACGCTGTGTTTTGCAGTCAGTGCGGCAGGAAAATAGAGTTTCCGACTGAAAAAGCAGCGGAGGTAACCGCCGCTGTCAGCGGAGCAGCTTCTGCCATCAAGGAGGATGCCGCCATATCTGCTGAAAAGGCAAAAAATACCGTTGAGAATATCGGAGAGAGTATCTCTGAGAAGCTGTCTGAGGATACCGCGGATGCTGTTTCGGCAGAACCACAGGACACGGTCGCCAAAATCGACAAGGCTCTTGAGGTGCTGAATTCTGCGGCAGTTACAGCAGCGGCAGACGAAAAGCCAGCAGTCAGCAAGGCTGCCGAGGAGGTCAGGGAGGCCGCTCCTGCTCCTGAAATAAAGCCGCTGAAAAAGATAGAGAAGCAGGAAGCTCCTGCGATAACAGCCGCTCCGTCCGCTGTTCAGAACGTAATAAGCGAAAATATTCCTCAGCAGGCTGACGCTCCGCAGTACGCACAGCAGCAGTATGCTCCCTATTCCGATATATATGCTCCCCAACAGCCTGAAGCTGTGGAGGAAGCTGAGGAAGCTACCGTAAAGGTCGGCGCACTGAGAATATCATTTGCAGGCTTTATCGCTGTTCTGACAATAATCTTCCTTACGCTCGTAACTTTGCTGTTCTGCCTGAGAACAGGTGCTTCGGGCAATCTCCTGAAAAAGCGCACCGAGAAAATGAATATCAGCACAGTCCTTGATGCCAACCTCGGAAAAAGGTCGCTGTCGGACGCGATATTCAACGAGACAGATTTTGCGGAGGCTTCGCAGGACGAGATCAGCAAGGCTGAATTCAGAGGCTACCTTTCCAAAACGAACCTGCTCAGCTATGCAGGCGGCTTCGTGAAGGAATACGCAGACTATCTCATCAAGGGCGAAATAAGCGATCCGTCAGTTGATGCAAACGATATGGCAGACTTCTTTGTACAGAACTCCGATGTAGCAGATGAGGAGCTGTCGTATAAGCTCAAGACATCCGATTACAACAGGATACGCACAAGCCTTGAGCTCAAGGATACAGCCGACAATTTCTCCATCGAAAAGTGGAGCGAAAAGGCTCATTTTGATCTTGCAAATCTGAGCTTCGTTTTCTCATTCGTAACGCTTGGCATACTTCTCGGACTTGTCATCGTGCTGCTTGTATGGATAGCAGTAATAGTTGACGGAAAGGGCAGACATATCGTAAGTATGTACGGAAGCATATTCTCTTGCAGCGGCGGCATAGTATTCCTCATCGGATTTGCGGCAGTTGCAGGAACAGCTATTGCACATATCATCACAGGCAATTTTGTATTCTACCTTTGCGCATCACTTCTGCTTCCTTTCGGCTTGTTTGCTCTCGGTATCGGAGCAGTCGAGTATGTTATCGGATTCATCTTCAAGCGCATCAGACGCGGTATAAAGAACTCCGACAAGAGAAACAAGGCAGTTGAAAAGGCACTCATGGGTGTCTGATAAAAGCGGATACATAAAAATAAACGCCCAAGGGAATTTCCCTTGGGCGTCTTATTATTTATGCGGTATTTTCGCTGTTATTCAATGTCGCCGTGGTGTGACTGAAGCGATTTTACCTCAAACTTGTTCTGCTTCTTTGCCTTGATGCCCTCAACACTTGCCTTTGCAGCAGCCATTGTAGTGATGTAGCTTACACGGTGCTTGATAGCTGCCTTACGGATGTAGCTGTCATCATAAACGCTTGTCTTGCCGGCAGGAGTATTGATAATGAGCTGTATCTCGCCGTTTGCGATCTCGTCAGCGATGTTCGGACGTCCCTCGTATATCTTGAAGATACGCTTGCAGGGGATGCCTGCTGCCTGTATCATCTCGAAGCTCTTGCCTGTAGCAAGGATATTGAAGCCGATCTCATGGAAGTCTCTTGCAATATCAATAAGCTCGGGCTTGTCGCGCTCGCATACAGAGAGGAGAACTGTTCCCTCCTCGGGGATAGGAGTCTTTGTAGCTTCCTGAGCCTTGAAGTAAGCCTCGCCGAATGATTTTGCGATACCGAGAACTTCACCTGTCGAACGCATCTCAGGTCCGAGGACAGGATCGACCTCCTGGAACATATTGAAGGGGAATACGGCTTCCTTAACGCCGTAGTGATTTATCTTGCGGTCCTTCAGCTCGGGAACGGGTGAAGGTCTGCCTGTCAGTGAAGCAGTGATGATGTCCGTTGCTATCTTGACCATGTTGATGTCGCAAACCTTTGATACGAGCGGAACTGTTCTCGATGCACGCGGATTAGCCTCAAGAACATAGACTGTATCGCCCTCGATAGCGTACTGCATATTCATAAGACCGCATACATTCATCTCAACAGCGATCTTCTTTGTGTACTCCTTGATAGTAGCGACCTGCTTCTCTGTGAGGTTCTTTGAGGGGAGAATGCAGGCGGAATCTCCTGAATGAACGCCGGCAAGCTCGATGTGCTCCATAACTGTGGGAACGAAGCAGTTTGTACCGTCGGAGATAGCGTCAGCCTCGCACTCTGTTGCGTGGTTGAGGAAGCGGTCGATGAGGATAGGTCTGTCAGGAGTTACGCCGACAGCCGCATCCATGTATACCTTCATCATTTCGTCATCGTGAACGATCTCCATGCCGCGTCCGCCGAGAACGTATGAAGGACGAACCATTACGGGATAGCCGATACGGTTGGCGATCTCGATAGCTTCTTCGGAGTTTACAGCCATACCTGCTTCAGGCATGGGGATTCCGAGCTTGTCCATCATTGCGCGGAAGTGGTCACGGTCTTCTGCGAGGTCGATCGTCTCGGGAGTTGTTCCGAGGATGTTTACGCCGTACTTTTTCAGATCGCCAGCAAGGTTAAGAGGAGTCTGTCCGCCGAACTGAGCGATGACACCAACGGGCTTTTCCTTCTCGTGGATGGAGAGAACGTCCTCAAGTGTCAGCGGCTCGAAGTAGAGCTTATCGGATGTATCGTAGTCTGTGGAGACTGTTTCGGGGTTGCAGTTTACGATAATGGACTCAAAGCCGAGCTTTTTGAGTGCAAGTGCAGCGTGAACGCAGCAGTAGTCGAATTCGATACCCTGACCGATACGGTTGGGACCGCCGCCGAGGATCATTATCTTGGGCTTGTCTGTATTTACGGGGCTCTTGTCCTCGTCAAGGTGGTAGGTCGAGTAGTAGTATGCTGCATTTTCTGTGCCGCTTACATGAACGCCCTCCCATGCTTCCTTGATGCCGAAGCCGATGCGTGCGTCACGTATCTCCTGCTCTGTAACCTCAAGGAGTGAGCTGAGGTAGCGGTCGCTGAAGCCGTCGAGCTTAGCCTGTCTGAGAGCAGTCTCTGACGGAACTGCGCCCTTGCCTGCGATGAGAGCTTCTTCCTCATCAACAAGCTCCTTCATCTGTTCGATGAAATATTTCTTTATCTTGGTGAGATCGTGGAGCTCGTCAACTGTTGCGCCCTTGCGGAGAGCCTCATACATAACGAACTGTCTCTCGCTGGTGGGGTATTTCAGCTCGGAGAGGAGCTGCTCCTTTGTCATCTCGTTGAAGTTCTTGGCAAAGCCGAGACCGTAGCGGTCCTTTTCGAGTGAGCGGATAGCCTTCTGGAAAGCTTCCTTGTAGGTCTTGCCTATGCTCATTACCTCGCCGACAGCTCTCATCTGTGTGCCGAGCTTGTCCTCTGCGCCCTTGAACTTCTCGAAAGCCCAGCGAGCGAACTTGATAACGATGTAGTCGCCGTCGGGAACGTACTTGTCAAGTGTGCCGTACTTGCCGCAGGGGATCTCCTTGAGAGTGAGTCCGCAGGCGAGCATTGCAGATACAAGAGCTATCGGGAAGCCGGTAGCCTTGGAAGCAAGTGCGGAAGAACGTGAAGTTCTGGGGTTTATTTCTATAACAACGATACGTCCTGTTTCGGGATCGCGTGCGAACTGGCAGTTGCAGCCGCCGATTACCTCGATGGACTCGATGATGCGGTAGGACATTTCCTGAAGTTCCTTCTGAACGTCCTCGGGGATGGTCAGCATAGGAGCCGAGCAGAAGGAATCACCTGTATGAACGCCGATAGGATCTATGTTTTCGATGAAGCAGACAGTAATCTTGTTGTTTTCAGCATCGCGGACAACTTCAAGCTCAAGCTCTTCCCAGCCGAAGATGCACTCCTCAACGAGCACCTGTCCTACGAGGGAAGCCTGAAGACCTCTTGCACATACGACCTTGAGCTCATCAACGTTGTAGACCATGCCGCCGCCTGCGCCGCCCATTGTGTAGGCGGGACGGAGAACAACAGGATATTTCAGCTTTTCAGCTATCTTAACGGCTTCGTCTACTGAGTAAGCGACTTCGCTCCTGGGCATTCCGATGCCGAGCTCGTTCATGGCATTCTTGAATTCGATTCTGTCCTCGCCGCGCTCGATAGCATCGACCTGAACGCCGATGACCTGAACGTTGTACTTCTTGAGTACGCCTGCCTTATCAAGCTCGGAGCAGAGGTTAAGACCTGACTGACCGCCGAGGTTGGGGAGCAGGGCATCAGGACGCTCCTTCTCGATAATCTGTGTGAGTCTGGAGAGGTTGAGAGGCTCGATATAGGTTATATCAGCTACATCGGGGTCTGTCATGATAGTAGCTGGGTTTGAGTTTACAAGAACTATCTCATAGCCCAGATTCCTCAGAGCTTTGCACGCCTGAGTGCCTGAGTAGTCGAACTCGCACGCCTGTCCGATGATGATAGGACCCGAGCCGATAATCATGATCTTATTGATATCCTGTTTTTTGGGCATATTGTTCTCCTCACCCGTGCATTGGATATGCACGACATAGATTTACCATTTGTCATGGCATAAATTCTTACCTTATATCATATCATAAATCCCGACAAAATGCAAGGAAAAATACACGCGACTTTTCCGCGGATTTTGTTGAAATTGATGTATGGCAAAGTTGACAGACGGGCAAGCACTTCCGTGAAGATGCATCACACGGAGTACAGTCCCGAAAAAGGAGGCTGAAGGGATACTTCCCTCAGCCTCCTTGATATACTATATTGAAACGGCTGTTTCAAGAGCTATTTCCATCATGTCACGGAAGGTGGTCTGACGCTCCTCGGGAGTAGTAAAGAGTCCGCGGAGGGGACAGTCCGACACGGTGGTAATGCAGAGAGCGTTCCTGCCGGAACGTGCAGCGTTCATATACAGAGCTGCCGATTCCATCTCAACGGCAAGAACTCCCATTTTCTGCCATACAGCCGTACTGTTTGAATCATCGTAGAACTTGTCGCTCGAAAGGATGTTGCCAACATGGAAACGGCTGCCCTTAGCCTCTGCTGCCTTTACAGCCGCAGAGAGGAGCTTCCATGATGCCGTGGGAGCATAGGTGCCGGGGAGACCGAACTGTGAAGCATAGTTGGAATCTGTGCTTGCGCTTGAAGCGATGACAACGTCGCGGAGCTCAACGTGCTCATCAATAGCACCTGCTGTACCGACACGGATGATGTTTTCGACATCATACTCGTTGAAAAGCTCCCATGAATAGATACCTATTGACGGGATGCCCATTCCGCTGCCCTGTACTGAAAGGCGTACGCCCTTGTATATGCCCGTAAATCCAAGCATTCCGCGAACTTCGTTGTAGCAGACGGGATCGGTAAGATAATTTTCGGCAATGAATCTGGCTCTCAGCGGATCGCCCGGCATGAGAACGGTTTTTGCGATGTCGCCTTTGTTTGCGCTGATATGCGGTGTCGGCATGATAAATCCTCCTTTTTATCTCCTCAGAAGCTTGTTTACCGTGAGGAGCAGTGCTTTGAAATTGAGTACGATGACAATGATGAACAGAACTGCGAGCCATAATACCCACAGATTTGGTGCTGCGATGATGTCCCACGCCATGATGAACAGCAGAGCCGTATTTATCAGTGAGCGTGCCATATTGAATCTGAACGGGACGTAGTATCTCGCATCTATTATTCTTACCCAGAAGCATACATAATAGCTCAGGAAGGTCGCTATCGAAGCACCCTGAATACCCCATTCGGGTATCAGTGCAAAATTCAGCACGATATTTACCGAGCAGGCAACAAGTGCTGTCCAGAAGCTGTTGCGAGTGTGCTTGGTAGCGGAATAGATGCTTCCGAGGAACTGGTTCAGCGACATGAACAGAACTGCCGACACGAGTATCGGAGTATAGAGGTACACGTCAGCGTATTCCTTGTAGGTCGAGGAAACGACGAAGAAGCCTGTCAGCGGCTTGATGATGAGAAGAAGTCCTGCCGCCGCGATAAACAGTATCGCCTCGTAAGCGTTGTAGACCTTCTCATAGAATTCGCTTCTGTCCGCGGAGTCGTTCTCGGTTATCGCGGACATATTCCATGCCTGGAAGAATATGGTCGATACCATTGATATGAGATTCGGCACGCGGTTTGCATAGCCGTATATCGCAACGGACGTTTTGCCGAGCTCCACGCGGTCGCTCTTCATATTTTCTATGAACATACGGTCGGAGAGGCTTGTTATCGTCCACATTACAATGGTCGGGATGAGCGGTGCGGCGTAGCGCATCATTTTTGTGCACAGGTCCTTGTTGTAGTATGCAGGACGGATGAACTTTCCGAGGTCTGCCACCACAAACAGGAATATCGCCGAAAGCAGGTCGGACAGGATGACTGCGAGCATGAAGCCTGCGACTCCCCAGTGGAAGCCTGCGATAAATACCAGATTGAAGATGAAAAGTGTCAGCGTGGCAAGGATGCCGTCAAGCGAGAAGAGCTTGACCATGTCGCGTGAGCGTACAAACTGTTGGCACAGCATACGCAGGGATGAGGTTGTGACGTATATCACAAGCAGTATCGTATAGCCGCGTATATAGCTCAGGGCAGGAATGAGGCTGAGTATCGGCACGCACACCGCCATGATGAGCATACCTGCAAGCGTGATGAAGCCCGATGTGGTGAAGACCTCGCGTTTGTCGTATTCCTTGTCAAGACCGAAGCGGATAAGGTATTCCTGCAAAGCAAACGTGAATATCGGCTGAAGGAACAGGGCAGTCGGCTCAAGGAGCTCCTTGATGCCCGAGCTTTCGGGATCGAGATATCCCGAATAAAGTCTCGTAAGCAGTATGACCAGTATCTTCGAGCCGAAGCTTCCTATTGCGAAGATGCCTGTGTTCATAGCGAGTTTTTTATATTTATTCATTGTATACACTCCGAAAATGTTTTCACGATACTTAATGTCTGCTCAATAACAAAAATTGGCTTTATTCAGCTTTTAAAAAGCCGATTTTTGTTATCATAGTGCAAGGAAAAATAATGATACTGATATTTTTTCCTGCACTTTGTTTTGCCCTTCAGGGAAAAATGAGCTTGACATCAAGAAATGTGATGCGCAAATTCTCAATATTATTATGAATTTGCGCTCCCCGAACTATGTTCGGGGCAATAACCGCCAAGCAGCGGTTATTGAGGATACATTACTTATTATATCACATCCGCGCTGAATAAGCAAGGATTATTCTTTGAGTATCATGTGAAAAAAACAAATCGCGGCTCAGAACAACTGAACCGCGAAACTGCGCTTGCCGACTCGGCAATGTTATAAATCAGATACGGTGTGATGCATGGAAAAAAGCCAACGCCCTACTTAAAGTGAGGCGCGAAGCTGCGCGCGGGGGCTCCCCGCTGGTGGACTTGAAGGGGATCGAACCCTCGGCCTCTGCGTTGCGAACGCAGCGCTCTCCCAACTGAGCTACAAGCCCGTATCTGCAAGGGCATCTGAATTTATATAATGAATGCAACGCATTTATTATATCATATTACATTTCTGCTGTCAAGAATTTTCTGCCATATTTCCCTGCTGTACGCAATAAAATGCGGTCACAGGGGATACCCCCGTGACCGCACCATGCAGTTCGTTATGCTTTCTTTCGTCCGCAGTTGGTACAGAACTGTGAATCAAGTCCCGTGCATCCGCACACGCAGTTCCATTTCCCGAAAGGGGACGGACGCTTTGTTCCGCAGTTTGTGCAGAAGCTGCCTTCTGTGCAGCTGCATCCGCACACACATATCCAACCGGGGGAAGCTGTGGCGTTCTGCACTGACTGGGTAAGCGGTGCGACAGCATCGTTACCGATGATGTTGCTGATAACTCCCATAGCAACACCCATTTTTGCCATATCCTCCATGCTTCCGAGGTTCATATCACCCATGTTTGGCGTGCCGACAAATCCGAAATACTGCATACTGCCACCTCCCTTTACCTACATTATATAGACTTGCGGACTGAATGTCAAGAGCTGTTTTGCCTGAAACGCTGTGCTGTCAGTTCTTTACGGGCAGAGAGCTGATGAACTGTGCGTCATACTGCTGGATAGCGAGTGCATCCTTGGCTGTAACGCCGTCGCCGGGATTGAAGCAGTCGGCGTTCTCCTTGCCCTCCTCCGAAAGCTTGTACTTGTCGCCGTTGGCTATAAACTGGAGTATAGCAACAGCATCGGAAACAGTTACCTTTTTGTCTGTATTCGCATCACCGTAGAGCACACTGCCTGTATTCGTATTTTCTTCGGGAGAAGATGTGCTCTTTGAAGGTATATCAGCCGGAGATGTTGACGGCTGCGTTGAGGGAGCAGCGGATGAAGTAGTTGTTGTCAGCATTGTTAAAGCTGTTGTGGTTGTTGTTGTTGTAGTTGTAGTTGTTGTGGTGGTAGTAGTTGTAGTTGTTGTGGTGGTAGTAGTTGTTGTGGTGGTTGCTGAAGTTGTGGTAGTTGTTGTGGCGGTGGTCGAAGTCGTAGTTGACGGGTCGGCAGGTACTATCTGACCGCTGCCCTTTGTACCGCCGTTGATGTTGCTTCCCTCGGAAGACGCATAGCTGCTGTAGAATTCATTGAGTGAAAGACCGTTCTCGCCGAGTGCGACCTGATGGTCGAGACCGATGTACTTGCCCGAGCTGCTTGTCTGCCAGAGCGATTTCTCAAAGAGGGCGTACTTGTCGTCGTCCCAGTTGAGGAAGGTCGGGTCAAGCAGTCCGCCTGTATCGCCTGAATTGGGGTTGATGCACCAGAAGGTGTGGTTGATGTGGTTTTTCACCATGTAGTCGCGGAGCAGCTCCATCCACTTCTGATTTGCGCCGTTGTCCATGTGACCGCCCCACTCGCCGATGAGCAGGGGAGCGATGTCCTGGTCATTTATGTAAGCCCATGTATCATACCAGTAGTCGTCAAGGAGAGTCTGCTCGCTGAAATCCTTGTCGAACCATGTCTGCGCGTATACGGAAGGGCCGTAGTCATGCGGCGAGTACACTATCTGGCTCGTTCCGCTCTCGGGTACTACGGGATAGTCCTTTACGCCGCGGAGATTTCCGCCCCACCATGCGCCGTGCCACGGAGACTTGTCAGCAGGAGCGTCCCATATATCGGGAGTGTCATAGGTGCTGCCGGCTTCGGTCTTGGGATACTGCTCAACGCCTTCGATGAAGATGAGTGCGTGAGGATTTACTGCAAGAATGGAATCAGCGCACTTTTTTGCCGCATACGCCCAGTTGTTCTCGTCCTTGGAGTCGTCCCACTTGGCGATGGTTGACGGGCATTTATCACCTGTATATCCGCGCTTGCCGTGAGGCTCATTTTTGAGGTCATAGCCGATGAGAGTGTCGTCATTGGCATATTTCTTTGCTATCCATGTGAGAGAATCTATCCACACATCGGTAGAAATACCTGCAAGACCGTACCACAGCTCATAGTTGTGACCCGAGTTGTTGGCATCGGGGCTGTGTATGTCAATGAACACCTTGATGCCGTATTTCTTGCACTTCTGAACGATGATATCGAATATCTCCATGCTGTTCTTGACGGTCTTGCCGTCGGATTCAACGAAGTCCTTGTTGATATTCGTGTAATAGCCCGCAGGAGTTACCTTTCCGTCCTCGCCGACAACATCTTCGGGAGGCGTATAGGAAGCCTGCACCGAGCTGACCTTGTCGGGTTTGCCGTTCATCCACGAAACGAGAAGCTCCGATGAAATAGGCAGACGGAGGGTATTTATGCCGTGGTCGGCGATGCTCTGGAGCATATCGTCCACGTCGCGTGCGTACAGACCGTGAGCGCAGTTCTCCGAGCAGTTGAAGCCGAACCAGTTTGCGCCTGTTATCCAGACCTGATTGCCGTTCATGTCGTAGAGCTTGCTGCCATCTGCGTGCAGCCAGTCGTCGTTGCAGTCGTCAACGGCAACAGAGCTGATGGTCGGTGAAGTTGCTGCGGGCAGAGCCGAGCCGACAGCCGAGATCATGACGGCTGCGGACGACATCAGAGCCGCAAGCGTTCTTGATAATTTCCTCATAATTAATTACCCCTCTCGGAACAGGACTTATTTTTATGTTCCTGTTCATTACAGCACTATTCTAACACTTTTGAAAAGATTTGTCAATATTGACAATAATGTGCCGGACAAAGCTGCTTTTTGCACGTCTGAGTATTTGACATTGCAATTTTTCTGTGATATAATAATATGAATATACTGCGAGATATACGCGGTATATAAGCTAAAATTTTTATTCAAGGAGAATCCGATGAAGGATAAAGATGTTTACTCGGCGGTCTATGACATCGTCGATGAGAATATGAAAAAGTCAGGCGGAAAGCTCGGCATATCGAAAGAGCTTGTCCTCAGCACTACCAGAATAAAGCCCGGAAAGGTCGATATTCTCAAGCTTTCACGCGAAAGGAACAACGAGACCTTTGTCAGAAAGGCATACATCTTCATGCTCAACCGTCAGATAGACGACACTGCCCTGAAGGCGTGGAAGGCGCAGTTCAAGCTTCCGCCCGAAGAATTCCAGCGCAATGTTGTCGGCACGATAAAGCAGTCTGAGGAGTTCTTTCAGAATCAGGTGAGGATGTACAACAATATCTACTCCGAAAACAATTCGTTCGGCGGAAAGTTCGCTGATATAGGACGTACCGCAGGCATTCCCGTGTCTGAGCGCATGAGGAAGATCTACGGGAAGATGCCGCCGTTCATGAAGAAAACGGCAAAAAAGATTCTCGGCGTAGGCCGTTAAAGGGGATACCATACAGATGAAGATTTATATTGACCTTTCCACTATGATGCAGGTGGATTTCATATCAGGCATCCAGCGCGTTGTGAGAGAGATCACCGTCAGGATGCTGAAGCATACAGAGCACGAGTTCTATCTTCTGTTCTATTCGGCAAAAAACAATTCCTTCCTGCGCTTCAGCAATGAACGCTTTATCGACTACTTTGTCAATGGCAAGGGCGAAAAGGGCGCAATACTCACCCCCGAGAAGATAGACTTCTGCGACATTCCGTCGGGAGCAGTTTTCTTTGAGCTTGACAGCGTGTGGAACTCGCCGCTGAAAAGAAGCTTTCTTTTCCCTGTCCTCAAGCAGAAAGGCGTACGGATAGTAACACAGGTCTACGACCTGATACCGATAACTGATCCGCAGTTCGCCCACGAGAATACCTGTTCAAACTTCATGATCTATGTCGGCGCGAACCTTAAATATGCCGACCTCGTCATAACCTCTGCAAAGACTACCATAGACGTACTTGACAGTATTACTGACAGAATGGGACTTGAAAGAAAGCGTTCCACAGTGGTGGGACTTTCCAGCGACTTCAAAAAGAACAGCTCCGACGGAATGGTCGATCCTGCCGTTGAGAAGATCGCAGGCAGCGGAAAGTACCTGCTCATGCTCGGCACGATAGAGCCGCGAAAGAATCACAGCCTTGTTATTGACGCACTTGAAAGCGGTCTTGCCGAGGAAGGTGTCAAGGTAATATTTGCAGGACGTATCGGCTGGAACGTAAGCGAGCTTGAAAAGCGCATCAGGAACCATTCACTTTTCAACAAGAGTCTTTTCTTTGTTGAAAAGCCCGATGACGTGACAGTTGACTATCTGTACAAGCACGCATTCGCTGTTGCCTTCCCGACCTTCAACGAGGGCTTCGGTCTGCCGATCATAGAATCGTTCATGCGCGGAACTCCTGTTATTGCTTCGGATATTCCTGTTCTGCACGAGGTCGCAGGCGATCTTGCCGACTACTTCGATCCGCACAGCAAGGAAGACCTTATCCGCTGTGTCAGGGAGCTTCTCGGCTCAGAGGAGAAATATGCCGAAAAAAAGGAGCGGCTTAAAGAATATGTCCCCTATACATGGGACGAAGCCGCAGAGGATATGCTCAGGGCAGTCATATCTGTCAAGGACGATGAAAAGTCTGTTCCTGACGATATAAATGTCAAACAGCTTGTCTGCCTTACTGCGCGGAATGACGATATGCTGGCAACTCTGCCGTTTATAGAGAAATTTATGCCATTTATTACCGAGATGGTGCTGTGCTGTCCCGACAAGAATGTCGAGGAGCTGAAAGCACGCTATCACGGCAGACTTGAACTGAAATTCCTTACCGACAGCCAGATCCTTGACGGCAAGCCGCTTCCCGAGGATCACTCCACAAGGAACTACTTCCTGCGCTGTCTGGCAATGAGGAATCCTGTCATTGATGATGTGTTCATCATGACGGATGACGATTACAGACCTCTCCGCACGCTGACAGTCAGCGATTTCATGGAGGACGGCAGATACAAGGCGTTCTACTGCTACGACCTCAACGAATGGCGCGGTACCTACAATAATCCGACCTCATTCGACACCTGCATGAGAAAGAGCCGCAAGTTCCTGCGCGACAACGGATACCCGACAATGATGTATTCATCTCACCAGATGCAGATGATAGACAAGCGGATATTCAATGAGATGACCGAAAAGTACCCTGCGATAATCAGCAGCGGATGCTGTGAGTGGTGTACCTACTTCAACTACGGTGTGGGAACATATCCCGGTATGTTCAAGCCCGTTCCCTATGTGACAATGGGCTGGCCCGGCGTGAGAAGCGACTGGGACGTTTACGTTCAGCCGACAGAGTTCCTCTTTGAGAATCACTATGAGTTCCTTTACAGGGAGGGCAGCGTATTCGAGGGAATGCGCGATGACTGCCACGAAAATGTTGTCGAGGAGAACCAGCAGAAGATAATGCGCTTCACCGCTGAGCTCCAGAAGCAGATGGAGTCGCGTCAGGTCTATAAGGCGTTCTGCGATGCATACTGGCTCCAGTACAGAGAGATGCCGTCGTTCGCACTTATTGCAGGCAACAAGCAGAATGTTGCCATAAGTGCACCGCTCTTTTTCCAGGCACGTTACAACGGGTGGACAAGGCTGCCCTTTGTTATCGACAGGAAGATAGTTGATGATATTGGCTCGCAGAAGATACTGATAACCCACTGGTTTGCTGATGATGCGGGACATCCCATTTCTCCCACAGGAAGAATGTACGTCGATCTGAACGACCTTGACTTCCTCCTGCCCATAAAAAGTCCTGATGTGCCCGAGAGGTGCGTACTCAATATCCGCGTGCTGCTCGAAGATAAAAACATGGCAGCAGATGCGGCGCTCCCGGCAGATATAGTCTGACAAAGGAACAGAAAGAAAAGGAGTTTCATAATGCTTCAAGCCGTAAAAAATGGTATCGAAAACATAAAAAAACAGCGGTTCCTGTTTGAAGAACTCGTAAAGCGCGATTTCAAGAAAAAGTACAAGCGTACCGTGCTCGGTATGCTGTGGAGCCTTATCTCTCCGCTTATGCAGCTTCTTGTAATGAGCGTGGTGTTCAAGAGCTTCTTCGGTGCGAACCAGCCGCACTACACGATATACCTCTTCGCCGGCAACCTGACCTACACCTTTTTCAAGGATTCGACATACGGAGGCATGAATGCGCTCATGCAGAATGCAGGCATCATCACGAAGATAAACCTTCCGAAGTATATGTTCCTGCTTTCAAAGAACGTGGCATCGCTCATCAATTTCGGACTGACGCTTGTCGTGTTCTTCGCGTTTGTAGCGGTGGACGGGATAGCGTTCCATTTCCGCTTCCTCATGCTGCTGTATCCGATAGTGTGCCTTATCATATTCAATGTCGGCTGCGGATTCATTCTCTCGGCACTGTTCGTTATCTTCAAGGATGTCCAGTACCTCTATGACATCTTCACGCTCATGCTGATGTACCTTTCCGCGATATTCTACACCACGGACAATTACAGCGAGACAGTGCAGAAGCTTTTCTATCTCAACCCGATATACGTTTATATCACATATTTCAGGCACATAGTCATTGACGGCTATATCCCCGGACTTGCGACACACGGGCTATGCCTGCTGTATGCCGTCGCTGCTCTGGCGATAGGAGCACTGATATACAAGAAATACAATTACAAATTCATGTACTATATGTAAGGAGAGGGAAATGAAAAAGATCGAACTGAATGACGTTTCCGTTTCCTATATAGTCGGAGACTTCTCAAACCGCGGACTCAAGGACGTTGTCATACAGAAGCTGAAGGGGCAGACTACGGAAAAGAAGTTCGTAGCATTGCGGAACATCAGCTTTGCTATTGATGAGGGTGATCTGCTCGGAATAATCGGCACCAACGGCGCGGGCAAATCCACGCTGTGCAAGGTCATATCAGGCATCATGCGTCCGACTGAGGGAACAATGGCTGTTCGCGGCAGTATTGCTTCGCTGCTTGAGCTTGGTACAGGCTTTGATCCCGAGCTGACCGTCAGGGAGAACACCTTCCTCCGTGGTGCGATGCTCGGATATACACGCGATTTCATGAACAAAACATACAAAAGCATCATCGAGTTTTCTGAGCTTCAGGAATTTGAAGACAGAAAGTTCTCACATCTTTCATCAGGAATGAAATCAAGACTTGCTTTTTCAATAGCCTGCCTTGTAAATCCGGAGATACTCATTCTTGACGAGGTGCTGTCGGTCGGAGACGGAGCGTTCCGTCAGAAGAGCGAACAGAAAATGCTTGAGATCATAAAGGGCGGTACGACGACTCTGCTCGTTTCACATTCGCTCGAACAGATACGCCGTATGTCAACAAAGGTGCTCTGGATCGAAAAGGGACAGCAGATCGCATTCGGAGAAACACAGGAGATCTGCGACAGATACGCAGAGTTCCTCAAGACAAAGTAGGAGAAAGTCATGACTAAATATCAGATATTTTTGACATTCTATCATTTCCTCAATGAGGAGTACTGCAAAAACAGCGACCGTTCCGAGGAGTTCAAGGAGTATCTCGGATGCATCAATCCGTATCTGTGGACAGACGGCAAGACAGCCGATCCGTCTTACTATGACGAATTCATGGAGATCGCCGATACCCTTTTCGAGGGCGAGGACTGTACCGTGGATGAGGGCTATGTCTACGCAGGGCAGTACCTTGAGGAGCTCAGCCGCCGCGAGACAGAGGAGTACGGAAGCGGCATAAGCGAGGTCATGGCGGTGTTCGGAGAGTGTACGCCTGAAAGGTGGAACGGCATTGCCGCGAAGCTCCGCGAGTACAAGACACGCAAGCGCAGATGCGCCTGCTGCGGCTGTTATACCCTTGACGAGTCCGAGGGAAGATTTGAGATATGTCCCGTTTGCTTCTGGGAGGATGATGCGGTCCAGAACAACGATCCCGAATTTGCAGGCGGTGCAAATAAGGTATGCCTTCGTGTTGCACAGGAGAATTTCGAGGAGTTCGGTGCCTGCACGGAGAGTGCCATTCCCTTTGTCCGCGAGCCTGATGCCGAGGAGATAAGCGGAATTATCCGCGAGCCTGACGAAGAGGACGAGGATTGATAGAGAAGTGAGCTTTCCTGCCGATGCATTACCTGTGACGGCAGAAAATCAGAAGATAAAAAAGGCGCACAGGAGGAGATTTCCTTCTGTGCGCTGTTTTTTGTGTTTATTTCTCCTGAGCAATGACCTCGTCAAGCCTGTCGAAGAATCTCTCGGAGTAAAGGCGGAATTCGTTGCGGAATGTCTCGTCATTCTCCTTGATGTCGTGGAGATAAGCGTGGAGATTGGTTTTCTCGTCAGTCTCGATAAGGCAGCCTGCGATGTTTGAGCAGTGGTCGGAAATACGTTCGAGGTTTGTCAGAACGTCCTGGAAGATGTATCCGAGCTCTACGGTACACTCATCGTTCTGGAGACGGCAGATGTGGCGGTTCTTGAGCTCTGTGCTGAGGTTATCGACAACTTCTTCAAGCGGCTCGACCTTGTGGGCAGCGTTGAGGTCGTCGGTTATGTATGAGTTGAACGCGATCGAAATGTTTTCGGAAATGGCTTCTGAAATGACCTTCAGCTCGTTGATGCATTCATCGGAGAACTTGATGCCTTTCTCCTTGCACTCCTGAACAGACTCGATGAGGTTCACGGCGTGGTCAGAGATTCGCTCGAAGTTGCCGACACAGTGCATCATCTTAGCAACGCGGCGGCTGTCCTTGCCCGTGATACTGCTCTTGGAAAGGCGTACAAGGTAGCTGTTTATCTTATCCTCGTAGTGGTCGATGAGGTCCTCCGCCTCGATGACGGATTTTGCCTTTTCGTCATTGTATTCTGATATAAGAAGCTCAAGTGCGTCATTGATGGCAGCACTTGTGATATTTGCCATTTCAATGGTCGTACTGCGGCAGGTCTCAACAGCGACCGCAGGAGTCTTGAGGAATCTCTTATCCAGACCTTTGAGGCTGCTGCTCTCGGTCTCTGTCTCCTCGCCCTTCTTATCGCGGACGATAAGCTTTGAGAGCGCAACGATCTGTTTTGCGAACGGGAGCAGGATGATGGTGATAGCTACATTGAAAACGGTGTGCATGATAGCGATACCGATATAGCCGACAGGTTCATTGAGAATGGAGAACCAGCCTGTGCTCTCAAAAATAATGACAACAGGAAGCAGTACAAGTGTACCGATTATTTTGATAAGGATATGTGTGCAGGCAACACGCTTTGCATCCCTGTTAACGCCGAAGCTTGAAAGCAGTGCGGTAACACACGTTCCGATATTGCATCCCATAATGATCGGGAAAGCCATACCGTAGGTCAGCGCACCTGATTTTGAGAAAGCCATGAGGATACCGATAGAGCCTGCGGAGCTCTGGATGATACCTGTAAAGCCTGCGCCGACAAGGACTCCGAGAACAGGGTTCTCAAAGGCGGTCAGCATTTCTCTGAATTCAGGAGAATTGGCAAGCGGATCGACCGAATCCGACATAAGTGACATACCTGTCATAATAACTGCAAATCCGACGAGGATACGACCGATATCCTTTTTCTTGTTCTTTTTTGCAAACATTATCAGGAATACTCCGACAAGTGCAACAAGAGGAGAAAACGATTCGGGCTTCAGCATTTTCAGGGCAGTCTGTAAGAGTCCGCCGCCGCTGCTGTCATTGATGTCACCGAGACAAAGTATCCATGCGGTAAAAGTAGTACCGATATCCGCACCGAAGCAGACGGCAATGGTCTGTTCGAGTGACATAAGACCTGAGTTTACAAAGCCAACCAGCATTACGGTCATTGCCGATGATGACTGGATAGCGATCGTAATACCCATGCCGAGGAGCAGGGCTTTGAACTTGTTTGATGTTAACCTCTGGAGAGCAGATTCGAGCTTACCGCCCGTGAGCTTCTCGAGACCTGTGGACATTACATTCATTCCGTAGAGGAAGAAGGCAAGTCCTCCGAGCATGGTGAAGATGTTGAATATGGAAAAATCCGTTCCATTCATACAGAATTTACCTCTTTTCTGTTTTTTCTTGCAATTTCCTTTTTCTATAATATATTATACATAAGCATCGCTTTCAGTCAAGAGGAAACGGAATGATTTTACATGGATTTAACATTCAAATTTTATATAGGGGGTGCTTTGAACAGGCATGATGTATACACAGTATAAAAGCTCCCTTACTGAAGGGAGCTTTTATGTTATCATTGACTGATGACTGCTTTTCTCAGTGCGACAAGGTCGAACATATCTGTCCTGCTGTCAGCGATAAGATCGGCACGGGAAGCTTCATCCACTGTGAGAGGCTTCTCGCCGAGGAGGTGCATACTGAGCCTTACAAGGTCTGCGATACCTAACTCGTGGTCGTTGTTGACATCGCCGATGAGGTCCGCGGGCACAGCATCAGGAGTAGCAAGTGCGAAGAAATTGACGCAAAGATTGGTCTGTCCGTTGCTTCCGAGCGTGACCTTTGTGCCTTTTATTATATGCTTGTCGTAGATGTTGAAGATAAGCCCTGTTGTGGCGGTCAGACTTGTCCGCATAAGAGTGTAGTCTGCGAGCCAGTCGGGAGTTTTCTCCACACGGCTGTCGAGTGCGATGTGGAGCGTCATATCGAGTCCTGCGGTAAATGTCACTGTATCGCCTGTTGTGCCCTTGGCACTGCACGCTGTCATGAGTATTTCCGAGCCGACGAGGTTGGACTGTATCTCCTCGATCGTGAAGTCACGGTCGCCGAAGATGGGCGAGCCTGTGTCCGCCATTTTGCCTATTGTCCATGAATCGGGGAGAGCCTGCTCTGTGACCTGAACGTTTTTGAAAAGGTCGCCGCTGAGCGGAAGAGCCTGTTCTCCGAATACGAAGCTTCGCATATTCAGGAGGTAGCCGTCGCCGCCTGTGAACTTGAGGTAGAGGTTGTGGATGCCGCTTATTTCTGAGATATTTGCTTCAATGTCTCTGTATTCGGTGAACGAGCCTGTGCCTGTACAGTATATCTTTGCGGCAGGATCGCCGTTCATGCTGTCAAGGTAAAGCTCGATAACACAGCGGTTGCCGCTCACGTTTCCGCTGAATGATCTTGCTCCGTTACCGAAGTCCACCTTGCGGTACATTACCCAGTCGCCGTTTTCGATGAAGCCGATATTGTTTTCGGAGTCTGACGGCTCCTCGGCAGTAACGCCCTCCTGATCGGCAAAGCTGTCGGCAGAGATCTTCTCAAATGCCGATACTGCCGGTACAGGCGGAGGAGCCGGAGTGTCACTCTCGGGCGAGAGCTTCACCACGCCCTCGGGGAAGGAATTCACCGTGAGGTCGTTGATGTAGTATTCGATGTTCATATAGCCCTGACCGCAGTAGTCGCCTGCGTAGTCGGTGGGATCGGTCGGGTCAAGACCGCGTTCCTGCTCCCAGCTGTCAGCCATGCCGTCGTTGTCGGTATCCACGATCTCCTTTGCAGTGACAGCAGGCGGATATGAGTAGGTCACTCCGCACTTGATGTTGTACTTGTTGAGGTCGGAAACAGAGCCGTCATACGCGGCTGTTCCCGAGCACTGACCTGTGCCGTTTTTCGTTTCGGAGGCACACTGGCGGTCGATGGGAGTTCTCTTGTCGGGAGAGATTCCGTTTCCTGCGAAGCTGATAACGTGCTCGTATGAGTCGGCGGCACTTTCACAGGTCGTTGCCGTAGAGACGTTCTCGCCGTTGTTGAGTATCTGGAACGGGGACGAGGTCTTCAGATTATCCTTGGTTATGCCGATGCCGCTCTTGACGGTAATGCCGTCCCAGTTGTTGTAGGTTATGCCGTGGAGCGAGCCGTCCTTGTTGATGAGGCGGTTGCCTGCACAGTAGACCTTGAAGTTCTGCGGACTGGTAGTGCTGTCAACGTTGATGTAGTTGTAGCCGCTCGTCGTCGAGTTGCCTGCCTTGAGGGTATTGTTCACGTAGTTTACGTGTCCGATAGTGCCGTAGGCGGTCTGGTAGCCCCAGTCGTAGATGATGTTGTTGGTGAAGTCCGCAACGCCCGCACCCGGTATCTTTCCGCGGAAGTTACGGGATACATTGTGGATTATGAGGTTATGGTCGTAGGTGAGGGAGCTGTTGCCCATCATTATGCCGAAGCCGTGTATGCCTTTGTCATGTCCGCCCCACGAATTTGCAGGACCGATAACGGAATACTGTACCGTGTAGTTGCTGTTGTTGGAATAGAGTCCCCATTGTTCGTCGGAAGCCCAGCCTATGGAGCAGTGGTCAACGATGCAGTTGGCACCCTTGGAGCCGCCCCACGCGTCATTTCCCGAGCTGGTGGCGTTGTACGGACCGGGGCGCGAGCTGAGGTAGCGGCAGATGATGTTATCGCCGCCGAAAGCCATTTTGTAGTTCTTGAGCGTGATGCCGCCGCCGCCGGGAGCAGTCTGACCTGCTATGGTGATGTTGCTCACGGCAGATACTGCGCTTTTCAGCTCGATAGTACCGCCCACATCAAATACGACGATGCGGTTGGACTTGCTGACAGCATCGCGGAATGAGCCTTCGCCGCTGTCATTGAGGTTGGTGACGTGGTAGACCTGTCCGCCGCGTCCGCCCGTAGCGTACTTTCCTCCACCGACTGCACCGGGGAAGGCGACAAGTCTGTCTGCGGCATCTGCGGATGAGAGGGTGTTCCGTCCGTCAGGAGCGGCAGCGGAAGCTCCGCCCAGCACGGTGACAATACCTGTCAGCAGAGCGGTGATGCGCCTGATATTCTTGTTCATGATTATCCTCCTTTTGCTGATACAGATTTTTCTGTATCGGATTTTCTGCCTATTCATAATCGTCAAGGAAATGGTGGTATTCGCTGCCGTTGCGGTACGAAATGAGGGTGCGGAGATTCACGTTCTCGGGACTGCGGAAAATGTTCATCTCAACGGCAGGGTTGGTCTTTTTCAGTTCGGCTATCAGCGATTTTATCTCTGCGCGTTTTGAGCCGTCCTCGCCGCTTTTTTCGGTAACACGGCACGCACACTGAATGAACTGCAGCCCGTTATGGTCGCGCCAGCCGATGATGTCGGCCTCGCGGACGAGATACAGCGGACGTATCAGCTCCACGCCCTCGTAGTTCTCGCTTTTCAGCTTTGGCATCATTGTCTGCATCTGCGAGCCGTAGAGCATACCCATCAGGATAGTCTCTATCACGTCATCGAAATGATGCCCCAGTGCTATCTTGTTGCAGCCGAGCTCCTGCGCCTTTTTATAGAGCCAGCCGCGCCGCAGCCTTGCGCAGAGGAAGCAAGGGTGCTTTTCCTCTTTTGCCGCCGATTCAAATATCCGCGTGGAATACACCTTGGCGGGTATGCCGAGAAGTTCGGCATTGTCAAGAATGTGCTTCAGATTTTCGGGAGTGTAGCCGGGGTCCATTATCACATACTCCGCCTCGAACGGTATCTCGTTGTTGCGTCGGAGGCGGTCTATGCACTGTGCCATGAGCATTGAGTCCTTGCCTCCCGATATGCAGACGGCAATGCGGTCTCCGGGGAGTATCAGCCCGTAGTCGCGGACTCCGCGGCGGAATTTCGTCCATATAGTCTTTCCGAAGACCGATGTTATCGAATCGCTGATATCGGCGTTCATGTACACAGCTCCTTTGTACAGCATTTACAGTAATATTATAAAGTATAGAGCAGGCAATGTCAATAGAAGCATAGCGCGGCACTCCGCACTATGATAAAAGAGTGTTGATTACAATGATGTTTTTGTCTGTTTTTACGATTTTATCGGAATATTTACTGTTATTGCTTGATATTTTCCTGCGGTATGCTATAATGTATACATAGTGACAGCTGTATGACGGTCACTGCCCTGAGTTACGCTCGGGGCATCTGCTGAGCAGACATCAATGCTTATGCCATAACTGCGTTTTGCGGAATTATTGGAGGTAATCATCATGGGAGATAATAAGGGCGAAAAGAAGATAACCATACTCGGTGCTGGAAATGTCGGAGCGACTGTCGCTTACACATTTGCTGTTGCAGGTACGTGCTCTGATATTGTTCTCATTGACATCAACAAGGAAAAAGCCAAGGGTGAGGCTATGGATATACGTCAGGGCGTATCGTTCAGCCACAATATCGAAGTTGTTGACGGCACCTATGACGATGCCGCGGACTCTGACATAATCATCGTCACGCTCGGACTTGCACGCAAGCCCGGTCAGACACGTATCGACCTCGCACAGGCAAACGTAAATATCATCAAGGAAGTAATGCCGAGAGTTGCAAAGGCAGCTCCCGATGCGATATATGTAGTTGTCAGCAACCCTGTTGACATCATCACCTACACCATTCTCAAGTGTACCGACCTCTCACCCCAGCAGGTGTTCGGCTCGGGTACAGCTCTCGATACATCGCGTCTCCGTTCAAGTATCGCCGACCACGTCGGACTCAGCCCCAGCAGCATCCACGCTTATGTATTCGGCGAACACGGCGACACCTCGATGATACCGTGGTCGATAACCAATATCGCAGGTATTGACATGGAGGAATACTGCGAGGCTCAGGAGCACCATGACATCAACAAAGAGGAGATAATCGACGAAGTCCGCAAGGCAGGCGGAGAGGTCATCAAGAGAAAGGGCGCGACTTTCTACGCTATCGCTCTGACGGTGAACAAGATATGCGATAATATCCTCCGTGATGCGAACAACATCATGACAGTATCAACGCTCATCAATGACAGATACGGCATAAATGACGTATGTCTCAGTCTTCCTGCCGTAATCGGCGGACACGGCATTGAGCGTGAGATCACTCCCACGCTTACCGATGAAGAGGTAGCAAAGCTTCAGGAGAGCGCGAATGCACTCAGAAGCGTTATTGACCAGCTTGAATTCTGAGCAGAAGATGACTGCTCAATAAAGCTTCGTCATATTGGCGGAATGTAAGGCTCCCGGCAGCGGGAGCCGTTATTTTACGGAGGTATTTATATGGGCCTGAATGATACACCCTCGGGCGAGAGGATACACATCGGCTTCTTCGGAAGGCGGAATGCAGGCAAATCAAGCCTTGTCAATGCTGTTACGGGACAGGAGCTTTCGGTCGTTTCCGATGTCAGGGGCACAACTACCGATCCCGTATACAAGGCGATGGAGCTTCTGCCGCTCGGACCTGTCGAGATCATCGACACTCCCGGCTTTGATGATGAGGGCGAGCTCGGAGAGCTCCGCGTGAAGAAGACACGTCAGATACTTGCCAAGACGGATGTTGCCGTTCTTGTGACGGACGGAAGTATCGGTATGAGCGCGTGTGACAGTGAGCTTATCGGACTTTTCAAAGAGAGAGGTCTGCCGTATATCATAGCACACAACAAGTCGGATATAAGCGGACGGGAAATACGCACAGACAACGAAATATCGGTCAGTGCGGCTGAAAAGACGAACATCTCCGAGCTGAAGGAGATGATAGGCGGGCTTGCTGAAAAGTCGGTCAGTGAACGCCGTATAATCGGCGACATCATCAACGCAGGCGATGTGGTCGTGCTTGTTACGCCTATTGACGGATCTGCACCGAAGGGACGCATGATACTGCCGCAGGTGCAGGCTCTCCGCGACATTCTCGATGCGGAAGCAATACCCGTTTTCACACGGGAGGGACAGCTTGCAGATACGCTTGCAGGGCTTGTAAAGCCGCCTGAGCTGGTCATCACGGACAGTCAGGTGTTCGGTATGGTGAGCAGGATAGTGCCCGAGAATGTTCCGCTCACATCATTCTCGATACTCATGGCGCGGTACAAGGGCTTCCTTGGAGCGGCAGTCAGCGGTGCGGCGGCGATACGCAGGCTCCGTGACGGCGATACAGTGCTCATCTCCGAGGGCTGTACCCATCATCGCCAGTGCGGCGATATCGGCAGTGTGAAGCTTCCTGCGCTGCTGAAAAAATACACGGGAAAGAGCCTGAATATCGAGCTTTCAAGCGGACGCGACTTTCCGGAGGAGCTGTCGGGATATGCCCTTGTTATACACTGCGGAGGCTGTATGCTCAACGAGAGGGAAATGCTCCACCGCATGAATGCGGCGGCGGCTGAAGGTGTGCCGTTCACGAATTACGGCACCGCCATCGCTTTCATGAACGGGATACTTCGCCGCAGTCTCGGCATTTTCCCCGGCCTTGAAAAGGAGGTCACCGAATGAAAAGGCGGATTCCGTATATTATTCTGTTAGTGCTGCTCGTAGGAGTTGAGGTGCTTATCGCGCTGACCCAGCACGGCAATTTCATCCGCTATTACGGCGGAGACGTCATTGTCATGTGGGTGCTGTACTGTCTTGTGCAGGCGGTGCTCGGCGGCAGGAACAACCATTACGCCGTGAATCTTCTGCTTCTTGCATTTGCCTTTGCGGTAGAGTTTTTGCAGAAATGGGGCTTTGCGGACAGATTCGGCATAGAGAATCCTATCCTCCGCACTCTCATCGGAACGAGCTTTGCGGTCGAAGATTTGTTCAGCTATGCGGCAGGAACAGCCATAGCCTGTGCTGGAGTATTTGTGTACGCAAAGATCTGCGGCAGGAAAAATGAGATAAAGAGGGAGCAGACATGAGTCTGCTCCTTTGATTTTATATGATATTATGCATGGAAGAATGAATAAATATTCATAATATCAAGAATATTTGCACAAACTATGAATATTTATGCAAAAGGGGTTGACAACACGAATCGGCGGTGTATAATATTAATATCACGATTTTTCACGCCGCTGACGGCGTTTTGAATTTCAGGAGGTATTTATCATGGCTAAAAAAGAAGTTAAAAAAGTAGTTCTCGCATATTCGGGCGGACTTGACACATCTATCATCATTCCGTGGCTCAAGGAAAACTACAACAATCCCGAGATCATCGCTGTTTCAGGTGACGTAGGACAGGGCACAGAGCTTGACGGCCTCGAGGAAAAGGCAATCAAGACAGGCGCTTCCAAGCTCATCATTGCCGACCTCAAGGAGGAGTTCATTCAGGACTACGTTTATCCTACTGTTCAGGCAGGCGCTCTTTATGAGAACAGATATATGCTCGGTACCTCCTTTGCTCGTCCGATCATTGCCAAGAGAATAGCTGAGATCGCTATCGCAGAGGGCGCAGACGCTATCTGCCACGGCTGTACAGGCAAGGGCAACGATCAGGTTCGCTTCGAGCTTGCTATCAAGGCTTTTGCTCCTGATATGACCATCATTGCTCCCTGGAGAGAATGGGACATCAAGTCACGTGATCAGGAGATCGACTACGCAGAGGCTCACAATATCCCCCTCAAGATCAGCCGTGAGACAAACTACTCCAAGGACAAGAACATCTGGCACCTCAGCCACGAGGGTCTCGACCTTGAGGATCCTGCAAACGAGCCGCAGTATGAAAAGAAGGGCTTCCTTGAATTAGGCGTATCTCCCATAGATGCTCCCGACAAGCCCACATATATCACTATCCACTTTGAAAAGGGCGTTCCCACAATGCTCGACGGCAAGACACTCAACGGTGTTGAAATGGTATCTGCTCTCAACAAGCTCGGCGGCGAGAACGGTATCGGTCTTGCAGACCTCGTTGAGAACCGTCTCGTAGGAATGAAGTCAAGAGGCGTATATGAGACTCCCGGCGGTGCTATCCTCTACCACGCACACGAAGTTCTTGAGACTATCTGCCTTGACAAGGAAACTGCAAGAGTTAAGCAGTACCTCGGCATCAAGTTTGCTGACATCGTATACAACGGTCAGTGGTTCACACCTCTCCGTGAGGCTATGAGCGCATTCGTTACAGAGACACAGAAGACAGTTACAGGTGATGTAAAGCTCAAGCTCTACAAGGGCAACATCATCAACGCAGGTGTTACATCTCCTTACACTCTCTATGATGAGGAGGTCGCTACATTCGACGAGGACGAGGTTTACAATCAGGCTGATTCTGCCGGATTCATCAACCTCTTCGGTCTCCCGATAAAGGTCAAGGCTAAGCTCGACCAGAAGAGAAACAACAAGTAAAAGCAATAGGTTAATGAGGAGTTAGAGAAAAATTGAAAAAGATTGTATCAATCCTTTCGCTTATTTGTGTTGCAGCTTCATTTGTAAGCTGCGGATCAGGCGGAGATGACAAGGTGATCGTACCCGAGCCCCCTACCACAAGAGAACCTGTGACCGAGATCGAGACAGAGCCCGAGACTGAGCCTGAGACAGAACCCACGACTGAGGAGCCTACTCTTTCTGCAAAGGAGATACAGGCTATCAAGGACGCGGATATGGAATATCTCGAAAGCGTCGAGGTGAGCCTGCTCGATTACTGCACCTGCCCTCTTGCACAGGCAGGATTCGACGAGGACGACAGCGAAAGCGATACAGCCACCATCCTGACCATAGGTATCAACTTCAATTCTTACCGCATTGATGACAAGATAGGTAAGGTATCTGTTCTTGTCGGAGAAAAAGAGCCGTATTCACATACGACCTCCACAGTTTGGGGCGGAAGGGACACCGACGGCAATTTGTGGGGAGTTTACCGTTTCAGATATCAGGACGAATATCCTCTGGAGGACTTCCGGTGCATGATGACCTATGATGACGAGTACAACGTCAGCCGCGAGTGCGACCTCAGTATAGAGGGCGATTTCGAGGAATTTGCCGAGAATATGTGCTGGTATGAAAAGGACGAGGACGGATTTGATGACTACGAGAAAAAGCACCCCACTATTTATAAGATAAAGGGAAGATACTGCGCTGTTGAAGACCATTTTGAGACTCCTCCGTGGGGTGATTCGTCAGACAGTGAGGTTAGCTACTACGAAAAGACCTTGTCGATCACTCCTCTTGAAGGACCGCTCGATAACTTCATCACCAATGAGGATATAGCATTTGAATCTGCAAACGCTCAGCCGTTTACATATTCTAAGTTCAGCGAGCTCAAAAACAGCGACTGGAGACAGTATATTGTCTGCTATGTCTGCTGCAAGTGGGAAGCGGATTTCTTCAAGAACTGGGATAACATGACCGATGAAGAGAAGCTGTATGCGCCGAGTTCAGAATATCTGATGCGAAGATATGTCCGCGAAGAGGGCAGTGCTTCAAATCTTGTCATTCACGGCGATGACGGCGAGGATACGAAGATAAACCTCTATATACCCGAATAATATAAACAGGCAGGGGCAAGCCTCCTGCCTGTTATGATTTTTTTCAGAGGAGGAACATACAATGGAATTCATAAGTTCGGCAGATATAAGAGAGCTTTCAAATCCCGGAGTTGTGTCAAGACAGCTCCTGAATCCTGAGAATTCATCAAGTGAAAGAGTTACGATAACAGAAGTTCACCTTGAAGTCGGAGCAAGTCAGCCGAGACATACTCATGATGCTTCCGAGCAGATATGGTATGCGACAAAGGGTACAGGCAAGCTCCTGCTCGCCGATGACAAGACTATGGAATTCAAAGCAGGCGATGTTGTCAGATTTGCAGACAAGGACGTTCACGGACTTCTCAACGACGGCGATACTGAATTCGTCTATGTTTCCGTTACGGCTCCTCCGATAAATTTCGGCTACGCGTACAAGGACAAGAAGTGAACAGATTCATGAAGCTCGCGATAGGCGAGGCTCAGGAAGGAATACGGGCAGGTCACGGCGGCCCTTTCGGCTGTGTTATCGTAAAGGATGGAGTTATCGTCGGCAGAGGTCACAATGAGGTGGTAAAGCGGATGGCATACGAAATACACTGTAAAAACTGCGGTAAGAAACTGCTAAGCTATGAAAAATATCAGAAAAAATACAAAAGTCCTCTCGCATCATGCAAAAAATGCGGAACGGAATATATCGACCCGAGATGTCACGAATTAGCCGCTGAGGGTATTCCCGAAGCAGAATTCAGCATAAAAAGCGATATTGTTTTACTGGTTATCGGTGCATTAATCTGCTGGAGAGGATACTATCTTTTCGGAATGCGTATGCTCGGAACTCCCGATTCAATGCAGTTTCTGATGCCGTCTGTGATTTTACTGCTCGGCATTGGTATGATAATTGCCGCAATAGTCGATATGATCCGTATTTCCACAGGAAGCAAAAGACGGAAATATGAACGTCTTTCAGAGGAATCAAGGCTCCGCATGGAAGATGAAAGCTATGTTCAGAAGCTTAAAGAACTGGAATACTTAAAATAAGGGGATTTTATGAATAAATATTTAAAGGGATTTCTGATGATTTTCCTTGCTTTGATATTCATTGCATTTTTCTTTGTAATGAGCATCATGGATTTAACCAACAAGGAAGACGTACATGAAACAACTATTGACGCAGCAGGTCAGCTTCTTGTTGTTGAAAACAGCATCAACGGCATTATTCCCACAGGCAAGGATTACTACTATATCGGAATAAATGAAGCCTCAGGCGAAGTTTACACCATTCACGCAGGCAAAAACTGGCTCGAAAAGAACTTTGACTCGGAAGGCATGGCTAAGGGAAACGGCGTTTCTATCAAAGGCTTGTCAAAGAGTGCAGGCGATTATGAGGTCAGAGACGAACTTGCAAACCGAACAAACGAACTTGAAGGATTATCATTCGCTCTGCAGGCAGGCGATGTGCTTGAACTTAACTATGTACGTGATGCTGTAATCAGACTGATTGCGGGAACTCTGATTACTGCAATTGCAGTAATCGCCTTTGCAGTTTCAAAAAGAAAAGATACCGTTCCTTCATGGGTCAGCAAGGTAATTACAGCAGTTGTTATACTGGCAATTGTCTTTGTACTTCTTGCAGTATTCTGAAATATATAAACACATTAAACCTTAAAAACATAAATTAACAGGAGAAAAATTATGGCAGATATGATGTGGGCAGGAAGGTTTTCAAAGCAGGTCGATGCAGGCGTAAACGCCTTCAATTCTTCCATTGCTTTTGACGGACGTATGTACCGTCACGATATACAGGGCAGTATCGCCCATGCTACCATGCTCGGGGACTGCGGTATAATCACAAAGGAGGACAGCCTCACTATCATTGAGGGACTGAAGGGCATCCTCGCTGATATAGACAGCGGAGCTCTTGAGCTTGATCCGAATGCCGAGGATATCCACATGTTCGTTGAGGCGGAGCTTACAAAGCGTCTCGGAGACGTGGGAAAGAGGCTTCACACCTCTCGTTCAAGAAACGATCAGGTAGCGGTTGACCTCAGACTTTATCTCCGTGACGAGATAGCTGAGATAAAGGCTATGGTGCGCGAGCTCATTGAGACGCTCATCAAGCTTGCCAAGGAGCATACCGAAACGATAATGCCGGGTTATACTCATCTCCAGAGAGCACAGCCTATAACCCTTGCTCACCACCTTATGGCGTATGTGTGGATGCTCATGCGCGATACAGAAAGACTTCAGGATGCCGCAGAGAGAATGAATTACTGTCCGCTCGGAAGCGGTGCTCTCGCAGGCACGACATACAGAACAAACCGTCAGCAGACCTCTGATCTGCTTGGCTTTACGGCTCCCATGCCGAACAGCCTTGACGGAGTTGCCGACCGCGATTACTGTGTTGAACTGTGCTGTGCGCTGTCGCTGCTGATGACTCACCTCTCACGTTTTTCCGAGGAAATAATCCTCTGGTGCTCGTGGGAATTCAAATTCATCGAGCTTGACGATGCATTCGCTACGGGCTCGTCGATAATGCCGCAGAAGAAGAACCCCGACATTACAGAGCTTATCCGCGGCAAGACGGGCAGAGTCAACGGCGACCTTGTCACCCTTCTCACGATGATGAAGGGACTTCCCCTTGCATACAACAAGGATATGCAGGAGGACAAGGAGGCCATATTCGATGCGGTAGACAACGTAAAGCTCTGCGTAAAGACTTTCACTCCCATGCTTGCAACAATGCGTGTTATCAAGGAGAATATGCGCGCTGCTGCTGCACGGGGCTTCATCAATGCAACGGACTGCGCTGATTACCTTGTTAAGAAGGGAATGCCGTTCCGTGATGCATACAAGATCACAGGCACTCTCGTTGCACAGTGCATAGAGAAGGGCGTTACGCTTGAAACGCTGTCGCTTGACGATTACAAGGCAATGACCGACCTCTTTGCCGATGACGTATACGATGCGATAAGCCTTGATACCTGTGTACGCGAGAGAAAGTCCGAGGGCGGTCCTTCTCCCGATGAAGTGGCAAAGCAGATAGCACTCGCAGAAAAAAGACTTGCGGAGCTCGGTTAAGCTATGAAGAAAAAAGACCTCATTTTCACTTTCGGACTCACTCTCCTCATGGGAGTGCTGTGGGTAGTCGGAGAGGTAGTTATGGGACTTTGGATAGCCGTTCCGTCATGGGGGCATATCCTGTGGTTCGCAGGCATAGTTGTTGCCACACTTACGATAAGCGTCATACATTCGCTCATGGAGGACGAGGCTGAAGAAAAGCCGCGTGATCCTAAGCGCGAGAAGTACGAGCGCAAGGTGAACAAGCGTCAGAGCGGCAAGGAGACGGATATATGAGACATTCCGGAGGAATATCCTGCAGGCTCTCGACCGACTATGAGGGCAGATGCGGAGAATGCCACGCATTTCTCGGAGACGGCGACCTTTTCTGCCGTTACTGCGGCACAAAGGCAGGCGGCGGCAAAAATGAGCCGCATGAGGATGTTGAGCAGTGCGGATACGGACCACCGCCCGTCGAACGCAGGCACGTTTGCCGGAAATGCGGCTATAGCTGGAGCAGCTGGTCAATGACAGACAACGAACGCTATTGTCCGAAATGCGGAGGCAACGCACATACCGCAAATACGGACGATGCGGATAATGATATTACAGGAGGACGTAAAATGTCAGTGAAGGTTTACATAGACGGTCAGGAGGGCACAACAGGCCTCAAGATACTTGAGAGATTCGAGGGCAGAAGCGATATTGAAATTGTAAAGATAAGCGAGGAGCTCAGAAAAGACCCTGCTGAACGCGCACGCCTCATAAACAGCGCGGACTATGTTTTCCTCTGCCTGCCCGACGACGCTTCACGCGAGGCAGTTTCGTTCATAGACAAGGATAATGACCACGTTCGTATAATTGATGCATCCACGGCTCACAGAACGAATCCCGACTGGGCTTACGGTTTCCCCGAGCTGTCTGCTGCTCACCGCGAAAAGATAATGAGCTCAAACAGGGTTGCTGTTCCGGGCTGTTACGCGAGCGGATTCAATTCGATAGTGTATCCTCTTGTTGCAAACGGCATCATTCCTGCGGACTATCCTGTATTTGCATACGCAACTTCGGGTTACAGCGGAGCAGGAAAGAAGGCAATAGCAATATATGAGGGCAGTGAAAAGCCCGAGGAGTTCAACAGCCCCCGTCAGTATGCGCTTTCTCAGGCGCATAAGCATCTTCCCGAGATGCAGGCGGTTTCAGGACTGACCTTCAAGCCGATGTTCAACCCGATGGTCTGCGATTATTTCAGCGGAATGGTGGTAAGCGTACCGCTCCAGACAAGAACGCTCCCGAAGGCGTATACTCCCGAGGAGATACACGCCATGTATGCGGAGCACTACAAGGGCGCGAAGCTCGTAGAGGTAATGCCCCTGATGTCAGCAGACGAGCAGAAGAGCTTCTTCCTTGCATCGAATACGCTCAGCGGACAGAACAAGCTTCAGGTTTTCGTGTTCGGCAGTGATGAGCAGATACTGCTCTGTGCAAGGCTCGATAACCTCGGAAAAGGCGCAAGCGGCGCGGCTGTTCAGTGCCTTAACATCATGATGGGAATTGACGAGACAACAGGTCTTGTCTGATATACAGGAGGTGTTGGTGTGGAGATCCGCAAAATGACGATCAACGACTATGACAGCGTGTATGCGCTGTGGATGTCGTGCAGGAATATGGGCTTCACGGTGAGGGACGACCTCAACTATCGGAATAAGGCTCTTTGTGAGCTTGTAAGAATAGATACATAAGGAGGAAATGGTAATGGATCTTAAGAAAATCGGAAATGTGAAATTCGTATACGGCGGTGTCTGTGCTGCAAGAGGCTTCAAGGCAAACGGCATTCAGTGCGGTCTTACCCATGTGGGAGCTTCGGTAACACAGAAGAAGAACGACCTCGCAATGATAGCGGCAGATACAGAGTGTACTGCTGCCGCTGTATATACCACAAACAAGGTCAAGGGAGCTCCCATACTCGTTACAAAAGAGCACCTTGCTGACGGAAAGGCAAGAGCTGTTATCGTGAACTCCGTCAATGCCAATACCTGCAACCCCGACGGCTATGAAAAGGCAACAAAAATGGCTCAGCTTGCGGCTGAGGCTCTCGGCATCAGCGAGAACGATGTTATCGTAGCTTCGACAGGTGTCATCGGACAGGTACTCCCCATAGAGCCTATCGCAAACGGTATGAAACCGCTTGTAGAGGGACTCAACTACGGCGGTAACAAGACTGCGCTCGAGGCTATAATGACTACCGATACCCAGCCCAAGGAGGTAGCGGTGGAGTTTGAAATGGGCGGCAAGACCTGCGTTATGGGCGCAATGCTCAAGGGAAGCGGCATGATACATCCGAATATGGCTACAACTCTCACATTCATCACAACTGATGCCTGCATTTCGGCAGAGATGCTTCAGCGTGCTCTCAGCGACAATGTAAAGGTAACACTCAACCGCGCAAGCGTTGACGGTGACACCTCAACGAACGATATGGTCTGCATAATGGCTTCGGGCACGGCAGGCAACAGCGAGGTAGTGACCGAGGATGAGGATTTCGGAGCATTTTCCAATGCCCTGTACAACATCATGCTCAATCTTGCACGCATGATGGCTAAGGACGGCGAGGGCGCAACAAAGCTCATCGAGTGCGCTGTTACAGGTGCTTCCGACGAGAAGACAGCCGAGACAGTTGCAAAGTCGGTCATCTGCTCAAGCCTGCTCAAGTCCATGATATTTGGCGAGGATGCCAATGCAGGACGTATTTACTGCGCTGTCGGCTATGCGGATGCTGATTTCGACATCAGCAAGGTGGATATAGATATGTCTTCCAAGAGCGGAAGCATTACCCTCGGTCATCAGGGCTGCGTAGTGAAGTTCGATGAGGAGGAAGCAAAGAAGGTGCTTTCCGAGGACGAGATACAGATAATCGTATCGCTCGGTGAAGGCAGCGGCACAGCCGTATGCTGGGGCTGCGACCTCACCTATGACTATGTCAAGATAAACGGCGATTATCGTTCATAAAAGATGCACCGGAAAACGTCCGTGCTGATAGGAGAAAAAATAATGGAAAAGATTTCAAATCAGGATAAATCGCAGATACTCATAGATGCGCTCCCGTACATACAGAAGTACAGCAACAAGATAGTTGTTGTCAAGTACGGCGGCAATGCCATGACCAACAAGGAGCTCAAGGATGCAGTCATGACGGACATCGTGCTGCTTTCACTTGTCGGTATCAAGGTCGTACTCGTACATGGCGGCGGTCCTGAGATAAGCGATATGCTCAAGAAGCTCAATATCGAGAGCAAATTTATCAATGGTCTGCGATACACCGATGAGGCGACCGTGGACGTGGTGAAAATGGTGCTTGCAGGCAAGGTCAACAAGGAGCTGGTACAGCTTCTTGCACAGCATAAGGGAAGTGCTGTCGGACTGTGCGGTATCGACGGAGAAATGCTCGTTGCCGAGAAGAAGACTTCGGGCGACGGACAGGACCTCGGCTGGGTAGGCGAGATAATCCACGTTAACACCAAGCCTATCCTTGATGCGCTCGACAACGGAAACATTCCCGTAATTGCGACAGTAGCAACTGACAAGGACGCCAACACCTATAATATAAATGCCGATACGGCTGCTGCACGCATTGCGGCTGAGCTCGGAGCAGAGAACCTGATACTCATGACCGACATCGCAGGACTTCTCCGCGATAAGGACGATCCGTCCACACTCATTCCTGCTGTCAATGTCAGCGAGGTACCGTATCTGAAGATGCAGGGGATAATCTCGGGCGGCATGATACCGAAGATCGACTGCTGTGTTGAAGCAGTAAGGCGCGGTGTTCCCAAGACCGTCATCATCGACGGCAGAGTTCCGCATTCCATCCTCATTGAGATACTTTCAAACGAAGGAATCGGTACACAGTTTACATAATAGGTTGATATTTACTAAAATTTGTTGACTTGTATACAAAAAATTTACCCTAATTTGCATAAAGGTTATTGATTTTACATACAAAACAGAGCTATAATATATACTGTAGCAGTATCTGTGAAGTATGTCACAAGGAGAGATACTTATGAGCAGTGAAAGCACTATAAAAAAATTCAATGAACACGTAATACAGTCCTACGGAAGATATCCGCTCGTTATGGAGCAGGGCTCAGGAAGACGCTGCAAGGACGAGGACGGCAGGGAATATATTGATTTCGGAAGCGGTATCGGTACGAACAGCCTCGGCTACTGCGATGAGAAATGGGCTGATGCGGTCTGCGCTCAGGCAAGAACTCTCCAGCACAACTCCAACTATTATTATACAGCTGTTCAGGCTGAGTTTGCGGAAAGGCTCTGTGCGGTTTCCGGCTATGATAAGGTATTCTTCGGAAACAGCGGTGCAGAGGCAAACGAGTGTGCGATAAAAACGGCAAGGAAGTACAGCTTCGATAAGTACGGCAAGGGCAGGCACAATATCATCACCCTTGTAAATTCCTTCCACGGCAGAACGATAGCTACTCTTTCCGCCACAGGACAGGACGTATTTCACAATTACTTCTTCCCGTTCGTCGATGGCTTTGTCTATGCCGAGGCGAACAATACCGCTGACCTGAAAGCCAAGCTCGATGATACCGTTTGTGCGGTAATGCTTGAGTACGTTCAGGGCGAGGGCGGTGTAAACAAGCTTGATAAGGATTTTGTTGACGCAGTCTATGAGCTGTGTGCTGAAAATGACGTTCTCGTCATTGCGGACGAGATACAGACAGGTGTAGGAAGAACGGGCAGATTCCTTGCAGGAGAGTGGTACGGCAAAAAGGCTGACATCACAACACTTGCAAAGGGCATAGCAGGCGGACTCCCCATGGGAGCGTGCCTCGTGAGCGAAAAGCTTGCAGGCGTACTTACTCCGGGTACGCACGGCTCGACTTTCGGCGGAAATCCTATCGCCTGCGCAGGAGGAAATGCAGTTCTCGACAGGATAGAGAGTGAGGGCTTCCTCGACAGCGTATGTGCCAAGGCAGAGCACTTCAGATCTAAGCTTGAAAAATGCAGTGAGGTCGCAGAGGTAAGCGGTCTCGGACTGATGATAGGCATCACACTTAAATCCAAAAAAGCAGCAGATGTGGCAAAGGCGGCTCTCGAAAAGGGACTGCTCGTGCTGACGGCAAAAGAAAAGGTAAGACTGCTTCCGCCTCTTACTATTGAGACAGGCGAGATAGATGCAGGTCTTGATCTGCTGTTTGAGATACTGGAGGAATGATTCATGGAGCTGATGATCACCGTAAAAGGAACGAATAAATTTACGGTTACAGATAAGAAACAGCAGAGGCTTCTTTATACTATAAAAAAGAAAGCTTTTGGCGGTTCAAGATATCTGCTTCTCGATGCAAGCAATTATCAGCTGTATACCATTGTACAGATGAATGAGGATAGAAAGCCGATGTTTGCGATAACGCACAACGATGCTGAGATAATGAAGCTCGAATGCAAGTCGCTTTTCCTCGATCCGACTATAACAGTCGAGGGCAAGGATACGGCAGGCTCCGTGATAAGCTATGCGATAACGAGCAAGGAGCACAGGGACTTCCAGCTTCTCAAGGACGGACTGAACGTCGGAAAGCTGGTAGTTCATACAAATACAGCAGGAGATCTGCAATATGAGATAGGCATCGAAGACAAGGTCTTTGATGATTATATACCGTTATTTGCCATCGCGGTCGATCTGACCTTCGGTGACATGAACAAGAGCAAGTAACGGATTGAGAGAAAGGATATACAGATATGAAACACTTATTGAAAATGCTCGATCTGAGCACTGAAGAAATAACAGAAATACTCGACCTTGCTGACCAGCTCAAATATGAGCTCAAGCACGGTATACCGCATCCGCACCTCAAGGGAAAGACTCTCGGAATGATATTCCAGAAGGCTTCCACACGTACAAGAGTTTCATTTGAGACAGGAATGTACCAGCTTGGCGGATATCCGCTCTTCCTCTCGTCGAATGACCTCCAGATAGGCCGCGGCGAGCCCGTTCAGGATACCGCAAGAGTGCTTTCACGCTACCTCAGCGGCATTATGATCCGCACATTCGAGCAGAAGGAGGTCGAGGACCTTGCGAAGTATGGCAATATCCCGATAATCAACGGACTTACAGATTTCTGCCATCCCTGTCAGGTGCTTGCAGACCTTATGACTATCCGTGAGTTCAAGGGCAAGCTTGCAGGTCTGAAAATGTGCTTTATCGGTGACGGTAACAATATGGCAAATTCACTTATCGTAGGCGGACTCAAGACAGGCATGAGCGTGTCTATCGCCTGCCCGAAGGACTACCAGCCGCCCAAGGAGATTCTTGACTTTGCCGCAGGCTACGGTGACAAGTTCGAGATGACAGAGTCTCCCGTTCAGGCAGCAAAGGGCGCAGACGTTGTACTTACAGATGTATGGGCTTCCATGGGACAGGAGGACGAGGCTGAGAAGCGCAGAAAGGCATTCGCAGGCTATCAGGTCAATGATGAGCTTATGGCTGTTACAAATGCTGATGCAATGGTGCTTCACTGTCTGCCTGCACACCGCGAGGAGGAAATAGCCGAGAAGGTATTTGAGGCTCACGCCAAGGAGATCTTTGAGGAAGCTGAAAACCGCCTCCACGCACAGAAGGCAGTAATGGTAAAATTAATGGCATAAGTGCGGTCCTGATCAAAGAAGTGATTACCGAGCCCGATACAAAGGGCTCGGTATTTTTTGACGTAAATCGGCTGAAGTTGTGTGCTCTGGGCAGAGCTGAAATTGATATGTTAGGAGACAGTATGGAAAATACGATAATAGGAGTATTGGGAGCCGCGGCAGGACTTGTCGGGCTTGTGATGTTTGTCAGGACACTGATATTCAGAATCAGCGGTACAGAAACGGTCGGACGCGTGGTATCAGCGCGTAAGGACGCGAAAGGACGGTTTGTTCACAAGGTGGCGTATCAGGTCGGCGGCAGCGAGGTCACCGGTGAGGACACCGAAAGCTACGACAGACCGCTCAGCAGCGGAGCAGAGCTTCCGCTCATATATAAAAAGAGCGATCCTGAGTGCTGCAGATCAATGCACGAGATAAAGCTGAGCCTTGCAGGATTTGGTATCTTAGCTCTGCTGGGAGCGGCGTTTGTGGTGCGCTTCCTGATAGCGTAGCAACTTGTACAAAAAAAGTGAGATTCACAAGCGTACATTTGGCTTGACAAAGGGCTGGAATAGTGATATAATAATTAAGTCGCCGAACGAGAGCGATACAGCATCTTGAAAATTGAA